>JAERTH010000043.1 GCA_016844955.1 Fidelibacterota bacterium | reverse complement strand
ATAAATATTACTGCTCTAAATGCAATAATAACAATATTATGATAATTTATATCATATAAAAATATATAAAAAATCCTCAATTATGAGGATTTTTTAAAGGTGGGTATTAGGTGTGATTTGAAAGTTTGGAGCTTAGGCGTTATGCTTCTTATTCCATTTCATGGTTTTCCAGCGACCGATCTGTTTGGGCCAATCGTAGTTATGCTTGTGTCCAAAACCTTTTGTCCAGCGAAAGTAGTGCTCATTTTCAGAGTCGAGGAAGTTGAAATGCCTGTGAAGTCTCACATTGCGTCCAACCACTGGCCCGGATACTTCACCATTCTCCAGATCAACATCTCCCTTGCAAAAGATAGCCCCTAATATCCGCTCGTCATTATCAGGGCTCCACATATGAAAATCTTCACGTCTATCAGTCAGTACAAGTGCGGGATAGGCTCCTGTTGAATCAGAGGGTGGAGCTGTGAATTTGTTGCCATGCAGGAAATTGATATGGCGACCGAGAAAAACCAAGGTTCCTGAGTTGATGGTGATATTGTCAATATTCAAATAGTTTCCCTCGAAAACGTGAATTCCATCAGCCAGGGTATCATTGCTAAAGGAATACCTGGACCACCAGGACCCAGACTGTGTGTGGATTTCAATGGCATTATCGCGGTAGAATTGTTCATCTACATCTGGGAGAAAACTGAAGTTTTCGCGAATCTGTTGATCATCCTCGAGACCAGTAGTATATCCATTAAGGTCAACTTCTTCTTCTGCAGCAATACCACGATCAAAGTGGGTATCTTCAGAGAGGTCTAAAAGAACTTCCGATTCCATCTGAAACATATCCACATTTACTGATAATACATTAGAGGATGAATCCCAAGCTGTGGTTATGCCATCCACAGTAACATTAACCAATGAGTCAACACCACTATTAATGCGCCATAAGGACTCATTAATAGAAGACTCAAGAGCATACTGTAGTTTAATATTATTTACAGTTTCCATTGAGGTATTGTTTGAGAGGTAGGAGATATTCAGTACAGCAACACCAGTAAATGAAAAAATCGTAAATAGCATTAATACTGCAACTAGCATGATAATCCATCCTGGTTTGCAGCGTTATTTGCTGGCTGGTTGTTGAGGTTTGCTTTTCTGTTTTTCTGTCTCATCACGCCTCTTTATAGTTCAAATGGCGTGCCAACTTTTAAGGGGACGATAAAAGCAGTAAAAACAGGATGTTAACCATGTAATAAAAATCTTCAAATGTGAAAGTATGTAATTATTATTACACAATCAGCGTGATTTGTAAGAAAAATATGTCGCATAAATATAACACTTCTTGATATTCCGTTGATATTTTGGGTGAATATCACTGTGAAATTGCACCATAATTGCGACATAAACCTCTATAAATACATAATAAACAATATGATAAGAATGTGTAATAAAACGATGTCAGTGCATCTGATATTACAAGTTGCTGCACTTGAGATCTGCACAACAATTCACAGAAATTATAGCAGTGTAATAAAATAATTACTTATGTGAGGTGAGGTAGAAAGATTGAAATTTAAAATAAAAAATGAATATTAAGTTTTATATATGGATAAATAGCTCGATATATGTACAATTCAAATTTTTTGCCTGAAATATGGCACCAACAAATAACTAAGTGATGCCCTTCGCGCTTCCAACCATTCAAGCAGGTTCGAAAAGTACTTCATAATTGAACTGATGATTGTCGCGAATATTTGAGTTCTGTCTTCTGCAATGAGGAGGGAATGTTTCTGTAATGGTGCTAAACCAACTACAGAATTAATTTGGCAAAAGATTTTGCAATGTGTACCACCCTTGTTCGTGTTAGAGTTTGCGTTATGGGTCATTGATGTTCTCAAATAAGGATCGTTGGATATTCAGCTTTTGATGAGTATTGGCTCAGGCAAATATCTGTTATCCTAGATTCAGTAAAAAGTGCACATATGGACATGTATATCTTGTCAGAGTGAACTTGGGTAACTGAGTTGGATAGTTACTCTTGATCAGTAACATAGTATCTATACCTGTCACTTGAGGAGCGCAAAATCCAGTTTGAACGCTATTCAAGCAGTGAGTCTCTATTTACATTGAGAAAAGATGAGTTACAAATTGGAAGAGAAGTTTGAACAGGGGTTTAATCAGGAGGGGGAGGGCTGGTGTTGTCAATGGAGGATTTTATCAGGCACCAGGGAGAGTGGAGTGAGGTATGGAATTGTGTATATAAACAAATGAAGTTTAAATCAAATTTTCAGATAGGGTAGGACTCATGTCAAGTTCATGGAGTATACTACTTACATGGAATTTATCTTTTCATATATATGAAGAGAATATTCTGACTTCACAAGAAAGCTGGTATGCTGGCAGCAGATACCTGTCCGCTATAAAGGGGCATTGCCTGATATGTATGTTTATGAGGAAATTTTCCGTTGATCCCGTAATCTGTGTTACCTGGCTATGACGATTGTGAGGTTAATCAGTCACTGATACCTCCCTGGAATCATCCAGGTGGTGCATCAGGTTCGACCAACGACACGAACAGGTATTGTTGTTTGTCAAAAACCTTTATTCAATGGGTAGACTGCCAGTACGGTATAACTAAGTTGTATGCAAACAGCTACCTCGGGGAAACAATTAAGACGGAATGTAGGGAAGAGTTACAGGGCCAGCATACCCCTTAGGTTATCCTGTCATTCACGCTTATCTCTTTTCAGAAATAGTATATGGATGAGGGGGTGCCATGTAGCAAAGCTTAAGGTGGTTTATACTTCCAATCAAATTTCCACACGCAAAATGCAACCTATACCAGCTCAAGAAAGTCAGTATCTCCTTCCACTCAAGTTTTATGATAAGAAGGGCAGTAGGCTGGAGGAGTTACGTATGTACTTCTTTTGGGTTTGATGAATAGTGTTATGGCTTGGGATGGAAAACAAATCCAATCACATGGATGCTGAATGTTTCATGCCACTTGAATTAATTCCGCAAGGTGATTGACCATTCACACCCAAGGGTGTCTTCAGAAGAAACCAAATCCATGCTAATAGTCAGAATTTTCCCAATATTTCCTGCGCGCTCTGAGAAATTTAGATTTGCTATTTCACAATCAACAGGGACATGAGCCACAGAATCAATCATCCAGAGTAGTGAATTGCCACTGAGATCTAAATGATATACAGTTGAATCGGAATCCACAGCCCGGAGAATTGGACCACTTGTACTTGTAGTCGAACTATTTTCATCTGAAGCATTGGCAAAAATTTGCATGGAATCACTGACAGTACTGGTCAGTTTTGTACGAATGTAATTGTCGATAAGGACCTGGTCATAACCAAGACCAACGCGGACATTGGTCTCAGTCAGTTGCTGACGACTGAGAACGATGACTGAACCAAAACCTATAATTAAAATAAAGCTGGCAACCATTGCGGATGTCAGCTCGACAAGAGAGAAACCCCTGTTAAGGGTTCGGGGGGGCATTAATATGTCCAACTACGTTCTTCAGAAAAACTGCAGCTCAGGCTGTCTGTGACATTATCAGGTGTGAACCAGGCAAATTTCACAGTCACATCAAAGTAGTCGGGAATGGAAGTGTCAGTAGGAGCGTAACCATCGGAACTATCGTCCACGGCAGTTACGATAGTAGTACGATACCCCTGAATCCCGTTGAGAGTCAGGGGTACCGAAGTTTCAGGCAGACTGTCTTGAAGCGAACTATAACCAAGATCTATAGCCTTTTCCATGCGTGAGGCCATG
Source organism: Fidelibacterota bacterium (assembly GCA_016844955.1). Taxonomy (GTDB): domain Bacteria; phylum Fidelibacterota; class UBA8477; order UBA8477; family JABMPR01; genus JABMPR01. The sequence goes on along the minus strand of JAERTH010000043.1, from coordinate 41,203 downwards.
TTGGCCCAGGCGAGTTGGCTACGGATACCCTTTTCAACTTGCCAGCGACTCAATGTGAAGTACTGCATTGTACCTAACACGATGATGGCTAGCAAGGTTGCGGAGACCATAACCTCAACAAGAGTATATCCATGGTTACTATTTTGCTTCAAAGAACGATTACCCTATAATGATGATCTAAACGCTTGGCTTAGATACCACCGGCGAGTGTACCAGCCTGATCGAGTGTGCGATTTGAATTCAGAATGCCACCAGCTGCACAGGTAAGTGTATAGCTTGAACCATCTGCACTCAGATAGGTGAATGAAGAATCAGTGAAATACTTACCAGTAATCTCACCAACTTTGATATCATTCCAGGTATCATTGATTACGTGTGTTGCAGTTGCGCGTGTTGGATATTCTCCATTTTCGCCATAATAAACACGTAGCTGAGTTCTTAGACTACCTAAAGAAGCATCTGCTTCACTCATCTTGGCCTTAGTTACGTTATTGTTGTATATAGGCACAGCGACAGCTGCCAAAACACCGATGATCACGATCACGATCATCAACTCGACTAATGAAAAACCACTATTTCGTTTCATTTGATATCCTCCTCTTAGGACTCTTGATGTTACGTTTAACAACTTTTTTTACTTTTTGTTTTCTGTTTTTTTTATTTCCATTACAAGCTTTATTACATTCAAATGATGTGCCAATATAGAATACTTATTGTAAATCCATGTAAAACAGGAAGATATAGATGTAACAATAATATTCTATATATAATAGTTGTAAGAATTTTTACACCATTATGCTCAAAGACCATTCAAATATGTCATAAAAATACACCATAGTGATAATCAATCCAAATTAAATAAGCACAAAAAAGGCAATAAATTTATCACTGAACCTCAAGATGAAATCATCTAAGTATATAATATACAACATTTCAAGTAACTGTAACATTCTGCTAACAAATTCATTTAGGGAATTTCATTTCGCCTCCCTGGAAGCGCCCAGATACTTAAAGTTATACGCCTATGTAGCATAAATCTTACTAATTCGTTGTTCTAGGTAATTTGAAATAATAGTAATAATATATATAAAAAGGAGAAATAAACAGAAGGGAAGAACTGAATATATGCTTGCTATTGAAATGTTTTGCGGATTATGCATATTTCTTTATGCCAGTTCTGGCCAACCTTTGGGATAGTATACAGGGGCCGTCTTTCCACAAGTGAACACCCACCTAGTTGTGGACCCTTCTTTGGACAAGGACGTGGTATAGGAAAGGGGATTTGTTTAGTGAATCGCGGAGCTCATCTGGAAAATTGGTAAGTAGAGTGTAACAATGATGATGCTAATGACGACGCCCAACCCACCCATGACAATTGGCTCAATGGTTTTAGATAGTTTGTCAACGGCAGTATTAAAATCAGCTTCATGAAACTCAGAAATCTTTTCCAACATAATAGCCAGCGCACCTGACTTCTCACCAACAGCAATCATCGAACTCACCATCACGGGGAAGACATCCTCAAACTTTGCCAGCTGTCCACCCAGACTGCGACCATGAGCAATTTGTGTTGAAACAGCTTCAGTAATTTCTTTGATATATTCATTGTCAGAGGTATTGCCAGCAATTTTTAAAGCATTTATAATGGAGACTTCGGCTCTAATTAAAACAGCTAAAGTTTTTGCAAACCTTGATATCAGTGATTTGTGTATAATGTGACCTGCTATGGGGAGCTTGAAGATATGTTTATCCATAAAATAACGACCCTTGGGAGAAGCAGAAAATGCCTTAAAACCTATCCATGCACCTCCAATCAATATTGCCTCGATGATGATGTTATTCCTCATAAAGGTGCTAATATTGATCATAACTTGAGTTGAAGCAGGCAATTCAGCTCCGAAACTGGCAAAAATATCAGCAAATTTCGGCATGAGCCCGAACATGACACCTGCCAGAACAACAGCAAAAAATCCTGCAATAAACTTTGGATAGCTCGTGGCAGAGCTTAGACGTTTTCTAACGTCATCCTCTTTTTCAATGTATATAGCGATCTGACTCAGAATTTGATCCAGACCACCACCCATCTCCGCAGCTGATACCATTGAGATTACGAATCCTGGAAATATATTTTTATGCTCACCGAGTGCTTCGGAAAATGGGTGACCAGCCTTTACAAATACAAGAATCTCACCCAGAGCTTTCTGGAAAGTTTTGTCTTCAAATTGAAGTTGAACGATGGAGATAGCATCAACCAGTTGAATACCGGCATCCAAAAGTGTTGAGAGTTCTCTAAAAAATATAACCTTTACTGATAAATCTACCTTCGGTGGTGTGAGGTTGATCTCACTTAGCTTCCAATTTTTCTTCTTTTTCCGAACGGGTTCGACACTAACAGGCTTTAGACCCATCTTACGAAGCTCAGCACTGACTTCTTCCCGAGTGAATCCACCCAGCGTACCTTCGGTTCGTTTGCCTTTGTTATCAACGGCTATATATCTAAAATTACCCATTCAGTCTAAGCGACCCTTATTATCTCATCCAAAGTAGTCAAACCACGGCGCGCTTTGTCTACACCTTCATCAAAAATCGATAAAGTACCCGCGTCTTCAGCAGCTTTGCGAATTTCCATTTCAGACGCATCCTCAATAATCAGTTCTTTAATCGTGCCATCCATAAATAGAATCTCATGAATACCAAATCGACCCCAGTACCCGGATCCGGAGCATTGCTTGCAGCCCTTGCCCTTATAGTATGTATCTTTTGTCAAATCAATACCCTGTCGATTCATAAAGAGCTTCATGTCAGCTGTGGGTTCGAAAGGCTCTCTACAACCCGTACAGATTCTTCGCACCAATCGTTGGGCCACAATTACTGACACAGAAGATACGATTAAATACTTATCAATCCCCATGTTAAGTAGTCGAATTATGGTTGCAACTGCATTATTTGTGTGGAGGGTGCTCAGCACCATATGTCCAGTCAAAGCTGCCTTGATGGCAATCTCAGCAGTTTCTAGGTCACGAATTTCTCCAACCATTACAATATCGGGGTCTTGACGCAGGATTGAGCGCAGTGCCGAAGCGAAGGTGAGACCTACCCCAGGGCGTGCCTGTACTTGATTGATCCCTTCAAGGCGGTACTCAACTGGATCTTCAACAGTAATGATATTCAATTGAGGGCTGTTGACATAATTTAGAACTGAATACAGGGTGGTCGTTTTTCCAGATCCGGTAGGACCTGTTACCAGAATCATTCCGTTGGCGGCATTTGCTTTTTCTTTGACCTGTGCCAGCTTTTCCGGTGGGAATCCCAGATCATCCAGCACCAGGGATGTTGAGCCCTGATCCAAAATTCGCATCACGATCTTTTCCCCATAAATCCCAGGAATGGTAGAACAGCGAACATCCACGCTGCGCCCCATAATCTTAAATTTTACACGACCATCCTGGGGAATCCTGCGTTCGGCAATATCCAGATCCGCCAGGATTTTGATACGGGCAATAACACCGGATTGAAGACGTCTATTTGCTGGTGGAAATTCACGTAGCATACCATCGATTCGGAGACGAATTCTTAAATTGTTTTCCTGAGGCTCGATGTGAATATCACTGGCCCGCTCCTGAATGGATTGTACCAACAGCGAATTGACAAATACAACAGCCGGGGCATCCGTGGCCTGAGTTCTGAGAATATCAATACTATCCTCATCAATGGCCTCCTCTTCATCGAGATCATCTTCAACCTCGACCAGCTCCTGTAGTGTATCTTCAAAGGTATTTTTATCTGAGAAAATTGATCCAATAGCAAATTCAATTTCATCAGTATCTGCCCAGACTGTTTCAATATCCTTCCCGACTTTGGCGCGGATAATTTGAACAGCAATCATATCCAATGGGTCGGCCATGGCAATCACAACCACACCATCTTCTTTTACTTCAATAGGAACAATATTATGGAATTGACAGACTTCCTCGGATATTTGCAGTGCAACTCCTGTAGCAAAAGAAGCAATACCTTTCAAGTTGGTCATTTTCAGACCAAAGGTACTATATATCTCGGATATGCCTTCTGCCTGTATGGCGCCTAGACTCGGGGCTGCTTCTTCTTTGACTGCTTCCATCTACTTTCTCAGTTGCGGAACATGTTGTCTATAAATCTTTTAGCTAAATAATGTAAACCACATTCAGCAAATGTGAAAAGGGGAATATGTCGTTTATATGTTACAGTATAATTGAAAATCCAGGGGTATATCAGTTCTGAATTCCCAGCTTTTTGAGTTTCAGGTGAAGGTGCTGCCTGCTTAGACCCGCCGTCTGGGCAGCTTTACTGATATTCAATTCTGCCTGTTGCAAGAGTGCCTGAAAGTAAATTCTCTCAAACTCTTCTTTCGCATCAGCATAATTTTCGATTTCATTGTCCTTATTAAGAACCATGGTAGTGCCACCACTTAAAAGATGAGTGGGCAAATCGGAGACACCAATGGAGTCTCCTTTGCACATGATCATGGCATTTTCCAGTACATTGACCAGTTCACGGATATTTCCGGGCCAATCATGTGTATTAAAAACCTGAAAGGCTTTGGGGGCGATGCGCATAACATTCTTGCCCATAGCGCTGGAAAGGCGCTTCAGGTGATACTCGATAATTACAGGTATATCTTCTCTTCTCTCTCGCAGCGGAGGAATCTCAATGTGGAAAACATTCAGACGAAAATATAGATCCTCGCGAAACCGGCCCATTTTAACCAACTCTGCAATGTTTTGGTTTGTAGCAGCAACCACTCGGAGATTAAGAGGTATTTCCACCGTTCCACCTACTCGCCTGATAGTACTTGTTTCAAGCACCCGGAGTAGCTGAATTTGAAATTCTGGAGTCGTTTCAGTGATTTCATCTAAAAAGATGGTTCCGTTATGTGACTCCTCGAAAACACCCTTTTTACGCTCATTGGCACCGGTAAATGAACCTTTTTCATGACCGAACAACGTGCTCTCAAGTAATGTTCCGGGGATACTCCCACAGTTAATGGGAATAAATGATCCACGAGAATTGTGACTTTGAGTATGAATCAATCGGGCAGCAACTTCTTTTCCAGTTCCCGATTCACCTGTCAAAAGTACAGTTGTATTGTAGTCAGCAACAGTATTAATTTTTTCCAGCACTTTCTGAAAAACTGCTGAGTGAGCTTCGATGTCCAGATAGTCAGTGTGTCGCTTGAGTTCTTTCTTAAGGGCAATGTTTTCGCTTCTTATCCGCTTTTCAGATAGTCCGCGGGAAATTCTGATTTGCAGCTGATTGAGATCGATAATCGGTTTGGCCAGATAATCGTATGCACCATGTTGTATACACTTTACGACTATATCTGTATCCTGAATAGCACTAACCATGATTACGATAAGTTGAGGATTGGTTTGCTTGAACTGTTCCAGCAACTTCAACCCGCTAATGCGGGGCATATTGATATCTAAAACAGCTACATCGAAATCTTCTTTTTCAAACAGTTCAATTGCCTCTTCAGGCTCTGTAGCTGTTGAAATTTGATATCCCAGATCGTTGAGAAAATTCTCAAAAAGATGGGTGATGTCCGGCTCATCATCGACGATGAGAACTTTGGCTTGGGTTTTTGATTTGCTACTCATAATGCTCTCGGCTGAATATTTTTAAGTCACTTTTATAAAATTATCGTTCATTTCAAGATGCCAGTGACCAATATAGGACGAAAAGTTAAAAAGTGTAGCAAATATAAGACAATTGTAAGATTTAATTGCCAAAGTGAGCTTTGTCACATGGCAGGTGAATGTGATAACTCGTAAATTTGTCTAAATTAAATATTAATAGTCTGTTGAGGCTGAGATAAAAGCGGGTTTGCAGTCAAGCAGGTCTCCCACCAACCCAATCCTGTGGGATCCATGAGGTGTTTCAGGGTCGTCTGACTTAGTACATGATCGAGTACAGATTGGATGGCGCACCAGAAGGAACGCACCGTACAATGGTCAAAATGGGCACAAACCTCTCCAGTTCCTGCATAATGATCACAAAAGCCCTGACCAAACAACTTTCCACCTAAAACTTCAAAAACCTCACTGAGCTTGATATCTTCAGGAGCCTTGGCCAGTGTGTAACCTCCGTCCTTTCCTCTACTACTTTCTACAAAACCATTCATTCTAAGAATGCGAACCAGTTTTGCCGTATTGGAGGGCGAAATCTGCTCAGCTTTACTGATAGTAGAAATATTACTCCCACCAGAGTCAGTCATTCGGCCAATGTGCAGCAGGCAACGGATGCCATACTCTTCTTGGGCACTCAATTTCACTTAGAGCAAACCCAATTGTAGTAAGCCTGCCTCAGTAATCATATCCTTGTGCCACTGGGGTTCCCAGACAACTTCTACATCTGCAAATTCCAACTCATCCACTTCCTGTAAAATTTGCTGTTTGACTGAAACAGGGAGTGAGCCAGCTACTGGACAGTTGGGGGCAGTTAGTGTCATTTTTACATAGGCTTCCAGCTCATCCGTGACTTTTACATCATAGATCAACCCCAGATCATAGATGTTGACTGGGATTTCAGGATCGTAGATAGTTTTGATCGTGGAGACGATTTTATCTTCAATCTCTTTTAAATCAATTTCTGGCGTAATATCATTCATATATGTAATCCAATTAATTCACTATTCAGTTGCTGCAGTCTGCTCTGTGCTATCCAACGCATTCATCAAGGTATGCCATGAGAGACTGGCACATTTCACGCGAGCTGGAAATTCCTGAACACCGGCAAAAACAGCCAGTTTTCCAAGGTGCTCCAATTCATCATCAGAAAGTTGTTTCCCAGTGACCAGGTCGTGAAAATACTCAAAATACTGTTTTGTATCCTCGATGGATTTCCCTTTGAGAAATTGGGTCATCAAGCTCGCAGAGGAGGTGGATATAGCACAGCCGCTCCCCACAAATGAGATTTCCTTGATGATATCATCTTCAACTTCCAGGAATAGCTCAAGCTTGTCACCACACAGAGGATTGTGACCATTTGCATGATGAGAATGTTCATCAAGCTTTTTAAAATTTCGGGGGTTTTTATTGTGATCCAGGATCACTTCCTGGTATAGCTCTCTCAACTCAGACATTATCCCATGAGCTCCTTAACTTTTTTAATAGAAGCAGCGATCTGATCTATTTCAGCTTTGGTATTATAAAATGCCAGAGAGATCCGGGTGGTAGCCGGGATATTGTAGAATTCCATAACCGGCTGGGTACAATGATGGCCTGTTCTCACAGACACACCTTCCATATCCATAATGGTTCCCACGTCATGAGGGTGAATCCCATCCAGTACGAAGGAAATAATACTACCCTTAAGAGCTGCAGTACCGATAAATCTTAATCCCTCTATTTGGCCAAACTGTTCAACGGCATAACTCAGTAAGTCTTGCTCATAGCGGTCAATATTAGAGATGCCTATTTCCGAGACGTAATCCAATGCCACAGCCATCCCGATAGCTCCAGAAATGTTTGGGGTCCCCGCTTCAAACTTATATGGGATCTCGTTGTATTCAGTTTTTTCGAAGCTCACGTTAAGTATCATGTCCCCGCCACCCTGATAGGGCACCATGCTTTCAAGGATTTCTGCCTTGGCATACAAAGCTCCAATTCCCGAGGGACCATAAATTTTATGACCGGAGAATACGAAAAAATCACAATCAAGTTCCTGAACATCAATGGGCATATGGGCAATTGATTGAGCACCATCAATTAACACGGGAATATCTTTGTCATGTGCCTGTTCAATGATGGTAGCGATATCATTAATGGTTCCCAGCGAATTGGACATCTGAGTAACCGCAACAATCATGGTCTTGGAAGTGAGCAATTCTGGAAGCTTTGCCAAATCAAGGTCACCATTTTCCAACAATGGAATGATCCTCAATTTTGCTCCCTTACGCTCGGCCAGCAATTGCCAGGGAATGATATTGGAATGATGTTCCATCTCAGAGATCAGGATTTCATCATCAACCTCTAAGAGTGGCTCCAGAAAGCTGCTGGCGACCAGATTGACACCCTCTGTGGTTCCGCGCACAAAAACGATTTCTTTCGCATCCCTGGCATTGATGAAATTTTTAACTGTCTCCCGCGATGACTCATACAAGGCGGTTGATTTTTGACTCAAGTAGTACACACCTCGGTGAATATTTGCATAATGCTTTGAATACAATTCACTGATTGAATCAATTACAGCCTGTGGCTTCTGTGTAGAGGCTGCACTGTCTACATAAACAAGTGGCTTTCCTTGAACCTCATGCTGGAGGATGGGGAAGTCCTTGCGAATTTTTTGAACATCAAACATTGGCAAGACTTAACTCATTTAGTCTTGAGGAAATGTTCGCTTCCACATATTCCTGAACTGGTTCAATACCAATATCTTCGGTAATCTCCGCTGCAAATGCACGGGTCAGCATGAGACCTGCATCCTCCTTAGAAATTCCTCTTGATTGTAGATAGAATAGCGCATCCTCATCAAGCTCACCAACAGTAGCACCATGGGCACATTTTACATCATCGGCGAAAATCTCCAATTGTGGCTTGGTATCAACCCTGGCATCTCGGGACAGCAGCAAATTTTTATTGGACTGTTTAGCGTCGGTCTTTTGTGCATGTTCGCGTACCAGAACCAGGCCATTGAACACTCCCCGGGAATGATCATTCAGTATCCCCCGAAAATGCTGATCACTGTTACAATGGGGGTGAGCATGATCCAGGTATGTCCTGACATCCAGGTGCTGAGTTCCGTCTCCTAAATAGATTCCTCGAAGTGTGGTTGAAGCTCCTGGACCGGCAAAGCCAACTTCCATATTGGATCGTGTCAGGCGTGAGCCTAGCAGATACTGATGTGAGGTGAAGTGCGCATTGGCACCGACTTGTACACTGGTATTTGAGACATGGTCTGTACTATCCGATTCCAGCCCGATTTTGAAATGTTCCAGGCCTGAACCCTCTTCCAGTGCCATAAAGCTGGCAGGAATGGTCACCGCCTGCGCATCAGACAGACTTACAAACTGCTCAATAACTTTAAGCCGACTATTAACACCCACATGAATGACATTCACCGGATTGGTGAGAGATGTAGAGGCCTCATGCGTGGCAACATTCAAAAGATGGAGAGGTGTTTTAACCTCTGTATGATTTGCTACATCCAGAAACAAACCAAACTGTGATAACCCCAGAGCTAAATGCTGGAAAATGTTATCATCACTGAGCTTTGCATCTCGAATGGTGCCCTCGGCCTGCAATTGTTCATCAGAAGTAAGTTGGGACATCAGTTTGACTGTATACCCAGATTCCTTTACTGAATCCAAATCATCAGAAAGTGATTCTGAAAATTTACCATTGATGAATACCAAATGATGGGCTTCCGGAACTGCATTTTTGAATGTTTGGATGGAGTCTGCATTCGGCACATCACTTTTGGCAGCACCGATGTTCTGGTCCAGGAGCGTATTGAGCGGCGTGTAACGCCATTCTTCGTCCTTCCGCGTAGGAAAAACACCTGCATCCAGAATTTTTAGTGATGCTGCGCGTGTTTGCGCAGACAGAGCAAAATTTTGGTCGTGGTCAGCCTGCAGCTGATCCTGAATCCAATTCGCCAGTTGTTTTGTATTTTCAGCCACTACTAAAACTCCACCTAGCTTGGAGATTCTGCTTTTTCAAGCAACCAGTCATACCCACGTTCTTCCAGCTCCAATGCCAGATCCTTGGTACCAGATTTGATAATCTTACCATCTGAAAGGACATGCACGAAATCTGGAACGATGTAATCCAGCAATCGCTGGTAATGGGTGATCACAACGAAGGCATTGTCTTCTGAACGCAATTTGTTTACGCCACCGGCAACAATACGCAGGGCATCAATATCAAGTCCAGAATCAGTCTCATCCAGAATGGCCAGGGTTGGGTTTAACACGGCCATTTGCAGGATTTCATTGCGTTTCTTCTCACCACCTGAAAAGCCCTGATTGACTGGACGTTTGAGTAAATCCTCTTTCATCTCAACCAGTTTCATCTGCTTTTTGATAAGGCTGAGAAAATCGATGGCATCCAGCTCTTCATCACCACGATGCTTGCGGATTTCATTCAATGCCTTTTTAAGAAAGGATGTGTTGTTGACACCAGGAATTTCAATGGGATATTGGAAGGCCAGAAACATGCCTTCACGGGCACGAATTTCGGGAGCCATATCCAGCAAATCCAGATTCTTGTAGGCTGCAGTTCCAGCATCCACACTATATCCTTCACGACCCGAAAGGACATGGGCCAGTGTACTTTTACCTGATCCATTGGGTCCCATAATTGCATGGATTTCACCTGGTTTAACTTCCAGATTCAATCCTTTAAGAATCGGCTTTCCCTCAACCGAAACCTGTAAATCTTTTATCGATAACATCTTAGAAAATTCTCCTAAAAAATTAGCCTACAGAGCCTTCGAGGCTCACGGACATAAGTGCTTGGGCTTCAACAGCAAACTCCATGGGGAGTTGCTGGAAAACTTCACGGGCATAGCCAGAAACAATCATTCCTACTGCATCTTCAGTAGAAATTCCCCGCTGATTTAAATAAAATATTTGATCTTCACTCACCTTGGAGGTTGTGGCTTCGTGTTCAACCTGGGCTGTTGGATTCTCAATTTCCAGATATGGATAGGTGTGGGCACCACATTGATCGCCGATGAGCAAGGAGTCACATTGTGAATAATTCCTGGCATTTTCAGCCTTGTTGTTGACCTTTACCAATCCGCGGTAGGCATTGTTGCTTTTACCGGCTGAAATACCCTTGGAAATAATCAGACTGCGCGTGTTTTTACCCAGATGAATCATTTTTGTGCCTGTATCAGCTTGCTGATAGTTGTTCGTCAGGGCGACAGAGTAGAATTCACCAACAGAATTATCACCTTTAAGCACACAACTTGGATATTTCCAGGTGATGGCCGATCCAGTTTCTACCTGGGTCCATGAAATCTTGGAACGGGCACCAGCGCAAAGTCCCCTTTTTGTAACGAAATTAAAGATTCCACCAACACCTTCTTTATTACCGGCGTACCAATTCTGGACAGTGGAATATTTGATTTCAGCATCTTCAAGCGCAATCAGTTCAACTACGGCGGCGTGCAATTGATTCTCATCTCGCATGGGGGCGGTACAGCCCTCCAGATAACTCACATAGCTACCTTTGTCAGCGATGATCAGTGTACGCTCAAATTGGCCGGTTTTCGAGGCGTTGATGCGGAAGTAGCTGGATAATTCCATTGGACAACGTACTCCCGGTGGGATGTATACAAAACTGCCATCGCTGAAAACGGCAGAATTCAGTGTTGCATAAAAATTATCTGTGTAGGGCACTACGGTTCCCAAATACTTCTTCACAAGTTCGGGATGTTCCTTAATTGCCTCACTGATGGGGCAGAAGATGATACCGAGTTCACCTAATTTATCTTTGAATGTTGTGGCCACAGAAACGCTGTCGATCACAGCATCCACCGCAACGCCAGCCAGCAACTCCCGCTCTTCCAGGGGAACGCCCAACTTATCAAAAGTCTCTAGGAGTTCTGGATCGACCTCATCCAAACTTTTAGGTGCGTCTTTGGTCTTTGGGGCTGCATAGTAGTACAACTCATCATACTCAACTTCGTCATACTCAAGTTTTGGCCATTTGGGTTCTTTTAATTTACGCCATTGACGATAAGCCTTGAGACGCCAATTGGTCATGAACTCAGGCTCTTCTTTTTTGGCCGAGATCATTCTGACAATATCCTCATTCAATCCCTGAGGAAATTCGTCCATCTCAATATCAGTTACGAAACCGTATTTATAATCCTGATCGGTAATATTCTGTATGGTTTGCTGCTCATCACTCATGGTACTATTTTCATCATTCACAGGGTTCATTATTTGGTTTTTGTCCTTCATTTCGTGGCAAGTAAAGCATATTGTACAAAAAAGTCAAGATTAAACGGAAGCTGATCAAAGATACCTCACTAATTTCCCATAATTCATAGCAACGCTTGATAGTGAAACAGAAAATTTGACTGACCACGAAATTCCGATAATGTTTCCAAATGCAGCATGGTGGATTATGTTTGTAGCACTAACTGGAGCAGAACTTACATGATTCTTAAAGCATATAAAGGTATCTTTCCCAAAATTGATCCACAGGCATGGGTTGCTGAAAATGCAGTCATCATCGGAGATGTAGAAATTGGACCGCGATCCAGTATCTGGTACAATGTGGTTATCCGCGGAGATCTCAATGAAATTCGTATCGGTGAAGATGTGAATGTCCAGGATGGATCCATCCTCCATGTGGAATCAGATGATGGCCCCTGCATTATCGGTGATCGTGTCACTGTTGGCCATCAATCCATTGTACATGGCTGTATTGTTTGTGATGATGCACTCATTGGAATGGGTGCCACCATATTGAGCTGGGCGCGCATTGGGGCCGGAGCATTGGTTGCTGCAGGTGCCCTGGTTAAGGAATTTGAAAAGATCCCGGATCGAACCCTGTGGGCTGGCGTACCAGCCAAACAGCGGACAGAAGTAACAGGAGAAATGTTTGAGCGCATGCAAGCGGGGTGGCAGCACTATGTACATCTTGCTAAGAACTATAGGAGCGAAGATGATTCCGTATCAGATAATTGAGAAAAAATCACACCGTCAAACCCTATCTGACGCAGAAATCAAAGATTTTATCCTGGGATACACACGGGGAGATATACCTGATTACCAGATGTCCGCTTTACTAATGGCAATTTTTATAAATGGTATGACCACTGAAGAGACGCTTGCCCTCACAAAAGTAATGCTTGAGTCCGGCGAGCAGATGGATTTTTCAGCCGCCCCGGGATTTGTTGCGGATAAGCATAGTACCGGCGGTGTTGGCGACAAGGCCTCCATCCTCCTGGCACCAATCCTGGCTGTTCTGGGTATCCATGTACCCATGATTTCTGGACGGGGACTGGGACATAGCGGGGGAACCCTGGACAAACTGGAATCTATCCCCGGATTCAATGTGAATTTAGAATCTGATGCATGGTTTGAGCTGGTCATCAAAGAGCATGTTGGGCTCATAGGTCAGACCGGAAACATCTGTCCTGCTGATAAAAAAATATATTCACTTCGCGATGTTACCGCCACCGTGCGATCCATTCCCCTTATATCGGCCAGCATCATGAGCAAAAAGATTGCCGAAGGAATTCAAGGACTGGTTCTGGATGTGAAAACTGGGAACGGTGCATTTATGCAAACGCTGGATGATTCCCGCGCCTTGGCCAATAGTCTCGTTTCAATAGGGAAGGGGTATGGCGTTCAGACGACCGCCCTCATCACCGACATGAATCAGCCACTGGGATTGGCCATTGGGAATTGGTTTGAGATGAAGGAGTCCGCTGAAGGACTTCAGGGTCATGGACCGGATGATCTCATGGATGTGACTTTTGCACTGGGAGCAGAGATACTGAAAATGGCAAACCCGGATTTATCCACTGCAGAAGCGCTTGCCATGCAGAAAAGAACGGTAGATGATGGTTCTGCTTTTGAAAAACTCAAAAGGATCACAGAGCTACAGGGTGGTGACCCCAGGGTGCTAGACAATCTGGAGGCTTATCCAAAAGCCAGGTTCAGCGAAGTCATCCGTGCACCCCAATCAGGGTATTTATCAGGAATTGACACCATGGCTCTGGGTTTTGCTGGTATCCAACTGGGTGCTGGTCGTCGAGTGATCACCGATGAGATCGAGTATTCAAGCGGAATGTATATCCACCACAAACTGGGTGATAAACTTCAGGCCGGAGATGCACTGATCACGCTCTACACAAATGATGAGAAGGCGATGTCAGAAGTTTCCCGGCAGATTTCCAACAACTTCAGCTTCACAGAATCTAATCCTTATGTTCCACCTCTCATTGTTGAGCGCATAGAATAATTCTCCAAAGAATACCCCGCTCAGCTAAATTCAGGTAGACCAAAAATTTTAACTTTTCCGGTTTGAACCGGCAGTTTCCTAGACTATATGTTCCCTTGATGATGAAAGTGATCTTAAATAGGATATTGAATAGATAATGCTTAGCACAAACAGTGTCAGTTTAACCTTCGGCGGACAGAAGCTCTTCGAAGATGTGAATCTCAAATTTACCCCAGGCAATTGCTATGGTCTTATCGGAGCGAACGGTTCTGGAAAGTCTACTTTTCTAAAATTGTTGGCCGGTGATATTGAAATGCAAAAAGGTAGCATTTCAATGGGTCCCGGTGAGCGCATGTCAGTGCTAAAGCAGGATCAGTTCGCCTATGACGAATTCACCGCACTGGAAACCGTCCTCAAGGGGAATGAAGCCCTGTTCAAAATCATGCAGGAAAAAGATGCGATTTACATGAAGCCTGATTTTTCCGATGAAGACGGGATGAAGGCGGCTGAGCTTGAAAGTGAATTTGCTGAAATGAATGGCTGGGAAGCTGAACCTGAAGCTCAGATATTACTGGCTGGTCTGGGACTGGATGTTTCCTACTCTGATCGCAGAATGAAGGATTTGAAGGGCTCTGAGAAGATTAAAGTCCTACTGGCTCAGGCTATTTTTGGAAATCCCGACATCCTGCTACTGGATGAACCTACAAATCACCTTGATATTCAAGCGAAGGACTGGCTGGAGCAATTTCTGTTGAAGTTTACCAATACCGTGGTTGTGGTTTCTCACGACAGACACTTTCTAAACAAGGTCTGCACCCAGATTGCTGACATTGATTACGGTAAAATTACCACCTATGCCGGTAATTATGACTTCTGGCGTCAATCCAGTGAATTGGCTCAGAATCTGAGAAATAATCAGAATAAAAAGGCTGAAGAAAAAGCCAAAGAACTGAAAGCATTTATCTCCCGCTTCTCTGCCAATGCATCCAAATCTAAACAGGCCACATCACGGCAGAAGCAATTGGAAAAGCTGGAGCTGGTTGATATGCCAGCTTCCACCAGAAAATCCCCCTATATCCATTTTGAACCGGCCCGCGAAGCTGGTAAAGATGTATTGACAGTGGAAGGTCTGACTAAATCCATTGAGGGTAAAAAAATATTAGACAATGTTACCTTCACCATCAACCGTGGTGAAAAAACCATCTTTCTTGCAGATAATGAGTTGGCTACGACAACATTGTTCAATATCATCGCAGGGGAGCTGGAACCTGATGCTGGATCGTTTAGCTGGGGTGTAACAACCACTCAGGCCTATTTCCCCAAAGACAATTCAAAATATTTTGATGAAGGTAAATACAACCTCATCGATTGGTTGCGTTTGTATTCTGAAGATCAGCACGAACCTTACATCAGGGGATTATTGGGGCAGTTATTGTTTTCAGGGGAGGATGCTTTCAAGAAGACCAACGTACTCTCTGGAGGAGAACGCGTACGCTGCATGTTTGCCAAAATGATGGTTTCCCATGCCAATGTGCTCATGCTGGATGGACCAACCAATCACCTGGATCTGGAGAGTATTACCGCTATAAATGAGGGGCTCATGCGCTTTAAGGGCAATGTCTTTTTCACATCCCATGATCATGAATTCAATCAAACAGTATCAAACCGTATAATTGATCTAGATGCCAAGGCGATTAATGTGAATACCACCAGCTATGATGAATATCTAGGCTTACACTAGATCAGACCAAAACCCGGGTTTTCCAGTTAGGATTTAGCTCCACCAAACTGCTTTGGTCCCAATGTGTATATTCTCGGGACAGGCGTTTCATTTTCATGACTCGCCACAATCTCCCCTGCGAAAATCATATGATCCCCAGTTTTCAATGATCCCGTAATCCGACATTCATAATTAACTGAAGCTTCTGATAGAAGTACTCCATCTATTTCAACGGCTGGTTGTGTTGGTGTTCCCAGAGCCTCGAGCTTGTCTAAATCTCTTCCGGAATTCGATCCGAAAAATTCTACTTCAGCAGACATTTTTTCGGAAGGGAGGACTAGGGTAAATTCCGATTGTTGACTCATTAATTCATAAGTGTGACGTTGGAATCCAATGGATACCGCCAGCATTGGCGGTTCAATTGACGTGATCATAAACCATGCAGCTGACATGGCATTGAAGATTCCATCAAGTCCTTTCACGATCACAAGACTCACCGGTTCAGGATATTGTGCAGATCGTGTTTCTCGATAGGTTTTTAGAATTTGCATGCAACAGTTTAATAATTATGGTAATATTTGTCATCGACAAAATTCACATATCTTGTACTGTTGTGTATACAATTTAGTGAATTTTGTGACTGACAAGCGCTTTCACATAGCTTGAAACCACGCTAAAGTATTGAAAAATAATGCCAAGTATAGTTAATTACTACAAAACCACTATTTTTGCCTTTAGCAAAGAAAAACTTGGTGTTGGGATAAATTGGAACTAAATTTTTGTGCTTTAGCAATCATTGGCTTAGACAATGAGTGTGGGTACAAATGACAACATCATAGAAATTGAAAGATATAAGGGGATATTTTAATGGACGTTAAACTGAAACAACAGGCAAGTGCAATCACAGAATTGACATTTGATCTGCTTCGCTGCTGTGAAGCCAAAGAAAAAATGTTTGCCAAAGATCATGGCCTCAAAGTAGCTGAGTTTCGTTGCTTGCGGATTGTTGAAGCTGGAAAATCATATTCTGTTCAGGAATTGGCCACCAGCATGCATTTATCACCAAGTCGTTTAACACGGATTATTGATGGCCTATTCGCAGAAAAGCTTGTCGATCGTGTACAAAGTATTGAAGACCGACGTTTTGCCAAAATCAGTCTCACCAATAAGGGTCAGACCCTGGTTGGAAAGCTGAAAGAAGAATATGCTGATCTGCATGGCGAAATGCTTAAAGACATCTCAGTAGAAGATCGTGACAAAATCTATGAAGGTATCTCTCTCATGCAGGGCTTGGTCAGTACCTGGCTGGTTAAAAACGCCTGAGTTATCTCACATGTATGAAAAAAAGTCCGGTTTTTACCGGGCTTTTTTTATTTCATTATTGGAACAAGCAGGTTAATGAAGACGTGGAAGCCAGGTATATGATAGGAATTTAGACATGATCAAACTCGCCACGCTCTGTTACATATTTAATGACGATCAGGTTTTAATGTTGCATCGGAATAAAAAAGAGCGAGATATGCATTTAGGGAAATGGAATGGTCTCGGGGGAAAGGTGGAAGCGGGTGAATCACCGGAAGCCTGTGCCCAGCGGGAAGTTCTTGAAGAATCAGGACTGGTGGTGCCTACCCCGAAACTAAAAGGTTTTATGACCTTCCCTAATTTTGATGGTGAAAATGACTGGTATGTATTTGTATACAGATTCGATGAATTTTCTGGAGATCTGATTGAATCTGATGAAGGGGATCTGGAATGGATCCCTGAGGATAAATTGTCTGAACTGCCAATATGGGAGGGGGACAAAATCTTCATGGAATGGCTGGATGCTGACGGTATCTTTTCCGCAGTTTTTAATTATGAAGCAGGGAGACTCCTTGATTGGAGTGTTTCCTGGTATTAGTGTTTGAGAAATGAAATGATAAACTTCCGGGGAATCGAGATATAAAATGAAAAGAACCTTACTTACAATACTGATCTATGCCAGTTTGATTCAGGTCAGCTATGGGCAGATAAACTCAATTTCGGGTACGATTCGAAATACGGTAAATCTGGAGCCCCTGCCATACGCCAATCTGGTGATCAAGGGTACCTATCTTGGTGGGACATCTAACGTGGATGGGTATTTCTATCTAAGTGGCCTGGAGCATGATAGTCTGGAAATTGTGTGCTCATATATGGGATATGACACCTATAATATGAAGCTCTATTACCAGGGTGAAACCCACATTATAATTCCAATTCCCATGCAGCCGCAAACCCTCGGTGGAGAAGAGGTTCTGGTTGAGGACTCGTTGCTGGTATCCCCTGAGATTAGAATTGTTTCCCAGATGCCAGGTATGGAACAACCTCAGGATATTGAGCTGAAAGCTACCGATAATTTAACTGGAGAAGCCTTTTCCTATGAATTACTGGCACCTATTCGATGGCTTCACCCCACGGGAGAATTTACTCAATACATAATTGATGGCGTCCCTGTGAAAAATACCAGACACCTCTATAATGTCTATCCGCCCTTTCATCTGGATGCAGTCAAGCATATCGAAAATCATCAGGCTGGAAATATCAAGCAGACAACAACTGATCAGGTTAACGCAACGGAGCTGATTTATAAAGAGGGAAACCGTACAGAAATGGATGTGCGTGCGATCCTGGGTATGGTGGAAAGTGGATTAACCACCTCAGGTCCCCATCCGGCTGGAGGATCCTGGTATTTCTCAGGACGACGTGTGGATTTTGACGCGATCTATTCCTTGAGCACGGCTCAGGCTGATAGCGTCTATAGAGAATTCAGACCGGACTATTATTTCTATGATTTAAATGGCAAAATAACCTTTGATATCAATGAGAACACCAAGGTGTCTGGCAACATGTACCTTACCTTTGACAAGTTGCACTGGCTGGGAGATAAAGGCCGGAGTGCTCACTCGAGTTGGTACAATAACTTTGTTTCGGCGCGTGTCCAGCATCGAATGAGCCCAAGATTACTCACGCAAACAAATCTTTATGCCAAAACCTACCATACTTTTTTAAGAGTTGACCGCCTGCCGCTGGGTGTCTCAAGGGACCTGGATGGGGATTTCGTCAATGGATTGAATACCTACGGCCTTTCATCCCAAGCTGATTATTATCTGGGTGGTAACAATATGATATCCGCTGCAGTTAGTGCAGAAATGCTTAAATCAGAATTGGCTTTTGTAGACTCCAGCACCTTAAAAGACACGCAGGGGTGGCTGATCAAGGCCAAGGCTGGTTATCGCTATACACTGCCTTACAACCTTTCGACTGATATTGGCGTCCAGGCCGTACAGTCAACTTTTGCTGATTATTTTGCCATGAATCCCAGCCTGCTGGTGAACTGGGAGCCCTCAAATATTTACTCCGCCTATTTCTCAGTCGTGCAATCAAGTGATCTGGTAAGAGAAACTTCACTTTCTAATACATTGAGCCAGCCACTATTTGATATCATCATTCCTGCTGATGAAGCACTGCCACTTTCTGAAAAGCTCAATATCAGTGTTGGTGGAAGCTTTATGCCAATTATCGGTTATGATCTGCAGGCCGAATTCTTCACTGATATCATCACCAACCCCACATTGATGGACAGTAGCTGGCAGGGTAGTTTTAGTGATCAGTCCAAGTGGCTCACGGCACATGATGATGGAACTATTAATGGTTTGAATCTATCTATCGAAAAACTGACACCTGGCATCAGAACCCTGGCTAAATACAGGTTTACCAGAGCAAATCTGACTGATATTCTGGGCAACACAGAAATCATGCCCGGTCATCGAGAACATGAATTTTATTTTATTCTGGACGGAAAAGTTAAGGAAAATATGGGATACCGCATGGACTTTACCCTGGCCTCAGGGAAAAGATATCTAGCCAGTGACCAAAGCTGGGACTGGTCAGATCCCTACCACAGAGTTGATGTCTCATTTTATCGTGATGTCGCCTGGGAGCGGGTGAGTGGTCGTGTTAGCCTGAAATTGATTAATCTGACCAATAGCTCAAACTATGAGTTCGACCAGGCGGATTGGGTGACCAATAATATTCAGGATAGAGCATTCGTCCTGCTGCCATTTATTCCCACCATTAATTTTGATTTTGTTTTTTAAAACCTGAAGCAAATTTTTCACAAAAAAGGGGTTGACCATAATGATCAACCCCTTTTTTGTGTATCTCTAAATCTTAGTTAGCCCGGTAGACTTCCCGGGGTCATGAGCAAATCTTCCATAAGTTTGAGCTCTTTAATACCGGAGACCACAATATTGGGATCGGTTTTAAAATTCTTCTGATCCAGCTTACCAGCATAGTCAATTTTCTTCAGAATAACCTTAATCGTATTCAGACGGGCCATTTTTTTATTATCAGAGCGGATGATTGTCCAGGGTGCAATGGTTCGGTTGGTTTCAGAAAGCATCTGGAATTTTTTCACCGAATATTGATCCCAGAGATTCTGAGCTTCCATATCAACAGGTGAAATTTTGTATTGCTTCAACGGATCAGTTTCTCTGGCCTTGAAACGTGATAGCTGCTCTTCCTTAGAAACTGAGAAATAGAATTTAAACAGTTTGATACCATCCTTCACAAGCATTTGCTCAAACAGGGGGACATCCTTGATAAACCTTTTGTTCTGTTCATCAGTACAGAAGCCCATGATGGGTTCAACCATGGCGCGATTGTACCAGCTACGATCGAACAAAACAATCTCCCCGCCTGTGGGGAGATGCTGGATATAGCGTTGGAAAAACCACTGCTTGCGCTCTCTGTCACTTGGTTTCTCCAGGGCAACTACTCGGGCACCACGAGGATTAAGGTGTTCCGTAATGCGTTTGATTGTTCCACCTTTACCAGCTGCATCCCGACCCTCAAAAATCATGAGTATCCGTAGATCATTTTCCTTTACATGATTTTGCAGCTTTAGCAATTCAATTTGAAGTCGCTTGAGTTCCAGCTCATAATCCAGAGTCTTTTTCTTGACATAAATCTTAACGCGACCCTTGGCCTCGTGTTTTCCCTGGTTCTTGGTCGCCGTCCCCTCATGGAGTGTAGGCTTGGGAGCAGATGTATCAGTTGGTGCTGGAACATCGGGCTTTGCTGGAGCTTTTGCAGGGGCTTTACCAGTTGGTTTGGTGCGAGTGGCTTTGGGCTTTGCCGGGGCTCGTCCAGTAGTCCTGCGAGTGCTTGTTGGTTTGCTGGCTGTAGGTTTCTTATCCATATGCCTTACCCCTTATGCTTATCCAATGAATCGTCCATGTTTCCGACGTTGTCGTTCCATCAACTTAACTTCCCGTTCCCCTGTGATAACAACATCGTCATTTAGCTCAAAATCTAAAGTCCTGCTTCGCCCACGGTAGGGGATGGCATTTAGTATTAGCTTCATGGTCTCTAATCTGGCTAAATGTTTACTATCAGACCGGATAATAAACCATGGAGCTTCTTTTGAGTTGGTTCTCTGGAGCAATTTGAATTTCTTAGCAGTGAATTCATCCCATAATTCCTGAGCTTGCAAATCAACCTCACTCAGCTTCCATTGTCGTAATGGGTCATGCCTTCGCCTTTCGAATCGACGGTTCTGTTCCTCTTTTGAAACAGAGAAATACAATTTGAGCAGGGTTGTGCGAGAATCACGAATAAAGTTATGCTCGTAGGAATTCACGGTGGCGAGAAACGTGCGATATTCTTTTTCAGAACAAAAACCCATAACAGGTTCCACCAACGCGCGATTATACCAGCTCCGGTCAAAAAGTACAATCTCACCCAAGGCAGGGAAACGTTCAATATAGCGTTTCATGTGTAGTTCAGATTGCTGACGATGGGATGGTTTTCCAGGAACTTCAATGCGATAACGCTTTTCATTCATGTAGCGCGTAACGCGCCGGATAGTGCCACCTTTTCCAGAAGCATCCCGACCATCAAAGATGATGATCATTTTTTTTCCAACTTGTTCGATGTGCTGTTGGAGCTTGATCAGCTCTGCTTGATAAGGTTTAAGTTCCTCATTCTGTTGATATTTTCGTAGGGCTGCATTAACAATGCGCTCTTTTTGTTTCTTCTTGAGAACATCTTTGATTTCATTAAGCCCAGCCTTGCCGAACGAGGGATCGATTTTTTTCTCAGCCTTGCTGATAACCGATCTGATTGTGTCATGTGGCTTGGGGTCAGATTCGATGGGCTGTCCATCCATCCCGAGATTTTCATCTGAAGTCATTTTTCCGCTCCCGAATATATTTAGCAATTATGCGTATTGTGAAGGGCGATACCTGAAACAAGTGCAGCACCTGTTATTGTTTTATCCCCCGGAATGTTCTAGCTAGTGCGTAACGCTTGTGTTCAGCTAACCAACCCTAGTTAAATTCATCAAAAAGAACTTTGTAAGTCACATAAGAAATATTTTTAGCTTCCACACCTGCTGGCAGTTTCACTTCAACTCTGAAGATGGAAGACTCACCTGACGACAGGGAGCTTTCGCTGACAACGCCGGAGTAAAAGGAGTAGGGTTCCCCGCTGATAAAGGAAGAATCCTGAGCGATAATACTTGTTCGTTTGTCATGCAGTCGGAATCTCACACGTACAAAATCTGCACGTCGTAAACCCTTATTGGTCACCTGACCGATAAATACGCGGCTCTCTGCATGTCGCTGGTCTTCAAACTCCCCTTTTAAAACCACATCCGCGTGCAAGCGATCAAAGGGCTTAAGCTCCTTGATGTTTTCCTGGACCAGTGACAGGGTTCCAATATTGGTTTGAACAATTATCTTGTCCAAATCCTCAGAGAGGATTTTCCCTTGAACGACGGTTCCATTTTTCAGTGTAATCTCGCTGATCTTTTCAGGGAAATTCACGAGTCGCTTGATTTCTTTACGAATTCGTGGAGCGCTTAGATCATCATATTCTCTTAACTGGATGCGCATTCGATCCATTTCATTTTGAATCTGATTGACCTCTTCGCGAAGCTCTTTTATGGTCGCTTCACTGTCTGTCGCCTTCAGTTTTGGATCAAAAAATTCGCGTTTATCTGAGCCTTCGCTGGTTCCATCAGTGGATTTTTGAGACATCACGGTCAGGGGCAGGAGGCTTAGCAAAAGTACAACCCAAAAGATTCTGAATCGTTTCATCGTTGCCATTATTCACGCTCCCATTCTGCCTGGGTTGAGCGGGCTACATGTTGCAATTTTTGCTGGAGGTCTGCATCATCGATGTTTTCTACCAGGTCCCTGATGTCCGAATAAAAAATAAAATTATCGGGATTACCCAGAATATCAATGAGTTGACCTGCAATTTCGGGGTCTTTGTAGACAGCGAGAGACGTAATGGCTCTTTTCCGAAAACGACTGGGCATTTCATCATCTCGGGCAACTTTGATCATGGCCATTTTTAATTCAGGATCATCAAAATTACCCAGGGTGCGTGTAATCGCATCCAGCATGGCGTAATACGTGGCCTGCTCGTCATGAAGTGCATCAATCAAGCTGGAAAGCAAACGCTCATCCTTCAATTCGTCCATAACAGAAATGGCGTAGGTTTTAACCTGATTTTGAGTGGCAGGATTATTGAGCATCTCAGCCAACAGTCGGGCAATGGCGGGGTCATTTTTAGTAGCCAGGATTTCTACAGCCAAATTTCGGATGCCAATATCCACCTTTTTATTAGCTGCAATTGACATGAGGACAGGTACTACTCGCGCATCATCCATTTTGCCCAGGGTCAGGGTCAGGTTTTGCAGGAAGGATGAATAGTCTTCCTGGGCTTCAGCATATAATTTGAGTATCAAAGCCACAGAACGGGCATCAACCTGGTCTTCAATGATGGTGAACATTTCATCGCGAACCGCTATATAACCAGCTCGGGTGCTGGTCATGGACTGGAGTATGGCGCGGGTATTCTCCGGATCACTGGTTTTGCTCAGTGCTTGGAGGCTGGTCTGAACCAGCGTGTAATCAAGGTCACTCCCATCTTTAAGTGAATTGCGGACGGCTTGCAGACCGATGGGATCATTTGATTCAATAACCTTCAGCAGCGCCTGTTTCCGAATCTCCACCGGGAGGGCAGGGTTGCGATAGTAGGCAATCAGATTGTTTAGTGCCTTCTTTTTCCCGTCACGATAGTCATTGTATGAATCCTTGATCATGTCCTGAGTCACTTCTCCAGAAGAGCTACAGGATACGATTGATCCGACGAAGATCCCCACCAAGAGGATCAGTAGTACATGTTTGGATATTTGCTTCATGTTGAAGTCCATCAATTTCTGTTCAATAAGTCGCGAAAAGTATCAAATCAGTTTATCGATAATTCAGCTTGAAGTCAAGGTAATTCCCTTTGTTCCAATTGCTTAACATGCCATTGTTTAAGTGATAGATTCACTCCATCAAAAAATCCATAAGAGAAATAATTAATGAAGTCGCCAATGGTCAAAAAGGATTTTTCACCAAAGGATTTTAGCTTGGGGTAGTGGATATGTCCTGTGATCATGAAATCTACATTGCCTGCGAAAAGTTCTTCAGCGATACTGTAATTTTTACGAACAAGGTTGAGGAGATCCAGGGGTGTTTCTTTGCGGTATTTCAATTTACTGCGAGCGGAAAGCCATTTTGCAAGCCAATGCATGATGTTTGGATGAATGAGCCATTTTAAAATCCAGATAAAAACGGGATGTTGAATGACACTCTGTAAACGTCTATAGTTAACGTCATCCTCATTGAGACCATCACCATGGTGGAAATAAAATTGCTTTCCTGCGAACTCAAGTGTTGTCCCACTCCTATGAATCTGAACCCCAATTTTGTCGGACATAAAACTGCCCAACCAGTAATCATGATTTCCACCGAAATAGTGGATGGTAACCCCTGCTTCTATCAATTCGCGCATTTTGGCATAGACATCGGTGTAGGCTTGAGAAATTACGTGACCAAATTCAAAGTAAAAATCAAACCAGTCACCCACTATAAACAGAGTCGCCTGCTCCTCTTTGATCTTATCCAGGAGCAAAAATAACTCTCGACGACGTTCTCGTTCAATATCATCAGCTTGTATACGCAGGTGGACGTCAGATAGGAAATATGCGGAATCATTCATCAAATCAAAGTAATCAACAGGCATTTAAGAGGAATAAGAAATATCACATCGAATTGTCATTATTTATTCGTTAAAAATAGACGCTGACAAAAGGGGTTCAGCGTTTGACAAGTCTTACCCTCGGGCTTATCTTGACCAGAATTATCGGAACTCAAAGGAGCTCTTGGCATAAGCCAATGTATGAATATTACAAAATCAAAAAACAGCTTCCTCATCAGTGCTATTCTTATCCTCTTTTTTATCGTTAGCCCGGTTGAAGCAAAATATGGTAAAAATAAAGTCCAGTACCGGGGTATGAATTGGTCATATATACAGACCCCGCATTTTGATGTTTACTATTATGAGGGTGGTGAATCAATTGCTTATTTCGCCGCAGATGTTGCTGAAAAATCTTATGACCAGATATCCTATCAATTGGATTGGCGGTTGAGCAAACGCATTTCAATCCTGGTCTACAATTCCCACAACGATTTTCAGCAAACCAATGTGACACTGGGTTATCTCCAGGAAGGCATCGGTGGATTTACTGAATTGTTTAAAAACAGAGTGGTCTTGCCCTTTGAAGGTAGTTATGAACAATTCCGGCATGTATTGCATCATGAACTTACCCATGCCATTGTGAATGACCTCATCTTTGGCGGCAATGTTCAATCCATTGTTTCTGGCAAAATGCGTGTAAATATTCCTCTGTGGCTAAGTGAGGGCTATGCCGAATACTCATCTCTGGATTGGGATTCACGGGCCGATATGATTATCAGAGATGCTGCCATAAACGGTGGTCTGCCCCCTGTACAATACCTGAATTACTACATGGCCTATAAAGGTGGCCAGAGTGTTGTTCGCTATATTGGTGAAACTTTCGGTGTTGAACGAATAGGTGAAATTTTCCATGAAACTCGCCATTTTAAGGATGTTCCCAAAGCCATCGAGAACACCCTGCATCTTGATCTGGAAACTCTGACGGAGAAGTGGCATTTTTCCGTGCGAAAAGACTACTGGCCTGATATTGAAGGCCGCAAAAATCTTGATGATCTGGGGCATCGCCTCACAGATCACAATAAGCTGAGAAACTACTTTAACGTGAGTCCTGCAATTTCACCCAATGGTGGTAAAGTGGCCTTTCTGTCGGATAGATCCGGCTATGCAGATATCTATGTCATGTCCTCTGATGATGGTCGGGAATTGACCAAAATTATTTCTGGTCAGAGAACGGCCGAGTTGGAAGAATTAAAATGGTTGAGTCCTGGATTATCGTGGGCGCCGGACAATCGTCATCTGGTTTTCTCCGCCAAATCTGGCGATGAGGATGCCCTCATATTTTACGATACTGAAAAAGGTACGAAACGTACGCGCAAGTTGGGGTTGGATGGAATCTTTACTGCTGCCTGGTCGCCGGATGGTAAACAGGTCGCTTTTTCAGGGTTGATGAATGGTGCCAGTGATATCTTTCTATATTCTGTGGAAACTAAAGAAGTGACCCAGCTGACCCACGATATTTTTGCCGATACACGACCCTCCTGGTCACCAGATGGAAAGGAATTGGCATTTGTTTCGGATCGAGGCGCTGAGCTGTTAACGGGTGTGATTATGCCGCATACGAAAAAGGCCCGGGATCAACTAAGAAAGCATGACTTTCGATCAACGGATATATATACCATCAATATTGAGTCGGGACAGATACATCGTATAACTGACAGCCCGGGTAGTGAAGATTCACCTTCATACGCAAACACAGCCTCAAAACTGGCCTACACTTCGGATCGAAATGGTATCTGGAATATTTATTTTTATGATCTGGATACACAGGTAGAAACGCCGATTACTAATATCATGACCGGGATTTTTCAAATCAGTTGGAGCAAGGATGATTCCCGTCTGGTTTTTGCGGGTTACGAAAAAGGTGGCTGGGATATTTTCACCATGAACAATCCCCTTGATAAAGAGCAGCGTGGATCCCTGCCGGCACTTTCGAATTATCTTAAGCGGCAGAATGTTCAACTGGATCTGACTTATACTGACAGCTTGCCTGAACCTGAACCAAGGATCATCAATCCGTTTGAATCACATGTTTTCGCTTATGGCGAACAATTTGATGAATCCAGCACAGGTACAGAGCCTGAACCACTTGTCCTAAATACTATGGATAGCACGGGTGCTTATGAGGTCAACGAGTACAAAACACGATTTACAGTTGACCTGGTTGATGCCCAGGCTGGGTATAGCAACTTTTTTGGTGTCCAGGGCAATGCGCTGATGGTCTTTTCCGATATCATGGGCAATCATCAGATACAGTTTGGATTTGAGTTATATCGCAATCTGGATAATTCTGATTTGATTCTGGGGTATGATTACCTGCCTAAAAGGACAAACTATCATCTCATGCTCTACAATTTGCCAGATGATTATGTCAGCGTCAGTGCTGACTACTACCTGACACTCTGGCACTTCCGCAAGTATGGTGGTGTGCTGGGAATTGATTACCCCTTTTCCAAATACTCCCGGTTGGAATCCAATATCAACATGTTAAATATTTATCAAAGTGTGAGCCTTTTGGATATGATTGGCACCCGTCCAGATTCTACAGTTTCAACCAATTCAAGTTACGTGCTGCCAGAAGTGAAGTTCAGTTTTGACAATGTCTTGTATGGAAGTCTTTATCCAGTCACTGGATGGCGTGTTGAGGGAGGGGTGAGATTCTCACCTGATATGCACAATTCTTCCAGGCAGTTTGTTACGCTACGTACTGATCTGAGACGTTACTTCAAAATTTCCAGGGAATACTCCATCGCCTTGCGGGCCTCAGCAGCGACCAGTCATGGGAAGAATCCTGAAACCTTCCTGGCAGGTGGCATTGGAAACTGGATTAATTACCAGCTGGATCCTGGCTACATTGACTATCTCTCAGATTATGAAGACTTATATTTTGCAGAATATGTATTGCCCATGCGTGGTATCCCATACTTCTCTTTGACTGGCAATCATTACACTGCCTTTAATGCTGAATTTCGATTTCCATTTATTGAATATCTTTCCGTGAAATGGCCTGTCTCCATGGTCTTTGGAAACGTGAGGGGTGAGATTTTTAGTGATTGGGTGAAAACTTGGGATGCTGACCAGGTCAATGATCGTTCCATGACAGACATTCTATTTACCAACCAGGAAAATACTTACTGGGGCACAGGGTTTGGGATGCGGATGAATCTAGGGATTTTTGTTTTACGCTATGACATGGCATTTGATATGTCCGAATCTACCCTATGGGAGAATAGGCAGCATATTTGGTCGCTGGGACTGGACTTTTAATGCTGAAGCTGGTCAGGCTGCTGGGTCGAAAAACAATTTCCCTGGTGGCCAATATTGGTGAAATAGCACTCCTCCTGATTAAGGCTACAAAATTCATGCGCTATTTTTACCAGGATAGGGTACTCTACAACGAGCAGCTTTATCGTCTGGGTGTAAAAGCGATCCCATTGGTGAGTATTATCGCTGTTTTTGCCGGCGCTGTTGCAGGCTGGCAGGGAGCATTCCAGCTGGAAGACACACTACCTCCACGTTTTTTTGGCCAGATTGTGGCCATCGGAATCCTCAGCGAAATGGGCCCTGTATTAACAGCTCTGGTACTGGCCGGACGCAATGGCTCCTCAATTGGTGCTGAAATTGCCACCATGAAGGTTACGGAACAGATTGATGCCCTGGAAGTCATGGCCATCAACCCCATCCGCCACCTGGTTGCACCACGCATCGTGGCAATGATTGTCATGCTACCCCTGCTGGTGGTTGTGGCCGATATTATTGCCCTTTTTACTGCGGCCATCATTGGTGACCTGTTTTTTAATATCAGTATTCGGATGTTCTTCAACTCTTTTCAATCGGTCTTTGTCTTTAGCGAGGATGTATTACCCAGTATTTTGAAAGCACTCAGCTTTGGAATTTCAATTGGGCTAATTAGTTGCTGGGTGGGATTAAAGGCTACCCGTGGTGCCACAGGAGTTGGGCGTGCGGCTATTCAGGCTTTTGTGTTTTCCGCAACCATCATTCTCGTAAATGATTACCTCGTAGCAACCGTCGTTTTTTAAAGAAAGTCAGCAAATATAGCATATGGCCAAAAGCAAGACAGTATACGTCTGTGATGAATGTGGTGCTGAACACCCCAAATGGATGGGTCGCTGTGGCACGTGTGGCGCATGGGAAAGTGTCAAGGAATTCAAACAATCCCCCCTGAAAATTAAACCTGGTGGCAATAAGGCTGAGCTAAAGACATTGGATAATATCAGCCGGGATGGTGAATACAGAATTTGTACCGGTCAGAGTGAATTTGACAGTGTCCTTGGTGGTGGATTGGTCAAGGGCAGTATCATTCTTTTTGGGGGGCAACCGGGTATCGGTAAATCAACCCTGTTGCTTCAATTATCTGGACACATGGCGGATGCCGGTCATTCAATTCTGTATTTTTCAGGAGAAGAAAGCGGTGAGCAACTGGCCATGCGAGCGGATCGGCTGGGTGTAAAGGCTGATAATCTCAAGTTTGCCAATGATGCTGTTGTTGAAAATATAGCCAGTAGCATCAGTAATTTAAAACCGGCGGTGGTCATCGTGGATTCCATCCAAACCGCTTATTCCGAGAGCGGCGAGAATCTCCCCGGCAGTATTAGTCAGGTACGCGAAAGCGCTGCACAGCTGCTCAGAGTGGCCAAAGAAATGAATGTCTGCATCATTCTGGTGGGGCATATCACCAAGGACGGATATCTGGCAGGACCCAAAATGCTGGAACATCTGGTGGATACGGTTCTGTATCTGGAAGGTGACCGACAATCACAGGTAAGACTGTTAAGGGCAGCTAAAAACCGGTTTGGCTCAACGGCTGAACTGGGTGTGTATGAAATGCTTCGTGAAGGGCTAATCCCCGTTGAAAATCCGGCCAAGCTATTCCTCTCCCAGCGTCATAGCGATGTGAGTGGAACGGTGGTGGTCACCAGTCAGGAGGGCAGCCGGACTTTTTTTCTGGAAGTGCAGGCCCTGGTTGCTGGTGCTTCTTATGGGAATCCACAGCGCAATGTCACTGGTTTTGATCTGCGACGGCTCCAGATGCTCCTGGCAGTCCTCGAACGTCGCGTGGGCTTTCAGCTGGGGACACAGGATGTATTTATCAACGTGGTGAGTGGTCTTAAAATTGCCGAGCCTGCCGCAGACCTGGGGGTGGCTATAGCCATTATCTCCAGCTTGAAAAATACTGTGGTGGATGCCAGTGCTCTGATAATTGGTGAAATTGGTCTGGGTGGTGAGGTTCGAAACGTGGGCCAGATTCGGCGCCGGGTTGAAGAAGCCAAAAAACTAGGTTTCAATCGAATTATCCTGCCCCATGGGGAATACAAAGACTTGAAGGATCTGGGGTTGACAATTACTCCCGTTCGGAGCGTTACCGAAGCCGTTGATGAAATATTTTAAAGGTTCCTCTGAATATGAGACGTTCCCGAAACTGAAATTATAGATATGCATATTGAAAATTTAAAAACCTGCCCTGAAACAAAAGCCAGAGCAGGAGCTATCAGAACTGATCACGGCCAGATCAACACACCTGTATTTATGCCAGTTGGTACTGCTGGATCAGTCAAATCACTCTCACCTGATGATCTCATGGCTACGGGTTCTCAAATAATTTTGGGCAACACCTATCATCTTTTATTACGCCCGGGGATGGATATCATTCAATCCGCAGGAGGCCTGCATAAATTCATGAGTTGGAAAGGGCCAATTCTTACGGACAGTGGCGGGTACCAGGTCTTCTCACTGGGACAGTTAAACAAAATTACTGAGGATGGTGTAGTCTTTCAGTCACGTATCGATGGATCCAAGCATGCGCTAAGTGCTGAAATCAGTATGGATATTCAACGAGTTCTGGGCTCAGATATCGTCATGGCTTTTGATGAATGCACACCCTATCCCGCAACTCCAGAGCAGGCGCAGAGGTCAATGGAGCTAACCCATAGATGGGAGAAACGCAGTCTGGATTATTTCAGATCCACTCAGCCACTTTATGGCCATAAACAGGAGCTCTTTGGAATTGTTCAGGGAAGTGTGTATCCTGATTTACGCAAGATCAGCGCCAGCATCCTGGTTGAGATGGGGTTTGACGGCTATGCAATCGGCGGCCTGAGTGTGGGAGAACCCAAAGAGCACATGTACGAAATTACAGATGTTGTCACCGACGTTTTACCCGTGAATCAACCCCGATACCTTATGGGAGTTGGAAAACCAGAAGATCTGGTACATGCAGTGGGGATGGGGGTTGATATGTTTGATTGCGTCTTGCCCACCCGTAATGCCCGTCATGGTATCATGTTCACCTGGGATGGACCTGTATCGGTCAAGGCTGCCAGAGAAAAGGATGTACACGAACCGCTGGACTCCAATTGTGATTGCTACACCTGCCAGAATTTTAGCCGGGCTTATTTAAGGCATCTCTTCAAGGCCAGTGAACTCCTGGTTTATCGCTTGGCCAGTATCCATAATATCCATTTTTACCACGAGCTTATGTCTGGAATGCGTCAGGCCATTCTCGAAGATGAATTTCCAATGTTTAAAAATGATTTCTTTAATCGATATGATCTAAAACGGGCAAAGGATAAAGTCTGAAATGAAAATGCCCCTGGCATCCGGATTGATTGAAGCCGAGTTTGTGGAGCGGCCCAATCGGTTTCTCTCCAAGGTCAGGATTGATGGTGAGGTTCATGCATCCCATGTTCCAGACCCAGGCAGATTGAAGGAATTGTTGTTTCCCGGTGCACGAGTATTGGTTGAACCAAAAACGGGTGCAGAGCGGAAAACAAAATTTGCCACCGTGATGGTGTATTCTGGCGATGAGTTGATTTCAATTAATTCACAGCTTCCTAATCGCTTCGTTCGGTTTTGTGTGGATGAGGGATTAATTCCTGAATTCAATGGTTGGACAGTAAAGAAACAGGAATACACACTGGGGAAATCACGTTTTGACTTTTTGTTGGAAAAGAATGGATTGGAAAAATTAGTGGAGGTGAAATCAGCCACGCTAGTCGAGGATGGCACTGCTCGCTTCCCGGATGCTGTCACGGCCCGGGGTACACGTCATGTCAATCATCTCGTCGATTCCATAACCCCAACACGATCTGCTGCTGTCCTGTTCATCGTCCAAAGATCGGATGCCACAAGCTTCGAACCCCATTGGGAGCGGGATCCACAATTTGCAGCAGCTCTAAATTCAGCAGTAAATCAAGGTCTTGAGCTATTCATATATACTGCCCAGTTGGAACCAGACTCAATGTCCCTGGGGGCCTCAATCCCGTATAATCTGGAACCCCAAAATGGCTAAAGTAATTCCAATTTTTGTGGCCCTGGCAATCTCAATGACCTTGCTGGGTACCTGTGCCAATGAAAGGGCCATTACAGGCGGACCTGTAGACAAGGAAGCCCCGCTTGTGATACATAGCTCTCCTCAGAATGAAATGGTAAATGTGGATCGGGATACTGAAATATATATCAAATTCAATGAGCAGATGAAGAAAGCCACCTTTGCTTCATCATTACAGATTTGGCCCCGACCTCCCGGGGGATTTGAAGTAAAATCAAGCTGGACTTGGTTGAAGGTAATATTTAACGAGCCGCTTGATTCAAATGAAACCTACCTGCTCACCCTGGATAAAAATGCACAGGACCTCCGAGGCAATGGCCTGGATGCTACCTACGTTCTGGCTTTCACGACGGGGGAAGTGTTGAATGGCGGGCGTCTCACTGGTACTATCCACGGTTCTCAAGAACTCAGGAAGAATGGTGATTTGCTGCTCTATCGTGAGTATACCACAAACCTGGGTGAATTGAGGCAGGGGGATGCAGACTATGTCTTCCAGCCTGATGATGAAGGTGAATTTGAGCTACCCTACCTGGCCGAACGGGCTTATATGCTTTTCTATCACTGGGATCGAAATCGTAATAAACTTATTGATGGGGACGACTATTTTGGACGTCCGGCAACTGCATCTGTATTTGCCAGGCCAGATAGTATCCAGGAGTTACACAAAATATGGCCCCAACTGACCCCACTTGATGGCATCAAACTATTGGGTGCGACGCAACTTGAAAACCAATTTATTCAAGTCAGAACCAATCGCCCAGTCACCTCTGATGCACTGGAAAGCATTGCGCTCCACACAGACAAAAATCTGGTACCCCTTTTGGGGGTTTCCCAGGTCATTGAAGATGACTTTGCCATGAATTTTGATATTGCAACCCCCTTAATTCCAGGAGCTGAATTGTGGCTCACCCACTTTCAGGATACCAGTGGCTTCATCCTGAATTCTGATACACTTAAGCTGCAAGAAGTAGCATCCTTTGACACCCTGGCTCTGGGCCTCATTGATGTGACCTGGGGTAGCGGGTCAGCCACTAAATTTCCCGGCGAAAGTGCTTCAATTCATTTGAGTGCAACCCTGCCCTTCTTCTTTCAAGGGGATAGTGGTTTTCAGTTGGTCGATAAGCAAAATGACAGCCTTGAGTTCAATGGTTCCCTGAAGAAAATAAACTCAATGCTATGGGAATTCACACCCGATACTGTCCTGGC
Organism: Fidelibacterota bacterium; assembly: GCA_016844955.1. Taxonomy (GTDB): domain Bacteria; phylum Fidelibacterota; class UBA8477; order UBA8477; family JABMPR01; genus JABMPR01. The sequence continues at coordinate 7,872 of JAERTH010000043.1, read as the reverse complement.
GGATGGCCATAATTATGGTTGGCAAATTGATACCAGGTTCATTTTTTCACCGCTTAATGGACAGGAGCTTGATTCATTAATTGAGGGTCGATTAGAGAGCATTCCAATGGACTCCCTGGGTAGTGTAAGCATTATGCATTATGGTTCACATACCTTGCAGTGTCATCTCATCGGGGAAAATGTTTCCAGGGATTTTCAATTGAAACCAAGAAATTCCATTGTGCTGGAAGAGCTACCGGCAGGTCAATATTCTCTCCAGGCTTATTTTGATAAAAACGGAGACGGTAGATATAACAGTGGGGGCCTGGAAGCCGTTTCTAAATCCGAGGAATTCTGGGTATATCCAGATGAGATCCGCGTGCGGGCCCGGTGGGAAACTGAATTGGGTCTGTGGCGGTTTTGACATTTAAGTTTAATGAGTTAATGAGTTATAGGGTTATAGGGGTATAGGGTGCTGAGGTGGTGGCTGAGTCCGTCGAAGCCAGTCCAAGAGCAATGGTTTGGAATTCGATGCCGTTAACAGGTTTTGTCACCTGGGGTCTGCCTGCAGGGTGTGGTCCGAAGAACGCAGACCTGTGGAAGGGTTTCCAGATTGTGCCCTACCAAAAGTCCTTGGGACTGAGCGTGTTGGGTGGTAGAACCTCAATCTTATTGGAACACCAAAAGCTTGGGGTGATTGAAGCGTAGAGTACAGAACAGTGGTTATATATGTGTAGAAGAGATAAAATTGCATGAATCCTGAAAAATTAAACTTCCAGAAATACGTCGCTGCAGGTAATGACTTCATTATGATTGATAATTGGGATGCTTCCTTGGCTCTTAGGGAAAACCAGATCATTGCGCTTTGCGATCGTAGATTTGGTGTTGGGGCTGATGGTATTCTTATGCTTGGTAAGGATTCATCCACAGATTTTCGTATGCATTATTACAATGCGGATGGCTCCCGCGGAGAGATGTGCGGGAATGGTGCCCGCTCACTGGTCAAGTTTGCGGCTTCACTGGACAAAGCGGGGAACACGGGCACCTTTCTGGCTGATGACGGCATCCATGGCTACGCTATCCAGGGAGGGTCTGTAGAAGTTGAAATATTGGTGAATGACCACATGCATCCCGTGGATGTTCCCCAAAAGGGATGTGGCTTCATTAATACAGGTGTGCCACATGTGGTGGTTCCTGTTAAGGATGTGGACCAGCAAGACCTGGATCCACTGGGTCATTCAATGAATGACCATCCAAGCTATCCTGAAGGGACGAATGTGAATCTGGTTGCCGACTTGGATCAGGATTTCAAGGTTCGTACCTGGGAAAGGGGGGTGAATATGGAAACCCTGGCCTGTGGCACCGGTGCAACTGCTGTGGCGCTATTTGCTCACAAAAACTGGAGCAAACCCTGGCCCATATCACTGGCCTTCCCCGGCGGTGTCCTAACTGTAGATCATCGTGCAAATCGGTATTGGTTACGGGGACCGGCCGGATTAGTTTTTGAAGCTCAAATTTCACTATCCAAGATTCAACGCAATTAGGAGAAAAGAGGTAGGTATGTCATTTTTTGCAGTCGTTATGGCAGGTGGCGTTGGTAAACGGTTTTGGCCTGAAAGCCGGCGTGCAACCCCGAAGCAGTTGTTACCTATTGCTGCTGAGGAAAGTATGCTGCGCATGACTATTGATCGACTAAAAGTCGTTACAGAAGTAGATCATATCCTTATTATTTCTAATGCGGAACAAGAGGCGGCTATTCGTCGGGAAATTCAAGAATTACCAGCTGAAAATATTTTGATCGAGCCAGAAGGCAAAAATACAGCACCTGCAATTGGTCTGGCTGCAATCATTATCCAGCACCGAGACCCTGAGGCAGTCATGGGGGTATTCCCTGCTGATCATCATATCGATGACAATAATTTATTTGCAGAATACATCAACCAGGGGATTTGCATTGCTAAAGATATGCAAGGCCTGGTTACCTTTGGAGTTATCCCAACTCGACCGGCAACAGGCTACGGATATATCCAGTATCATGACAGGACAAATCCTGAAGAACCCATCTATGCTGTGAAGGCATTTGCCGAAAAACCGGATTATGAAACAGCACAACTTTTTCTGAGGAGTGGTGATTTTCTCTGGAACAGTGGGATGTTTGTCTGGCAGGTTTCCAGTATCTTGAAAAGTTTTCAGGAGTTTTTGCCCGAAATCTGGGATAGCCTGGACAATATCAAAGGTGCCATTGGAAAACCAATCTGGGATTCGGTTCTTACGGTAGAATGGGCGACCCTGCGAAGTATATCAATTGATTATGGCGTCATGGAAAAGGCCAAGAATGTTTACGTCGTCATGGTTGATTATGCCTGGAATGATGTAGGCTCCTGGGATGCCGTTTACGAGATGATGGAAAAGGACAGTTCTCAGAATGTTTCCCGAGGTGAAGTCATCTTTCATGATGCAGCAAGCAATTTGGTGCACGCGCATGGCAAGATGGTTGCTCTGGTGGGCGTTGATGATCTGGTGGTGATTGAAACCGAGGATGCCTTGCTGATTATTCCCCGGGGCGAAACTGAACGCGTAAAGGATCTGGTAGACAATTTTGAAAAAGATAAAAAGGATACCCTGTTATAAATGAAAGCTGAACGTATCCGTGATGAGTTTGAAGCCCTGGCAGAAAAGCTGGGCTACACCATACGTTATGAAAAAGGTGATTTCAAGGGGGATGCCTGTCGTATAAAATCGGAAAATGTTATTATCATCAATAAACTGATCCCAGTCAATCATCAAAACTATGCCTTCTCCCGCATCTTTGCGGAGGAGGATTTATCCCAGGTAAGTGTCTTGCCCATCCTGAGAGGAATGATAGAAGAAGTCGGCGGTGGTGCTGATGACCTATTCAGCGCAGGAGACCAAAATGCTTAGACGAGAAGAACTGCTGGTTTCACTGGGTCTCATTGTTTTGATATCCATTATGGGGTACTTGGTAAATCAATTCCTCGGATTTGGTGAACACCCCATCCTGGCCAATGTTGTTTTTGCATTAATCGTTATCAATCTATACCTCCCATTGCGTTCCAGGGGGCGCAAATTGGTTCTGCGCTTGATTGCTCCTTCGTATTTCCATCGGAATGAAAGCTTCAGGAACATCCTGGATGAGTTGGAGGAAATTGATACATACAGGGATATGTTGGACAGAATACCAGGTACGCTTAAACAGTTGTTTGAATCTGATATTGTGGCACTTTTTGTCAGGCGTAAGGGCATTTTTAAAATTGAATCTTCCATTGCTCCCTCACCCATCTTGCTGGATGGCTTAACGCTGGATAGCGAGCATGACATCCTTCAAAAACTCAATGAGACAAGTCATCATCTGATCAATGTGAAATACAGTGTTAATGATTTGCATGCTGCGCCACCTGATGTGCCTGTTATGGATTATAGGAGTTTTAAGCTTTTTCAATGGGCAATTCCGTTGAAAACGAACAACAAATTAGCTGGATTTGTCCTGTTGGACAAGATGCCCATGGATATGCAGGCTCGGCGCTCAGGAACATTGTACAATTTTGTGGTTGATGAGATGGCAGTGCTGCTGGAAAAACGCAAGTTGTATCACCGGATCAAACTGGAGGCCCGCAAGCAGGAAGCCCTGACGCTGATAGCCAACAAGATGGCTACCATGCGCAATACTACTCAGATATTTAATCTGCTCCTGGATGAAATTAATACCATTATTCCCTTTGATGCCTGTGGTGTATTCCTGGCATCAGCAGAAGGGGATATAATAGAGAAATTTATGCAGCGGGGTTATGATGCCCGTAGACTCAATCCCTTGAAACTCAAAATTGGGAGAGGCATTGTCGGTCGTTGTATAGCTACCCGGAAGTCAATTTCAATCCCGGATGTACGCAGAGAAAAAGATTATCTCTCGGGGCGCACGAACTCTCGATCAGAGTTGTGCGTTCCAATTGCAGGTGGATCTAATATATACGGGGCCATGAATATCGAATCCAATCGTGTCGCTGCATTTAGTGATGATGATCAGGATTTTTTGCAAACCATCGCCATGCAAGCCGGTGTGCTAATGGAACGCTATCAGATCGAGAAGCATGTGGATATGCAGAGTGGCTTTAGTGAGGATATGGCCAAAGCTGAGAGTATTCAGCGATCGCTTTTGCCCAATGAAACCCCTGAACATGATGAAATAGAATTTGATCTCAGGTATATCCCCTGCAAACAGATCAGTGGTGATTTTTACGACTTGTCCTCCAAAAGAGAAGATGTTTTTGCCTTAGCAGTAGGTGACGTGGTGGGGAAGGGAATCTCTGGTGCCCTGATCATGTCCAATTTTTATGCGGCCTATTTGAATGAATCCCAGAAGGGTTTTCCACTGGCCACACTTATGAGTAATCTTAATAATTATCTCACAAATGAAACCGAACTGGATGAGCAGATCACCTTCTTTTTGAGTAAGGTTGACGTTGATGAGGGGGTTATCAGATATGTCAATGCTGGTCATCCAACTCCCTTGATTTTTCATAGCAACGGTGAGATGCAACGCATGGATATTGGAGGCCCCCTGCTGGGCTTTGATCCTGAATTCACCTACGAAATGGGTGAGATTCAACTTCAGGAAGGTGACCTCTTCGTTCTGTATACCGATGGTGTAACCGAGTCAGTCGGGAAAGCCGGGCAGCTTATGGATGAGAGCGGACTCATCAGTATCATTGAAGCCAATAAAAACAAACCGGTAAAGGAGATCTCCAGGGTTCTATTGGAAAAACTGGAGAACTTTAATCGAAATGCTTCTTTCGATGATGATGTGACTTTCATTATCGGTCGCTACACGGGTTAACTCTCTGGAATACAAAAATTCACATTCCAGGAGCGAATCAGAGCATTCCGGCTCAGAATCGAACCCCAGTACTAAAAATGTCTTGCGAATCCTCATTTTATAGAGATTTTTGGACGCTTGAAAAATACGTTGATTTTTTTATAATTATGCACCTCTGGAACCATCAAAACATCGCTTTTCATACCGCCTTTTCGGGTGTGAATCATTTAATTATATACGCTTAATTCATTGAGGAGTTTAGAATGAAAGACTATTTGACAAAGGATATTCGAAACGTTGCCATTGTCGGCCACGCTTCATCAGGGAAGACTGCCCTGGCCGAAGCCATGTTATACTCAGCCGGTTTGACCACACGAATCGGTACTATCGCCGAAGGAAATACCAAATCAGACTACAGACCAGAAGAAATCGATCGCCAATGTTCGGTAGGTACGTCATTGATGGCAATTGAGTGGCAGGAAACCAAACTGAATATTTTAGATACTCCTGGGTTCTCGGATTTTATCGGGGACGCATTGAGTGCGGTTCGAGTAGCTGATACGAGTCTTATCGTTGTTGATGGAACCCACGGACCTGAAATGGGTACAGAGACCATGTGGAAGTATAGTCATGACTACCACATTCCTCGTACTTTTGTTATCACAGGTCTGGATAAAGAACATTCCGATTTCCATAAAGCTTTTGATCAAATAAAAGAATCTTTTGGAAACCATGTAACTGCCCTTCAGTTACCCATAGGCGAAGGCATTGGCTTTCACAAAATTGCTGATATCATTCGTCGCAAGACACTCGTTTTCAAGGACGATAGTGGCAAATTCACCATGGAAGACCTGCCAGCAGAGATCGCTGATGAAGTTGAAACCATGTACACTGAGCTGGTAGAGCAAGTTGCCGAGTCCGATGAAGCGTTGATGGAAAAATATTTTGATCAGGGAGAACTTTCTGAGGATGATCTGCGCAAGGGTTTGCGTGAAGCCATCATTCACAAACAGATCTTTCCTGTTTTCTGTACTGCTTCCATAACCAACATTGGTGTTTCTCGTCTCCTGGAACTCATCCAGAAATATTTCCCATCACCTGCTGATATGCCTGCTGCTGTTGCTGAAGATGGTACTGAACTCCATGCTGATGATCCCAAGGATACGGCCGCTCTCATCTTCAAGACCATGAGTGAAGCCCACGTTGGTGAGTTGAGCCTGTTTCGTGTTTATGCCGGTCAGATCACATCAGGTATGGATATGACCAATCCCAACCGAAGTGGTAACGAGCGTCTGGGACATGTCTATTCAATCAACGGTCATGATCGTGATGAAGTAAAAGCTATCAACGCCGGAGATATTGGTGCCACGGTTAAATTGAAAATTTCTCATACTGGAGACACACTTTCACATCCCAAAAACCCGGTTACGCTAAAGGCTACTGAATTTCCAGGTCCAAATATTCAGTTTGCAGTTATTTCACTGGTCAAGGGTGAAGAAGATAAGATCAGTGCTGGTCTCACTTTGCTACATGAAGAAGATCCAACATTGCTCTATGAAGTGGATTCTGAACTTCACCAGACCGTCCTTTCAGGACAGGGTGAATTGCAGATCAATGTTGCTTTTGAAAAGTTGAAAGATCGTTTCAAAGTGCAGATTCAGCTCGTAGAACCCAAGATCGCTTACCGCGAAACCATTAAAGGCAATGCAGAAGCCCGATATCGTCATAAGAAACAGTCCGGTGGCGCTGGCCAGTTTGCTGAGGTTATGCTGAGAGTGGGTCCATTGTCACGTGGTGAAGGTATTGTTTTTGAAGAGACGTTGGTTGGACAGAATGTTGACCGTGTCTTTGTACCTTCTGTGGAAAAGGGAATTGTTGCTGCTTCTCAGGAAGGATTTATTGCCGGTTTCCCAATTGTTGATGTGAAGGCAACATTTTATGATGGTAAAATGCACCCGGTAGATTCCAAAGATATCGCTTTCCAGATTGCTGGTAAAGGTGCTTTCCGTGATGCGTGTCAGCAGGCCAAACCAACACTTCTGGAGCCAATTTTTGATGTCGAAGTACGGGTTCCTGAAGACTACATGGGTGATGTTATGGGTGACCTGACGGCCAAGCGTGGTCGCATTTTGGGTATGGATGCTGAAGGACATTATCAGGTGCTCAAGGCAAAAATTCCTCAGGCGAACCTGTTTAAATATGCTTCAACTCTGCGTTCATTGACCCAGGGTAAAGCTTCTCACAAGCAGAAATTCTCGCATTATGCTGAATTGCCTAAGGAAGAAGAAACCAAGCTGATTGCTGCTCTCGAAGCTGCAAAAGAAGAGGAATAAACCTCTCGGTCATGCTGGATTAATTACAGCCTGGCTTGAATAGATTCAAATATAATGAGCCGGAACGTCACTGAGCAATCGGAGACGGTTCGGCTCTTCTTAACTCTGGAGTAAATATGGAAAAAATGTGGGCACCCTGGCGTATGGAATACATTCGATCCATTAAGCAGGAGGGCTGCATTTTTTGTGACAAGCCTGCCGTGGAGGAGGATCGTGGGAACCTGTTGCTTTACCGCGGGAAGCATTGTTGTATCCTCATGAATCTCTACCCGTACAATAATGGTCACATTATGATTGCACCCTATGAACATACCCATTTAATGGAGAGCTTGCCTGCGGAAGTGCTCACAGAGATTATGCAACTGGCCCAGGAGAGCATGAAAATTCTGCGCGAGGAATTTAGAGCAGAGGGTTTCAATCTCGGCCTAAATGAGGGGGCTATTGCCGGGGCTGGAATTGCAGAGCATATTCACTTTCACATTGTACCGCGCTGGGCCGGGGATACGAATTTCATGCCGGTAACTGGATACGCGAAAGTGTTGGTTCAGGGCTTGAAAGAGTCTTACGATAGCTTAAAACCATATTTTGAGAAAATCACATTGTAAGCAGTTGACAGCCCTTATGACGAAGTTTATATTCGCGAGCTTTTTAGAGATTCCGGAGTAGCTCAATGGTAGAGCGGGTGACTGTTAATCACTAGGTTGGGAGTTCAAATCTCTCCTCCGGAGC
>JAERTH010000042.1 GCA_016844955.1 Fidelibacterota bacterium | reverse complement strand
CACCACATTTTCCATCCCTGGCTGTCTGAAGCTGCAAAGGACTTTCAGGTAATCTACTATGATCAAAGAGGCTGTGGTCTCTCAGACTATACCCCTGGTGAAGGTTATTCATTTGAACAGGCAATCGATGATCTGGAGCAGTTGCGTATCGCCCTCAATGTTGACAAATGGATTCTGGTGGGGCATTCGTTTGGGGGTGGAATCGCTCAGTACTATTCGATCAAATATCCCAGAAGTGTTATTGGCCAGGTGCTGGTTGCATCGGTGCCTATGGTGGACAGGGAAGAATTCAGAGGGGGACGAGGAGAACAGTTCTACACGCAAGAAGAAGTTGAAAAGGTTGCAGAATTGCGCAATATGGCCATCGCTCGCGAGATCAGCATGCAGCAATATCTCATTAATCGGGATTTGAATGGCGGTTGGAAGCGACAATATTTCTACAAACCATCCCGAGATCGCATTGTCCAGAATGGGCTCTATGATTTTATAGCGGACCCGGGATATGCATCTGACTGGGCGGCCTACAATTTTGAGAATGTCTTTCTGAATTGTCCCGTACCGACCTTGATTATGGAAGGCAAATATGATGTGGTCTGGAATGTGGATCGACCAGCAATCATGGGTGAGTTTCATCCTAACGCTAAAGTTCTAGAGTTTGAAACTTCGGGTCACAATATCTTTGCAGATGAACCCACCCGGTTTGTTGAGGAAATCAAGGAGTGGTCGGGTAGTCTCAATCCAATTTCCCCTGAAGCTTTCAGCACGTGGTCCCAATCGGTTCAAAATCTTATTGGCGATCAACTGCTTCTGATCTCCAGCAGCAAAGATTTTATATCCAGGATTAGAAACTCAGGTGTAGAATCAGCCACCGCCTATTATACAGAACACAAAGTAAGCAAGCCGGACACTCCAATTTTCTTTGAAGTGCCCATGAACGCTCTGGGCTACGAATATCTTTTTGCTGACAAAACTGATGAAGCCATGAAAATATTCAAGCTGAATGTGGCTGAGTTTCCAGATTCATGGAATGCCTATGACAGCTATGCAGAAGCCTTGCTCAATTTGGGGCAGGAAGATTTGGCCATTAAAAATTATCAAAAATCAATTGAACTGAATCCAGAGAACGAAAACGGGATTAAAATTTTAAAAGGGCTCAAAAAATGAGTGGCTCAAAGGCTTTCAAGTGGTGGGTAGACCCAACCGTAAACCTGCCTGTCCGAACTGATACCTTCATGCCAGGAGCGCTCTGGCTACCCTCGTAGTAAGCAAATATAGCCAGGGGTGTCTTTGCAAGGGAGGGATCGCCCGACCGTGGTAATCTCCAAATGGGTACATGAAAAGAAGTGTCGTGGAATTGTGTGCGATGAATAGCCTGTGGGAATGTAGAATATCGATCAACGCTTGAAGAATTTTGAAGTAAATATCAGTCAAAAAAGTTCGTTCTTTTCGCTTGATTCGTTGTGAAAAGGAGGGGATCGCAGCGCTCCCTTTGGTCACTCGTGAAGACGGCTCAAAAAACTGAAACATTTACCAATCAATTCAAGAAGTTCGTTCTCTTCGTTTTGTTCGATGTAAACCAGAGAGTAAATATCACTCATGTCGCTAGAACAAGTTTCAAATTTCAAGTTTCAAATCTGCATTTTCCGGCTTACCTAGCCGCATGTGGTGGGATGAAGATTTCAGTCTGGATGATGACCATACCAAAACCTACTCCTTCAAGGAAATGGTTCAGGGCGTCTATCCGTATATAAAACCTTATAACCGCACCTTCTTTTTTGCGTTGGTCTGGGCATTTATTGGTGTGATACTGGTGTTGATCCAGCCCATCATCCTCAAGAACATTATTGATAATGACATCCCCGGTAAGGACTTTCAGGGCCTGCTATGGTCAGCCAGTTTTTACCTTTTAACCATGATTCTATCGGCAATTTTTGGATTTTATAGCAATTGGATGGCCCAGAAAGCAGGGATTTTCGCCGTCAATGATCTCAAGGTCTCACTATTTTCTCATACCTTAAAACTTGGTCTGCCCTTCGCTGAATCCACTTCAACCGGGCAGCTGGTGAGCCGCATTGAATCGGACCCTCAAAGAATAATTGCGGTCACGTCGACCATGGCTCAACGGTTACTCATGTCACTTGGAATGATCATCGGTGCTTTTGTAATTTTGGCATCAGTAGATCTTCGGTTTCTGGTAATCACCCTGGCGATTTTTCCGCTGGTAATTTTCATCGCCTGGTTCTCATTTAGGTATTTTAGACCCTATTTCCGCAAGGATCGAGCAAACTTCTCCAAGATGATCGGTGTAGTCAGTGAGTTCATTCGCTCGGCCAGCATTCTCCAGGTATTTGATCGAACCGACTGGGCCCTGGGGCGTGTTCGTAAATCCACTGAAGATTTCAACAAATTCAGCATCAAAATGAACTGGATTAATTATGGGATTTTCCAGGGGTTGGGTTTCATGGAGGTGGGTGCTACGGTAATTGTTTTGCTACTTGGTGTCAAGTGGGTGAATGAAGGCACACTCACTGTGGGTGCCCTGGTTTTATTTGCTCAATACATCGCTCAGATATACTGGCCAATTTTCATGTTCACCGAGCAGATCTCGCAGCTTCAATCGGCTGGTGGAGCCGCCGACAGAATTTTCTCCACAATGGAAGCTGAGCCCTACATAACCAGTAAGGATCAGGTGGCCACATTACCGGACACCATTGAAAGCATCCAATTTGAAAATGTGAGTTTTGGATATTCTGATGACAAGATGATCATCAGCAATATGAGTTTTGAGATTAACGGTACGGATCAAGTGGCCTTTGTGGGTCCCACCGGTGGAGGCAAGTCTACCATCATCAATTTGTTGTGCCGTTTCCGAGATCCACAAACCGGACGCATCCTGCTCAATGGCATTGATATTCGTGATTTTGATGTGGCTGATTATCGCCGGCGTTTTGGACTGGTGCTCCAGGACCTCTTCCTGTTTCCCGCACCCATTGAGGAAAACCTCCGTGCTTTCAGGGAAGATGTATCCCGCGAAGCTCTGGAAGATGCGGCTCACCTTACTGATATTCATACAAGCATCCTGGCCCGGGAAGCTGGGTATGAAACCGTGCTGAAAGAAAGTGGCGAGGGCTTTTCCTATGGCCAAAGACAGTTGATCGCTTTTGCCCGAGCACTTGCAGTTAAACCGCAAATATTGGTTCTGGATGAAGCCACATCATCGGTTGATCCCGGAACTGAGCTACGCATTCAGGCCACCATGAAGAAATTGACCGAAGGTCGTACCTCTTTCATTGTTGCTCATCGACTCAGCACCATACGTCGAGCCACCACCATCATGTTTGTTCAGGATGGCGTGATCCGGGAGTCAGGAAGCCATGATGAATTAATGTCTCAATGTGGTGCCTATTTTGACTTGCTTTCCCATGTCGATCCTAACAAGGAGATGCTCTAATGGCCTTACTGGGTGCGACAAAACATGTCCTGGGCTGGTTTGCTCCTTACTGGAGAAAACGTTGGAAGGGCATTTTATGGGTGATGTCTGTGACTGTGGTAAGCATCGGTCTCAGCACTGCATATCCAGTAATTTTCAAGTATGTCATTGATTCACTTACCGAAGGCAGGGCAACCGCTGATGTGAGGTTCTATGTCTGGTTGATACTCATTGTGGGATTGGCCCGTACACTCACCCGCTGGGTGTTGCCATCATCCCGCTACGTCATGAATTTGATCCTGGGGCTGGATATCAAGCTTTTCCATTTCGACAACCTTTTGCGTAAAGACCCGGCCTTTTTCAATAAGTATCGCTCCGGTGATCTTATCACGCGCTTCTCAGATGATATCGATGGGGATGCGAAACTGGGCTGGTTTGCCAACTCAGGTATTATGCGCCCTGTTGAAGCAGGTTTTACATTGCTGTTTTCCATTGGTGTGATGATGACATTACACTGGAAACTCACCCTGTTGGCAGTTTCACCCCTGCCATTGATTGTGTGGGCCATGAGTAAAACTGAGCATTCCCAGCACAAGGCCTACAAGCGACGCCAGGAAACCATCTCCCAGACCAACAATATTCTGGAAAGTGCTTTTTCAGGAATCCGGATCGTGATCGGTTTTGTCATGGAGCAGGCGCAAGAGCGGTTGTTCAAAAGCAATATGGTAGAACGCAAGGCGGCTGAGGAAAGGGTGGTCTATATTCGCTCATTTCTGGAAAGCATTGGCAGTCTTATCAATCAGGTCGGCCTCATTGTCATTCTGTTTGTGGGTGGATACTATGTCATTCATGATGAGATCAGCCTGGGTACTTTTTACGCCTTTATCGCATACATGACCGGTATCACCGAACCGATCTGGACCATCTCCTGGTTCTTTGTTTCCCTCAAAATGTCAGAATCCTCTGTTGACAGGCTGGAGGAAATAGAGCGCTTTGAAAATCGATCGGTACACACATCAAGCATTTCCAATCCTATCCGGCAATTAGATGTCCACGATCTCGCTTTCCGATTTCCTGAAGAAGAGACAGATGTGATCAGTAACATCAGTTTTGCAGCATCTCCGGGTGAAAAGATCGGGATTGTAGGCGAGGTTGGTTCTGGCAAGACAGTCCTCTTGAAGCTGATTTCCGGCTGGCTCACCCCCCTCAGAGGATCTGTGGATCTGGATGGTATGCAGTTGAGTCAATTAAGCGATGCCTCCCGGGCAGCCAGCATTGGATATGTTCCTCAGGAGATTGAGTTGTTCAGCGGAACCGTCACCGAAAACATTACCATGGGGAGAACGGCCAGTCGAGAGTTTGAAGCTGTCACAAAATCAGCCGTCATCGGCTCAGAACTTGAGTTTGACAAGGTTCTGGAGCAGGGTGGAGTGGGATTGAGTGGGGGACAACGGGCCCGAGTCGCCTTGGCCAGAGCACTCTATGGTGACACCTCCATTTATATTTTTGATGATGTGACCTCTGCGCTTGATCTCAACACAGAAAAAATCCTGTGGAACAACATCAACCAGGAATATCCAGATGCAATTTTCCTGGTAGCCACCCATCGTGAAGCCACTGCAGCAGAAATGGACCGGGTGGTCTGGCTCAAGGATGGACAGATTTACCAGGAGGGGAATCACAGTGATTTGCTGCGCCTCCATCCCGAGTATCGTTCATTGTTTGCGCACGATTAAGATTATAATCATTGCTTTGTCACACTGTGGTGGCCCACATATCCATTCAATCTCGGTGAGGATTGATTTTAAACTAAGTTCTCGTCTTGCTTCGTTTCGAATCCTCGCCTGGTCTTTCAGGTGAACTCCTTATCCCGGACAATTTTAAGTTTAACTGAGAACCCGTCGTCGCCTTTGGCTTTGCCGGGGTTGTTTAGACAACTATTGTTGTCTAAACAAAAAAAGCCACCTCTATTGACAAAGGCGGCTTTCGGGAATCCCAATGAAGAGGAGAAGTCTGTTAGGAGCAGACAGTCTCCAACAAAATGGCACAAACTTCATACGGATCCATATTGGCTGAAGGACGGCGATCCTCCAGATAACCTTTGCCATCTTTAGCAGTCTGCAGAGGAATGCGAATAGATGCGCCACGATCACTGACACCATAACGAAACTCATGAATTGAACAAGTCTCGTGCAGGCCAGTCAGGCGTTCTTCGTTGTGAGCACCATAAACAGCGATATGCTCTTCATGTTTTTCACCAAGTTTCTTACAGGCTGTTTCGATAATCTCGTAGCCACCCTCAGCACGCATGGCTTTTGTACTGAAGTTGGTATGGGCACCGGCACCATTCCAATCACCCTTCACAGGTTTGGGATGGATACTTGCGTTAACACCATATTCTTCAGCAATTCTATAGAGTAACCAGCGAGCAACCCATAACTGATCACCGCTCTCAAGTGGACCCAGTGGACCAACCTGAAATTCCCACTGACCGGGCATTACTTCTGCATTAACACCAGAGATGCCAATACCAGCTCGCAAGCAGGCTTCCATGTGGTCTTCAACAATGTCACGACCAAAAACTTCATCGGCACCAACACCACAATAGAAAGGACCCTGAGGGGCTGGGTAACCACCATCAGGCCAACCCAGAGGGGAGCGACCCTGGAAAAATGTATATTCCTGCTCAATACCGAACCAGGATTCCTCGGCTTCAAACTTTTCGGCCAATTCAGCCAGCTGGGCACGTTTGTTACTTTCATGTACTTTGCCATCTGGATAGGTGACGGCAGTCATGACCAGGATGTGATCCTCACCACGAATTGGATCCGGATAAAAGGCCACTGGATGCAGGGCGCGATCACTGTCATGACCCACGGCCTGGCTGGTGCTTGAGCCGTCAAAACTCCATTCAGGAATCTGATCCAGAGCGGTGACGGGTCCTTCAATAATTTTGGTTTTTGAACGAAGTTTGGATGTGGGTACATGACCGTCAATCCAGATATATTCTGCTTTTATCTTTGCCATAAGAAGGTGTCCCCTAACAAAAAATTTTATATGTTGAGTAGTTCATTTTCATGACATACAATTAACAAGCACAAAAAGGCAATGTCAATAAATAATTAAGCAGTATTTAAATATTAATTAAATTATTAAAGTAGAACCGGAAAAACTACAAAACTAGTTAGATCGTATTATTTTTTCTCCTGCACCAAGGTTTGCAAATCAATGGCTGATGTCTCTTTATAGGATGAGAGAACCAGGTTTGATTGGGTGCGGTTGACTCCGGGCCAATTTTGAATTTCATACAGAAGATCTTCAAGGGCCTGAGAGTTTCTGGCGCGAACCTTGAGAATGTGTGAGCCAGATCCTATGATGGAATGACATTCGAGGACGGCCTTGGAGGCGGCCGCCTTTTTTACAAAGCCATCATAATGATCGGAGTGTTCGCTTACGATAAACACAAAAGCAGTGAGGTCTAACCCCGCTTTCTTATGATCCAGTACAGTTGAATAGCCTTTTATGAGACCTTTTTCGGTTAGTTTTTTCATCCGTTCGCCAATGGCAGGAATAGAAAGTTGTACAACCTTGGCAATTTCGCTGGCAGTAGCTCGGCCATTTTCCTGTAGCAGCTCGAGAATTTGAATATCACGATCATCAATCATATGTAACCCCTGAATATTTTTAAGTTCGGGGTAATATAGCCTAAAATATTAATGAAATAAGTGAATAAAGATCATGATCTACTAAAATATTCAAGTAATTCCTGAAAAATCAAAGTTAACAGCGTGTTACGGCCGTTTTAGCGTTTGTGTTTCAAACTAAAACCCATAGAACTGCTTCCGTTCAGGGGGTCTGGCACAACACTCTCATCCACAGATTTTGATCAGCACCTCAGCAGCATACTAAATGTAGAGCATCTTTCCCGAACTGTCAGTCCAACGACAATTCTCTGCTGGCATTTCGCTACATTAGCAGGTAACCTGATACTCTGTGCACGGCACGGAGTAAATAAAATTGGAGTAATTATGAAAAATATATTAAAACCCAGACTGCTCTCAACCCTGCTTGTGCTTGGTCTGGTGGTTCCGTCATCACCCGCATTTGGGCAGTACAATGTAGGTGAAACCATAAGTCAAACGACGCGGGATCGTCAATTGAATTTCTGTGCAAATGGTGCTGGTAGAAGCAGTCTTGGGGATATGCTCAACCCCGAAGCCGGGGAACCAACACGGGTCTTGTTTATCAATTTCTTTGCATCCTACTGAGGCAGCTGTCGTGCGGAGGTTCCGCACCTGGAAGAGCTGCATCAAACACATGAGGCCGATGGGCTGAAAGTGATTTCACTGGGTAAAAGCTTTAACTCATACACGTGTTCGGAATGGGTGGAATTGGGAGCCAGCTACACAATCGTTGATGACAGGTCCACATCGATCTGGTCAGATTTTGGCAATGGGGGTGTACCTCGTAATGCTATCATTGATTCAGATGGAGTTGTCAAATATAACTCCCCCGGTTTTAATGCCACGGCCATCAATGCAGTTTTGGATGAATTACTTTCAACCAGCGCGATTGATGATCATGATTCTCAACCCTTGAGTCACAGCTTGATATCAAATTATCCCAACCCGTTTAATGCGGGCACTCGGATCAATTTTGAGATTCCTGAAGCAGGCATGAGTAGATTGACTATTCATGACATGACTGGCAGGAAACTGAGGACCCTGCTACATAAAAATGTAGAAATTGGATTGCATGCCGTAGAGTGGAATACACTGAATGATCAGGGCGAAGCACTACCAA
This sequence comes from Fidelibacterota bacterium, assembly GCA_016844955.1. Lineage (GTDB taxonomy): Bacteria > Fidelibacterota > UBA8477 > UBA8477 > JABMPR01 > JABMPR01. Next base: position 131,812 of record JAERTH010000042.1, on the reverse strand, counting down.
GTGGGGTCTATATAGCCAGGCTGGAAAGTGGTGGGTTACATAGCTCCACAAAACTCCTTCTGCTGAAATAAGCAACCTGGCAGATATTGGTTGATAAAAATAGAGAAGCCCCCGAATTCAGGGGGCTTCTCTTGTTGGAGACAGTTGTTACGTTGTGCTATATCACGAAGGGTTCGAGATTTTTCTGCTCGATATCTTTAAAATATCTATAGGTCCCATGCTTTAATTCGTAAGTAGCATCTTCATCGCAGACTACCATTGATTTTGGGTGTAGTTGCAAGGCGGAGGATGTCCACATGTGATTGACACCCTCTTCGATCATTTTATATAGTGCCCTGGATTTTGAATGTCCATTTACGATCAAAACAACTTCTTTTGAATCCGTGACAGTTCCCACGCCAACAGTCAAGGCAAGCTTTGGCACTGCTTCAATATCATTTCCGAAGAAACGGGAGTTGGCAATTCTGGTGTCGTAGGTTAGGGTTTTAACACGAGTTCTGGAATGTAGCGATGAACCGGGTTCATTGAAGGCGATGTGGCCGTCAGGTCCAATTCCGCCGAGAAATAGACGGATGCCACCTACCGATTTAATCTTGGCTTCAAAGGCATCACACTCAGCCACCAGGTCTTCCGCATTTCCGTTAAGAATGTTGATGTTTTCTTCAGGAATGCCAATATGGTTGAACAGATTTTGGCGCATGAAGGAATGATAACTCTCAGGGTGTCCCTCTCGGATTTCCACATACTCGTCCATGTTGAAGGTGATGACGTTCTGAAATGAAACCTTCTCTTCTTTGACAAGTTTTACGATTTCCTTGTAGGTCCCAACTGGTGAGGATCCCGTGGGTAGTCCAAGGACGTATGGCTTTTCTTTGGTTGGTGCAAAATCGTTGATGCTTTTGGCAATATAATGTGCTGTCCACTTGCTTAACCGATCATAATCGGTTTGGATAATTAGTCTCACGTTCGCTCCATTTATAAGTTGTTTAAGATGCTGAGGCTCAATTCGTGGTCTTTATCGACCTTGCTTCTCATGTCATCCAGTTGATTCTTAAATGCGTTGTCTTCAAAGTTTCCGCGCACAGCATCAAAATCCTGATCCTGCTCTCCATCAATACCAAAGCCCAGACGGACATTTCCCTCAAACTCCTTTGATGCATCCATCTCAACCATATTCAATAGCTTGGTGGATGACGTTTTCCACTTATTCAGGACAGTGGTCAGGTTCTCTGAAGTAATGTTGCCGGATTCAAATCCAAATACTTGAGGGATGACCTGAACAACCCAGGACCATTCATCATTGGTGTAGCTGCTCCAGATGGTTTTGAAGCTGTCCTGGAGGGCTTTGGGTGTATCCGTTTTTCCAGCTTTAATGGCTTCAAGAAGCGTGGCCAGACGGGGTTTTGAGCACAGAAGTCCTGCTACGTCGATCCATTCATTCTCATCATTACTTGCTTTGGTGTCAGCCGACAGTACTGCTTCCAAATTTGCGTAGGTTCCCTGACTCAGGCGGGTCACCAGTGTATCACCCAGGTATTTTTCCAGAGCCATGCGATAAAAGCGGCTACAGGTTTTTAACAGGAGTCGTTTAATGAGAATGCCCTGATAGCTCACATACTCTTGCCCTTTTTCTGCCTTTGAGTAAAGGTCAAGCAGGATGCTTTGCCCGTTCAGCATTTTCTGACCTGTATAAGGGGAAAGGACTTCAAAATTGAGCTGATCCAGTTTGTCGGAATGGGGTCTGCGGTCCCTGGTGGGCCATTTCAAACCATCACGCATGGTTCCGACGGTGAAATAATTCATTCCAGGAACCAGTGTGGATTTCCCACCTTCTTCATTTACATAAGAAAAGGGAAAGTCAGAGGTGTCAAAGTTGGCGTAGTGCTTACCCATGATTGCTGAAAAAGCACCGACCCTAGAAGGCCAGAGAAGATACGAAGAAGATCCGGTTTTACAGCCCCGTTCTAAAACCCCCTGATGCAGTGGTCCCAGTTTGTACATATGGTTGGATTGATTGGTTCCGCTACCAGCGTTAAAAAAGGACATTAAACCGGCAATCAGGAGGGTGGATCGATGATGGGTGACCGTGTAGGGTCCGCCAAATAGCGAGCAAACCTCAGAGTGAAATCCTTCTGAATTGCAGAACATGACTGAATTCTCTGCGGAGAATTGTTTGCCGATCTTGGTATATTCTCCGATCAAGGTTGAAGCGATAAGCGCTCCGTCAGAAACGTGAGCACCTTTTTGAATGATGAAGTCTTTGGCGATCACACCGTCTCCGACAAAAGTGGGGGCATCAAGAGCAGAGGCTACCGTACCTTCTTTCAGGTTCTGGATTCCACGCAAAACGGCACCTTTGCCGATCTTTACATTGACAATGTTCTGGCAATGAAAAAGTTTGGACCCTTCTCCAATTGTTGCCCGGTTTGAGCGGATGCTACTCGCATAGTTGTCAGCAATTTTATCAAGCGCGGCCATCAAGTCACTATCATGTCGATACATGGTGGTGAGATAGGCAGTCTGGGCGCTGGTCATGTCCGTGATTTTCAGCTCACGACCACCCCCTTCATTCAAAACTTCAATGGCGTGTCCATTTCCAAAGCTGGTTTCACCCTGGCAGACTATGGACCCAACATTCTCCATGAGCACATTGTCTTCAATGACGAGATTTGAGAGCCATCCATTGACGTTAGAGATGTGACAGTTGTCTCCGATGACCACATTGTGGAGGTTGGCATCAAAGATTCCAGCATATCGGCGAATGCCATCACGGGGAATAAATTCGCCATCAAGATCACCGATGCGTACATCGCCGCGGAAAATAGTGCCTGCTATTCTGGTGGGATCAAAACCCTTGGTGACCATAACCTTGGACCAGGAGCGTGACCAGCAGCCATTGTCCTTTAAAATGTTGATAGCGGTAGGTGTAAGCGGGAGGTATTGTTTTTCACTCATAAAATGTTTCCTATTTGGTGATCACGACTTTCAGTTCATACTTATCGCCACGATAAATTCCCTCTAGATATTCAATGGGTTCATTATTCATGGAAAATGTGGTACCCCTTAATTTCAGTATGGGGCTACCAGTTTCTATCTCAAGCAGGTCTGCGATGTTTTTGTCTGCCAAACCTGGCTGAATTGTGTGGTCGGCTCTCGAAAGACGGATATGCAGATCGTTTTCTATATAATTGTAAATGGACACATCATCAGCCAAGCGCGGTTCCATAAGTCCGGCACCGGTTCGCAAAGACAGATAAGAACTTTCCAGCGCAAAGGGAGTATCTTCAACATATCGCACGCGTCGGATACGAATGATGGGTTCACCGGGTTGTTTGCTCAATCCTGAGTAAGCCATTTCATAGGACTCAAAAGCTTCGATTTTTTCAACATCCAGAACCCGTGAATGGCTGCGGTAGCCCAGCTTGGCCATTTCAGTGGAAAACCCTTCTAGCTTGAGCAGCATCTGGGTATGGGGAACCGAGTTTACAAAGGTTCCCTCGCCTCGTCGGATGTTGATATAACCTTCTCGAAGCAACTCTTGACTGGCCTGTCTCACAGTCATTCGGCTGATATTGAAGGCTGATGACAGTTCGTTCTCGCTGGGTATTTGATCCCCGGGTTTGAGGTCCCCGGTGTTGATGAGGTCCTTGATTATATCCCGTAATTGAATATAGAGCGGTACAAAGCTGCTCTTGTCAATATGGGCGTTCCTCAGGAGTTCTTGTGGATTCAAGGATTTAGCCTTCGGCAATAACCTTATCGATAAAACTGACTGCGTCACCTACGGTTTTTACACCAAGAGCGGCGTCTTCATCCATTTCAATATCGAACTCTTCTTCGAAGGCTGCCACCAGTTCGATGGATTGCATGGAATCCGCACCCAGGTCTTCTACGAAGCGTGATTCTTCCTTCACTCGACTCGCTTCAATTTTCAGTAATTCTGCTGCGACGTTCTTAATACGATCTAGTGTTGACATGTTTTGCTCCTGTTAATTTTTTGCCGTGAGATGGCACAATTTTGCTTGTTGAAATTCATCTGTCGGGTCTGCTCATTTTGTATGTGTCTCGCGCGATGGCCAGTTCTTCATTGGTTGGTATGACCATAATTTTAATGCGAGATGAAGACGCTTGTATTTCTCCCTCAGCTCCAGCATGAACATCATTTCGCATTTCATCAACGATCACACCCTGCTGATCCATTTCTGACAGAATGCGAGAGCGCATAGCTACCCCATTCTCGCCAATACCGCCGGTAAACACGATGGCATCCACACGGTTCAAAACAGCCATATAAGACCCGATATATTTTTTAATGCGATAGGCAAATATATCCAATGCCAATGCGGCTTTTTCATCACCGCCATCGGCCTTCAGTTCCAGGTCACGTACATCATTTGAGCTACCGGATATACCAAGCAACCCGGACTTCTTATTGAGCAGTGTATCCACGCTTGATGTGTCATAACCCTTGCGTTGAAGATAGAAAATGATGCCTGGGTCCAGGTCTCCGCTGCGGGTTCCCATGACCAGACCTTCCAGCGGGGTTAGACCCATGCTGGTGTCAATTGAGTGTCCATCGCGAACAGCTGAAATCGAAGAACCATTCCCCAGATGACAGGTAATCAAGTTTACAGCGTACTTGTGCTTGCCCAGCAGTTTAGCAGCGCGACGGGCAACAAATTGATGAGACATACCGTGAAAACCGTAGCGGCGAATGCGGTACTGGGTATAGAGATCCTCAGGCAGAGCGTATCGAAATGCAACTTCAGGAATGGTGTTATGAAAGGCAGTGTCAAAACAGGCGATCTGAGGAATATCGCCAAACATTTTCTGTGATTCTTTTATACCCGTAAGGTTGGGTGGGTTATGGAGGGGGGCCAACTCAAAGACCGCCTTGATTCCTTTTTCAAGCTCATCATCAATTCGCATTGAACCGCCAAAGTCTTCACCGCCATGCACCACACGATGACCACAGGCGCTGACTTCAGACAGGGAGGTTAGTGCACCATTATCCTTGTTAAGCAACATGGCTTTTATAACAGCAAAGCCACTTGGATAGTCCGCGATTGATTGGCTGGCCTCAACTCTGCCATGTTGGGTTTTCAAGGATGCCAGAGCATCTTCTGAGCCAACCCGTTCAATGGCTCCCTCGGCCAGTACCAGCTCTTCTGGCATATTAAACAGCTTGAATTTGATGGAGGAGCTACCGCAATTAAAAACCAGTATTTTCATTTGAACCTTAACCCTTTGCTTGCACTGAGGTGATGGCTGACACGGCAATCAGATCCTCTACGCTGGCACCGCGACTCATATCATTTACCGGTTTGGCAAAGCCCTGAAGGATGGGACCGATGGCTTTAGCGTTGGCCATATACTGCACCAGTTTATAGCCGATATTACCTGCATCCAGATCGGGAAAGATGAGCACATTGGCCTGGCCGGCAACAGAACTCTCAGTGACTTTCTTGGCAGCCACCTTGGCTACGATTGCAGCATCCAACTGAAGTTCACCATCCATGTCAAACTCAGGATTAATCTCTCGGGCAATTGTCAATGCTTCGATCACTTTGTCAGCATCAGCGTGACCGGCAGAACCCCTGGTTGAGAATGACAGAAATGCAATTTTGGGATCAATTCCCAATAAGGCTTTAGCATTGGTGCCAGAGGCAATGGCGATTTCAGCCAGTTGTTGAGCATTGGGTTGAATGTTTACAGCTGAATCAGCAAAAATAAATACTTTGTCAGATTCACCCTGAAAGTCAGGGATTATCATGATAAAGAAGCTACTTGGTGTGGAAAGTCCTTCCTGGAATCCCACGGTCAATGTTGCAGTCTGAATCACAATGCTGGTGGCTGTGGCCACACCTGCAACCATACCCTCGGCGGCACCTTCACTGACCATCATTCCACCAAAAGAAAGTGGTTTTCGAACCAGCTTTTTGGCAATGGCTTCGCGGAGATCTCGTTTTTTTGCATAAGCCATGGCATAGGTATCCAGTCGCGGATCGGTCTTGCTATCCACAGTTTCAATACCTTCAAGTGACAGGCCCATCTCAGCAGCCAGTGCTGCAATATCTTCTGGGACTCCAACCAGGATAGGTTGAGCTATCCCTTGCTCATAAACCTTTACAGCGGCTTCCAGTATACGTGGATCTTTGGCTTCAGGGTATACCAACCTGGCCGGATTACTCTGTGCATTCTGAATGAATTTCTGAACGATATCCATAACAACCCTCAATTTTCAATTCTTGGCGAAAGGATAACATGTCTAGACAAGTAAAACAAACATTAGTTTATTAAATTTATTAACTAACAAAGCCGTTTTTTCTCTCTCCAAAGCAACAAATCTGTGGTAGTTTGTCCTGTCATGTACAGCCTATGTCTGAATTTTGTCTCGGTGCAAACTTGAGGAACTCTTTATATGAGCGAATCTACGAAAACAATGCATGTTGCTGAACCCGGTTCACAACCAGGGGCGATTGCTGCTTTTTTTGATTTTGACGAGACCCTCTTGGCAATCGATAGTGCTGGTGTGGGATTCAAAGTCTTAAGAGAACAGGGTTATCTCACCCGAACCTTCATGCTGAAAATGATTGTGGCTCTATTCCTGAAAAAAATCGGTTTAATCAATGAACGAAGTGTGGCCAGAGCCATGCTGAGTTTTTATAAGGGGCGCGAACTACAGCCCTTTGTGGATAGCGGAAATGATTTCTATCAGGAATATCTCCAACCCAATTTGTCCCCGATGGTTATGGAAAAACTGCGCTGGCATCAAAAGCAGGGGCACCAAACCGTACTGGTAACAGGATCAATTGACTACTATTTGAAACCAGTAATCTCCGACCTGGGAATTGACCATCTACTTTGTACACATCTGGAAACAGATCAGGATGGTCTCTTGACCGGACGTTCTAAAGGTCCACTATGTGTTGGCGATACAAAAGTGACCTTGTTAAAGGCATTGGCCAAAACGCAAGACATTGACCTTGCTCAATCCTATGCCTATGGAAACTCTGAGTTGGATATTCCCATGCTGGAAGAAGTGGGGCACCCTATTGTCGTAAACCCGACCCCCGGATTGGCAAAGTATGCCCGCCAACTTGCGTGGCCAACCCTTGGCAATCAGGATTCTACGAATGCCTAAGGTGAGCAAGCAAATAGTTGAAGCGCTCAAGGTTTTGGGTGACTCAGAACGAGCGCAACACTCACAGCGTTTTTTCAAGACGGGAAAAGGGGAATACGGTGAGGGGGATATATTTCTGGGAATCAAAGTCCCCAAACTGAGAGCGCTTGCCAAACAACAAAAACATTTTGGTCTTGAAGACGCCCTTGAGTTATTAAAATCAAAATATCATGAAGCTCGCCTAACCGCTCTTTTCATGATGGTGAACCTATACAATCAGGCTGATCCTTCAGGAAAAGAAGTGGTTTACCATGCCTATTTGACCCATACCGGTTTTGTCAATAATTGGGACCTGGTGGATAGCTCAGCCTTGCAGATTGTTGGAGATTTCCTGTTTGAGAAAGATAGATATCCCTTGATTGCTTTGGCCAATTCTACTGACTTGTGGGAAAGACGCATAGCGATAATAGCAAGTTATCACCTTATCCGTCAATATGATTTCCAGGATACACTTAAGCTTTCAGAAATACTGCTCCACGATACCGAAGACCTTATCCACAAGGCGGTTGGTTGGATGCTCCGTGAAGTTGGAAACCGGAGTCGACCAACCGAGGAGACATTTCTCCTTAAACACTATCAAGACATGCCGCGCACCATGCTGCGCTATGCAATCGAAAAATTTCCAGAGCCACGCCGACAGGCATACTTAAAAGGAGAGCTTTAGTCATGAGTCCATTAATACGAAATTCTGGAATATTCCTGGTGAGTGTCCTATTCTCCATCAATCTGACTGCTTTTATTGATGAGGATGTGAAATGTGGGCATGCGTATCAAAGCGAATTAATGAGAGATGTGCAGCCCTCCACTGAACAGGGCAAGATCGATATCGCCTACTATAAATTGAATTTAAATATGGATCTCGCCACCACATCAATGGTGAATGAATTTAATGTGGAATTGATCGTCCTGGATACCACACTGGAAACCATCGAGTTGGATTACTCCACGGATAATCTAGGTGTGGGTGATATTACGGTAAATACTGTGATTCTGAATGGGGATACTTCGTCCTTCATACACACCAATGATATGCTCCAGATACCTGCTCCCGACAGCCTCAGTATCGGTGAGCATTTTTCAATAGAGATATTCTCAGAAAGTGGCCCAGCAGGGAATCGTGATGATCAGGGATTTAACTGGGATTACGAAAATGGACAACGTTCCATCTGGACTGAATCACAACCCTATAATGCGCGAGACTGGTGGCCATGTGTTGACTTCCCCAGAGACAAACCTGATTCTGTTGATATTGTAGTGACCATTGCGGATTATCTCAAAGTTGCCTCCAATGGCCGTCTGGAATCCACAGTGGACAATGGTGATGGGACCAAAACCTGGCACTGGCATGTAGGTCATCCCATTGCAACCTACCTGCTTTCTCTATCGATCTATGATTTTTATGAATGGGGCACTGAGTACATCGATGCCAACAATGACACCTTGCCCATTTTGTTCTATACGTATAGTCATCCCGACACCCCCGATCCATACTACATGACAACTAATTATAACCTCTTGCCACAAATGCTGGAATTGTTTGCAGGTCAGTTTGGACCCTACCCCTTTATGGATGAGAAATATGGTCATGCTGAGTGGGGCAAGGGCTATGGAATGGAACACCAGACCCTGACCTCCATGGGGAATCCTACCATGCGGAGGGTTGCACACGAGTTATCACACATGTGGTATGGCGATATGATCACCTGCCATAGTTATCATCACATCTGGTTAAATGAAGGTTTCGCACGTTATGCGGAAGCATTGTGGGAGGAAGCGTATAATGGCTTGGCTGGTTACCGGCAGAAGATGGCGGATTCCAAGGACCTTTCAGATCAGGCGGGTAGCATTTATGTTGAAGATACTTCAGAGGACGAAATCTTTGATTGGGACCTTTCCTATTGCAAAGGAGCCTGGGTTTTACATATGCTGCGGCACATTGTGGGGGATGATACCTTTTTTGAAATACTTCAGACCTATTCTGATGATCCCCAGCTCAAATATGCTTCAGCCACCACTGAACAATTTCAAATGGTCTGTGAAGAAGTCAGCGGTCTTGACTTGAATAATTTCTTTCAACAGTGGATTTATGGACCGGGCTATCCCCGCTACCGCAATTATCGTGCACAGACGGGTGAGAACCTTTTGATGCAGGTTGTTCAACAGGGGACCACCTTTGACATGCCGGTTGACTTTCGCATAACAACTACCGGGTCAGTAATTGATACAGTCCTGCGCATTCACGAAAGTTTCATGACTTTTAATTTTCAAATCCCACCAGGAGAAATAGTTACTGACCTGGTTATGGATCCGGATGAATGGATTTTGAGAAACACTGAATACGTGGTTGGCATAGATGATAATGAGTTTGAAGCTCCCCTGGTTTTCTCCCTGGAGCCCAATTATCCCAATCCCTTTAATCCAACCACTACCATTCCTTATAACCTGGATGAATCCAGTGTAATCCGGATGAGTATTGTAGACATTAATGGCAAAGAGATTGTTGAATTGCTCAATACAAATCATGGTGCTGGAAGGCATGAGGTATCCTGGAACAGTATTGATGACCAGGGTAAAACGGTTGAGGCCGGAGTGTATTTTTGTCGTCTGGAGACTATCGAGAGGACTGCTATCCAAAAATTACTCCTGGTGAAGTAAAAAACTCCAGATCCTCATCCTGCTTGCCAAGTCGAAGCTCAAGGCGCGTAGACTGGAGCCCGTCGAAGGATGAAGTAATCTCGAAGTTGAAGCTATACAGGGTATGAGATTGATATGGAAAGCATCAGTTTAAAGACAATCGCCACCGTCTCTAACAACCGGAAAGATATACGGGATGATGACTGGGGAGCTATCATCTCTGAAATCACGTTACATGAAGACTATTCGGAAGCGCTGTTTGAGGGGTTGGAGACATTCTCCCATGTGGAGGTGATCTTTGTCTTTCACCGGTATGATGTGGACAGACATATTCCTGCTACCAGGCACCCCAGGAATAACCCTGAGTGGCCTGAGCTTGGCGTTTTGGCCCAGCGCTCAACCCACCATCCCAACCCCATTGGACTCACTTCAGCAAAAATCCTGGGCATTGATGGACGTATCTTAACGGTTCAGGGGTTAGATGCGGTGAATGGATCTCCTGTATTGGACATTAAGCCCATCTATAAGGAATTTCTACCAAACAATCCCCAACAGCCTCAATGGGTTTCTGAATTACTCAAGGATTACTGGCAGGGGTGACCAATGGAACAGAGTCGCTCTTTTTGAAGGCCAGCTCATAGCTAATTATACCCACGATTAAGAAGTATGAAATATAGGTTAGTAGCCCAAAGAACATCGATAAATAGACGAAATGGGGGCTGATGAACCTGAGTCCCCAAATAGATAAAAATGTGATAAGAACTGATATGAAGGGTTCAATCAGCAAAATGTTTTTGAGTGTACCCATAACAGTATTTGAAAGATAGAAAAGTGGCATGAGCAAAATGAAAATAAAAGAGAAGCCCAACAGGTGATTGTGGGTTGTCAGTAGTAATTGTGAAAGGGGCTTTTCAAAGTTTTCTTGAATTTCTAACTCATTCACGGGAGGAGGGTCACCACGGTAATGTGTCACTGTACCCGACATACTCAAATCGGTTTCCAGAAATAAAGTTGTCAGCCCAAATAATACACCAGACACCTGTAAAAGAATAAATGCGAGCAGCGCTCTTTTCAGTGGACCTGGCAGTGAAGTGAGCGTGACCTGGAAATTCATGATTACCTTTTCCTTAATTTATTGTTGACATGCAGCTTGATTTCAGGAAACAGCAGACTCAATTTCTTGAAGCCTTTTGATACTGACCTTACTGAAATAGTCGCCCCACTTATTCCATCAACTTTGGCCTTTGAGTTAGCAAAATCTGTTTGATTGAATCCGTTGAATTGATTCAACCATGCAGGATTTGAGACCTCTCCTCCAATAGATTCACGATACTTTATGATGTGAGCATTCAAAATGGCACCGGAACCATCAAAAATAATCATGAAGGTGATGGGCATTGCTTTGCCCAATACATTATCAAGCACTGCAATTGCTACTGTACTGTCTTTTTTTAGAACGGTCCAATAGTAAACTTTGTCACGAAAGAAACGCTGGTTTGAATTTTGTTCAACAGTTTGTTTAATTGCCTCTGGAATACTGTAAGCGTCAAACTCTAAATCCACTTCTGTGCCAAAGAAATGAACGATTTTTCGCTCTGCATCATCCTTAATTGACTCAGCAATTAAGGACGATGACAGCATTAAAATAAGGTAAATTAAAAGTGTAGTTCTACTCATTTGTGGCGTGCTTTAGTTGAATAAGCACAGTTCAAAAAGCGAAACTGATTGTGAAATGCCAATCCTCAAAACTGGTATCCAGCACCAAGGTTAATTGTCTGGGTCTGATCCTTGGTCAACTCATTTGTTTTGACACTATAATCCAATTTAAAGCTGACTTGCTCAATGGGGTTGAATGTCAGGCCAGACATCCATTTTGAATAACTGAATTGTTTGATTTCATCTCCACCTACGGAGGTGGATGAAGCAGTGTTATAGCTTGTTATGCGGCTCCAGGGTATAAATTCTCCCGCCATGTTAAAAAAGGAAGCCAGGTTATATCCAACGTCCAGGTAATAACCTTGAGAAGACTCCAGGTTTCCCTCTCCATACTGAATCATACCATACTCTCCCGTGGCGATGAAATTGTTTTTCCTCACTTGACCGTGAACTTCAAGAAGGGATAGTGGGATATCTATATAATCAGCACCACCCATTGCCTTGGTGACTGAAGCTGAAAACCCGGTCTTTATCCCCGGTATCCCAGAATAGTTTAACCTTGCAGTATACAAGAACTCATCCGCAGGCGATTTATAACCTTTATATCTTCCACCGCGAATACCGCTGGAGTTTGAAATCTTTGTTGCATCAAGACCCTCCATAACGGTGAGTTTGTAGTCCAGGGCTTTCAGGCGACCATAGACAGAAAGTCCGTTCCCAAACCATGTGGTGGGAATGATAACCTTTGCATAATCTGGACGCTCAACGCTAAAAAATAATGGTGGTTCATGATGCTCATTCAGCAATCCAATAGATGGCAGAACTACACCTACTTGAACCCCAAAACGTGAAGAAAGATGATAGTTTATATAAGCTTGTTCCAATTCGAGTTCACCCTGGCCACTCTGGACAAAATTGTGTTCCAGTTCGAGCTCAGCCTTGAAAGACCATTGTTCAGTCCAGGAGTGGGATAGGAACAAGACAAAACGGTGAAAATCCAGTGTTTTTGAGACTGAGTTTTCACCTTTGTCAATATGGTTATAGTGGAGCTCGCCATACCCTCCAAGGGTTGTTTTTGGCTCGAAAAAATCCTCGTTCAATAGCATCTCCTCATTAGCAAATGCGTGGCTGACCAGCAGCAGGGAGACGGCGATAAGTATTCTAGTCATTGTCACAATATTTTATCCTTACGGTTTAGTGTGTGTTATTAACATGCAAATAGAATAATGCGAATCGGTCTCAATTGCAAAACAAATGATAAAATTTATCTCATTTAAGAATGAGTCTGAATTGGGCTGTACTAAAGGAGGGTGTGGAGCTTAGTGTGAATCACACAAGGATTCTACACTGACCTGCTCACCAAAAACCAGTAACTGGTCTGATAGTCTTAGTTTCTCATTGGCATCTGGAATAATATCCACTTCAGCATCACCAACTGTTCTGCGAATCAGCAGAATATCTACCCCAAACGATTGGCGCACATTCAGTGATAGAAGCGACTGATTTACAAAAGTGGATGGGACGTTTATTCGAGCCAGGAGAAATCCGGGGAGTACCTCTGATTTTTCATGATACTGCTTGTGAATAAATTTCATGGAGTTGGCCATGGCTTTGGCCGATTCAGCATGGATCAATTGTTCCTGATATTGATGCACGATTGAAGTGCGTTCAACCTCTCCCTGTAACATTTGATTTTCATCTACTACAGGAAGCGCTTCCAAATCCATCTCAATCATTTTTCGCAGCACTTCATGGATGGGTGTTTGGTCAGTAATGACCTCAAACTTGCGATTCATCATATCCATGACTGTGGCATCCTCCGGGACCGCCTCATGATGATTCAGATAGCGACGCATGGCAGAGTGGGTGATGATACCGCTTAACTGACTCTCTTTGTCTTTCACGTAAAAGTTCAATGCAGAGCTGACCGACATCTTTTCAAGCAATTCCTGCAGGGTTAATGACTCAGGAATGGTATCAATTATTTTCTTTTTCAGAGATTTGACGTTGATCTGATCCAGAATATTTATGTCTTTACCACCGTAAATATCAATTCCCCGGCGCTGAAGTTTCAAGGTGTAAATGTTTGAGCCCTTTAGCAGACGGGAGGAAATAACCATGGCAATAATGCTGGATATCATCAGGGGCAGGATTACCGTGTATTCAGTGGTCATTTCAAAGATGATTAACACCGCCGTAACGGGAGCATGTGTTGTGGCGGCAACCATGGCCGCCATTCCCACCAGAGCATAAGCCCCACTGCTGGCAGTAATTTCAGGAAACATACCATGAATGATCGTTCCCAGAGCACCACCCAACATCGATCCAATGAACAGGGAGGGCGCAAAGACTCCACCGGAAGCACCAAATCCCATAGAAAGACTGGTGGCAAAAATTTTAGCCAGGACCAGTCCTGCAGCTATCCATAAACCCAGGTTTCCACTGAGTACAGACTCCATGGTTTCATAACCTACACCCAGGATTTGAGGCAGGTAAACTGCTACACCACCGAGCAGGGCACCACCCAGTAATCCCTTGATGGCAACTGGAGCTTTCCAGGTATCAAATACATCTTCAGTTTTGTAAAGCGATCGAACAAAAAGCCAGGCAACTACACCTGTGACTATCCCTAGCACGATATAGAAAATAATTTCAACCGGTGAATGCAGGGTATAGGTGGGGGGAACAAACGCAGGGAAATCACCATAGAGTCCACGACTGACAACGGTTCCGAAAACGGATGCAATAATTATGGGACCGATGGCTGCTGCACTGAAGTCACCCAGAATGACCTCAGAAGCGAAAATAGCACCCGCGATTGGCGCGTTAAACGTAGCCGCAATTCCGGCTGCTGCACCACACCCAATAAAGGTTTTCATACGTCGGACTGAGACCTGAAATAATTGCCCCACAGAAGACCCAAAAGCGGACCCAATTTGAACGATGGGACCTTCCCGTCCCACCGATGCACCAGAGGCGATTGACATGGCTGAGGCAAAAGCTTTGATAAGCACCACGCGCATTCGGATAAAACCATTTTGGGTTGCGACAGCATTCATGACCTCCGGAACGCCATGACCCTTGGCTTCAGGTGCAAAGCGTTTGACTGCCCAGGCTACCAAGGCACCACCAAAAGCAGGTATTCCAATCTTGAGATACAAAGGTGCTGCCATGGCCACATGGATAAGCGCACCCTCTCCCCACATGGAATGACGGAAAAAGTCGATCAACGTCCGGAATCCAGCTGAGATAACACCGGCAAAAACCCCAATGAGCATGGCCACAATCATGACGAATAATTGATCGAAAGACTTCATTTTGAACAGGATGTTCTGAACCCAGACGTATCTGGCGCGACGGTGATTCAAGCGCTTGCGGAGTTTGCTAATTCTTTCTGTATTGAGGGGAGTGGTCATGAGGTCTTGAATTTCCTTTCTGAAAACTCAACAATTACTGGTCATGCTAATTAAACCATGAGCCCACCCATTGCAAGGTTGGTCTTTGCGGAAAGTGAATATATGCCAAAATACTTGACCTCAAGCTGGAAGGGTCGAGTTATATTTTGTTCCACCTGAGGAGGTTCCGATGAAAGCAATTCTTGCGACTCTAGTCCTTCTGATTCTTGTGAGTGGTTTAGCCGCTCAGGAGACTGACACACTAAGACAACAATCCTATTACAAACAAGCCTGGGATGCAGCCATGGAGAATGGCAAAATCACCAATGAAGAAAGGGCACTGCTAGATATTCTGGTGAATTCCATGCTAATCTCTGTGGACAGCAGCAGAGCCTGGGAATCACGCTGGACACCCATGCAAACAAGGCAAGTGGATCAATCTGGAAGATGGCCATTGGTTCTTCAAAATATTGCTATTGGGTCTGGATTGTACGGGTGGGGTGTCCCCTATGTTCTGCATGCTGAGGATGGCCGCTGGTATGTGGGTGGGGTTATGGTGTCAGCGGGAACAGCATTTTATCTGACCTATGAGTACACCAAAAACATGGAAATGTCCCATGCCCGAACCCAGATGATGCGCTACGGCTCTCTCCTGGGATTACGTTATGGCATTGGGTTAAATACCCTATTGGAATTGGAAGCATATCCAGATGGTGATCGATCTAATAATGACGCAGAAACGCTCTGGATGTGGATGCTCATGGCCTCAGTGCCTGCAGGTCATTATGGTGGCGAATATTTGTTTGACAAACTTGAACCCAGCAATGGACAGGCCTGGGCCTGGACCATGTGGACCGGGATTTCAGGATTGACCTCAACATTGATATTTTCTGCAATAAACTCTGAGCCAGATCGCTACAATGAATTTGACAGCAGAACAGACGACAGGGACAATGAGTGGCAGAGATGGCGAAAGCAATTTGCCCTGACCGAGTTGATTTCATATCCAATAGGGGCCTACTTCAGTTATGGTCTGGTGAAGGATAAACAGTATAGTTTTGGGGATGCACTCATGCTGATGCAGGGCTGGGGATTTGGATTTATGAACACCATGATGCTGCAATCCATTCTGTTTGATGATGGAGACGAGGAGACCTTTTTTATGGTTGCTGGTTTGGGAGCCATTGGAAGTACTCTGGCCTATGACCGTATGATTGCCCCACATGATTATAGTTTCGGTCAGTCTACGCTCATGTTGTTGGGATCAGCCTCAGGCACCGCCTTCGGGTTTGGGACAGCCATCCTGCTAGATGTGAGTGACCCGGAACCCATGCTAACGCTCGCGCTGGCTGGTTATGCAGCGGGAACCAGATTAACCCGAAAAATTCTGGATGTGAAGCCCGACGGCTCTCTGGCCTATGCTGAAAGCCACCAGGTCTCTCTTGTACCAACGGTTTTTCCGGCAATAGGGTCTCATGACAGTGTCACCTTAATACCTGCGCTGGATTTAAGAATAAGTTTCAAGTAGATAATCAATGTAAAGCGGATGCGGATTATCCTAAATTGAGGGATGGTTAACCCGCAACCTTATACGAATAAACCCCGAGCAATCATGCATCTGGATCTGGATGCTTTTTTCTGCTCTGTTGAGGTTTTGCGTGATCCATCACTGAAAGACAAACCCATTGTAGTTGGTGGGAGGAGCGAGAATCGAGGGGTTGTTGCTGCAGCATCCTACCCTGCTCGGAAATTTGGTATTCACTCAGCCATGCCTATGATCGAAGCTACCCGCCGCTGCAAGGATTTGATTGTCATCTCCTCTCAACATGGGCTCTACAGGATGTATTCAAAGGTGATCATGGGGATTCTCCGTGCTGAATCCCCCATCATACAACAAGTGAGTATCGATGAAGCCTATTTGGATCTCAGCGATGAGGTAGACCAATGGATTGAAGCCACTGAAATAGCGCGTAAAATCCAGATGAGAATATCCAGGGATATCGGATTATCTGCTTCCGTGGGAATTGCTACCAATAAGATGATCGCCAAGATTGCCTCAGATTTTCAAAAGCCTAACGGACTCACCGTTGTCTTGCCTGGTCAAGAGGTGGAATTTTTGTCCCCACTCCCCGTCAAAAAGATACCAGGCATTGGTCCTAAAGCTACGGCACGTCTGGCAAAATATGGAATTTACAGAGTCCAGGACATGTCGGTGATTTCAGAGGAAAAACTGGTCCAACGTTTTGGTAAAATGGGCTCAGCCATGACACGGTGGTCAAAGGGTATTGATGATAGACCGGTACACGAGGACCACGAGACCAAATCGATAAGCACTGAGCGAACCTTTTCAAAAAATATTGAAGCACAGGATGAATTGTTGGAGGTTATTGAGAAACTGAGTTTTAAGGTAGCGGAGCAACTGAAAAAGAAAAAATTTATGGCTGCCACCATCACGGTCAAGTTCCGCTATGCGGATTTTACCACCTATACACGGCAGCATACTCTGGCTGAACCCGTCGATGATGGACTTGAAATTTGCAGGATTGCGCAGAAGTTACTGGTGAAAAACTGGATGCCAGGGGAGCCTGTCAGGCTGCTGGGGGTGGGTGGCTCACATTTTTCAGAACCGCATGGGCAACTTTCATTGGGTTTGGGTGTGTAACACGAGGCGACGATTCGAATCGTCGCATGGAATGTTTGAACTCAGACTTCAGTATACCTGAAACATTCCTCTACATGATCATTCACCATACCTACAGCTTGCATATGGGCATACATCACGGTGGTGCCCAGAAATTTGAATCCCCGCTGCTTCAGGTCTTTGGACATGGTATCTGACAAGGGTGTGCTGGCTGGAATATCGGCCAGGGTCTTGAAATGATTTACGATTGGCTTGCCATGGGTAAAATTCCAGAAGTACTTGCAAAAACTCCCGAATTCCTCAATGATTTCCAAGTATCTCTGGGCATTATTAACAGCTGCCCGGATCTTGAGTTGATTACGTACAATCCCCTTATCCTGGAGCAATTCCTGGACCTTGTCTTCTCCAAAATTAGCGACCTGATTGAAGTCAAATTCGGCAAAACCTGACCTGAAATTTTCACGCTTATTGAGCACAATTTCCCAGCTTAATCCTGCTTGAAAAGACTCCAGAACCAGGAACTCGAACATTTTTATATCATCATGAACAGGAACACCCCATTCTTCATCATGATATTTCACATAGATCGGCTTATTTAAGGGTACCCATCCACAGCGTTGTTTTTCGGTCATGTCGTACTCCTGAAAGTAAGTTTATTTTAGATAGATGATCTTCTGAGTCTGCTGGAAATTTTCAGTGCGAAGTTGCGCGAGATAAACGCCACCAGAGAGACCGTCGGCACTAAATGATACTCTGTATTGCCCTGGTTCTCTAATGCCTTCATCTATGATCCTGACTTGTCTCCCCTGGAGATCAAATATCCTGATCTGAATCGCTTGTCTCACTGGATTATCGTAGCGGAAATTTGTTTCGCTGTTAAAGGGGTTGGGAAAGGCTGTGTCCATTACCAATTCTTGCGGGAGCTGAAATTCGTTTGTGGAAAGCACGGTCGAGAGTTCAAAATATTCAAGCAAAGCAGTCGTCAGCGACAATCTTTGATCGGCACTATAAATAGTTTCAAAAGGTATCCCGAGGATCACAACCTGACCTGTCTCTGTTCCCGCTCCAAAGCTTCCCGTATATGCGGTGGCAGCAATCATGTTGTTTGCATAGCTCAGGACTGCCTGGGATCCCCCCCTCTCGAAAAATGCATCGGGGTAGTTCTCTTCGTAAACCCCATCGTTTCCGTCATCATAATTGAGGGTCAAACCTGCGAAGGCTGTTCCGGGTTCACCATTAATGGTGTAACTCTCGGAATCATCTGAGCGTAAATCTGCCTTGAGATAATTGTTGAAAAATGATTGATCGGCAACCGATCCCTGAGAGTCCAAATCCCACCCTACTTCAGAGCCACTGACAAAGAGTTTCCCTCCGCTAATCAAATAGGTTTCGACCAGATCCTGCTCAGCATTTGAAAATGTTTCATGCAGGGTGCTTTCATCACCCAAAAGCCAGAAAACTGCGGTATAATCATCCAATGTAACCAGCCCATTTAAAACAGCATCATTGTCTGTGGTTTCATATGAGAGGGTAAATCGTCCCAGAGACTCCGCCATTCTCAGGGCAAAATCATGATAGGGGAAAGGGTAGCTTCCAGTAGTTCTGTCAAATCCATCAACGATGAGGAGTTTGTCCGGTGTTGATTTGTCAGCAGCAGCGTAGGTATCGGAAGCATAACCCTCGGCCCCGGTTGAACGACTGACACCTCTCAACTTCCAACCTATGGATAAGTCTGTAACATCCATAGCATAGGATGTCTGATCTACGGGAATGACGTCTTCATTAACTTGCGACCAGTTATCATTGCTGAAGAGGTCATTCTGATAAATATGGACCCCCTCAAGTCCGGTGGTATCTGCCAATGACCATGAAATAGTTCGTATGCTATCGCTGGCTGTGCTGGCCAGGACGGGTTGTTCAATGGTGGCAGGCATGCCTTCCATATACACATAAGATCGCGGCTGATAATCTCCCAGTTGGCTGACAGAATAGGTTTGATAATGGGTTACCCAGCCACCACCAGCTTCCACCGACAAAATGGTGCCGTTGGTGTTTCGCAGAACTACCAGGCGTACATGTCCAACTTTATGAATGGCATCACCTGGACTAACATCATTCCATGATGACATGGGTTGAGTTATAAGCGGTTGTGTGTTGCTCATCATCCAGGTTGAGTAGTGTTGTGGCATATTCCAGGTGCGACAGACAAATCCAGAACAATCCACTCCCACAGCATAGGCACTGGGATATTCGGTAGCCATATCTCCTGCATATTTCCCATTTGCCAGCCCATTGACGAACCCTGTAATGGTGGAAAATCCTCCCCATTGATACACCATGCGCTGATTTTGACCGACTTGAACCCAGGTCGGGGTTTCTACCGGGTGCCCATCTGGATCACTGATCTCGCCATCGGTAAGATTCGTGGCACTAGCTGTCCAAATTAAATCGACATAGGTGGCACCTGTTTCCACGGCTTCATCTCTTCCGACAGGTGGGAAATCGCGCAGAACAGAGTCGGTACCTGGATTTTTTTCATCTTCTACAGGGCGGGGAAGTAGACTGTCTCCGGTAAATGGACGGGGGCTGATATTTTGGAATTTTTGAGGCAAGGGGATTGACTGACTTGGGTCCTGGTCAATTAGAACCGGGCTCCACTTGATAATAGATGCACCT
This sequence comes from Fidelibacterota bacterium, assembly GCA_016844955.1. Taxonomy (GTDB): domain Bacteria; phylum Fidelibacterota; class UBA8477; order UBA8477; family JABMPR01; genus JABMPR01. The sequence continues at coordinate 111,627 of JAERTH010000042.1, read as the reverse complement.
TTTGCATGAGTAATGAGACCATAAATAGTTCCGTCGCTATCTATCTGAAATTCTCGGCTGACGGAGACATGTTGAAAGGCGGGTACTTGGATACGCACCGAAATCTTGCCGGAAGGGGTCACTTTGAGGATCTCCCTTCGCAGTTGCAGGGGGAATTGCTTCAGGATGTTTTCCATTAAGATGTAATGATTACCCAGATTGTCGCTGTTTAAATATTGACCACTGCCCCATTCACCCCGCGGTGATGAGACCTGCAGGAGAGATACCTCGTTTATGAGGAGAGCCATCCGGTTTCTGGTGTGCATGTGCATGCGCGCCACATCCTGTTGTCTGTTCAGTATCCCCAATACGGGTTGTTCTCCCAGGATAACTGTCTCAGAGAGATTAATGAGAATCCCAGGGGGTGAATCACTTGACCTCACTAATCGACTATTAGGGCGTTGTTTTAGTCGGTTTACCCATGTGGATGTAACATTTACTCCCCGTTTTGATAAGACTTGCTCATCAGTCAGTAGGTATGCAAGCTCACCCTGGGACATGATTTGAAAGTCTTTGAGCTGCTTCATGCCTAGATATTCTGTCTTTATGTGTGTTTGCCCCTCATAATGGTGCATCTGACCTGGATTGGATGTCATCAGGTATGTATTATCATTAATTACCTGAAAAGATTCAAGGTTTTGCCATCCAGAAGGGTTCTCTACAAGCGCTATTTCTCCTGGGTCTGTTCCCCAGGGGATAAATATGTGCACCTGGGGGGCATCACTGGCAAAGGCAGGCAGAACGAGCAGGCTGAATAATATCAATTTAAGTTTCAAGAGTACTCCTGGTTATAGCTTCAAATCGTGAAGAATCTGGGCCGGCTTTACGGGTAAATGTTTCACGCGTACACCCACAGCATTATAGATAGCGTTGGTCACAGCTGGAGCCGGAGCGTTGATAGGGATTTCCGCAACCGCTTTCGCTCCATAGGGTCCGGTGGGCTCATGTGAATCAGCAAACCTAACCACCAATTCAGGCATATCCAGTGCTGTGTAAATATGATAGCTGTTAAAGTCAAGGTTGATAGGTCGACCCTTCTCATCAAAAGGCATGAACTCGGTCAATGCCATTCCCAGAGCCTGTGGAATACCGCCTTCAATTTGACCTTCAGCCATTTTGGGGTTTATTATCTGACCCGCATCAGTCACTGACACTACTTTAATCACACGGACTACTCCAGTCAGTGTATCGACTTCAACTTCTGCAATGGTGGCATTGAAAGGAGGAGGTGAATCATAACTCATGTGGGAAGCAGTGCCCATTATCTGTACCTGCTCCTCGGTATAAAAGGATTTTGTACAAATATCCTGATAACTCATGCTGGCACCATCTGCTGCAACCACTGAGGTGTCTATGATTTCAGCTGATTCAACCTGCAGCAGCTTCTTGCCCTGCTCCAGAATCATTTCCCTACAGATTTCAGCGGCCTTTTTCACCGCAGATCCTGAAATATATGTGGTAGATGAAGCATAGGCTCCAGTATCAAATGGAGTAAGGTCAGTATCTGAGGAATAGACAATAATTTTGTCCACTGAAACATTAAGTACCTCTGCAGCAATTTGTGCCAGGGCCGTATCTGAACCGGTGCCGAGATCGGTAGCACCGACCTGTAGGTTAAAACTGGCATCCTCATTCATCTTGATAAATGCAGATCCCATATCAATCCCGGGTATACCAGAACCCTGACCAGCCACTGCTACCCCTAAACCTTTACGAAAACGACCGGTCTGTTGCTGGTGGCGAAGTTGATCCCAATTGCTCAGTTCACGGGCCTGATTGAGACAGGCGGCAATTTCAGTACTGTATAGAACCATGGGAAAGCCCTCGCGGCCCTCACCCAAAATTTTGGCGATGGGGATATCATCACCGACTTGAAATACATTTTTCAACCGGAGATCAATAGGGTCAATACCCATCTGCTCAGCAGCTTCGTCCATGAGACTTTCCAGGGGAAAGAAGGCCTGAGGTGCACCATAGCCTCGATAGGCTCCACCAATAGTTAAATTTGTATAAACGCCATCCCCATTGACACGAATGCTGGGTGCCTTATACATACTCAGAGCTTTCTGGGCTGTCACTGACATGACGGTCAAGGCGTGTGGACCATAAGCACCGCAATTTTCAAGAATATTTAGATCAATGGCAGTCAGCATCTGGTTATTGTCAAATCCCAAACGGAAGGTGACCAATTCAGGGTGACGCAATCGCGCGGCAAAGAGTTCTTCTTCACGGGTGTATTCAATGCGGGCAGGACGACCGGTTTTCAAGGTTACTGCAGCAACCAGTTCCTCATTCAAAATCTCCTGTTTGCCCCCAAAGCCACCACCAATTCGCGGTTTGATAACCCGAACTCGGCTGACTGGGATATCCAGGACTTCTGCTACGATGCGGCGCACATGATAGGGGACCTGAGTCGAGGTACGGATCACCAGGCGATTATTGTCATCCAGCCACGTAATTGAAATATGGGGCTCAATGGAAGCCATCTGAACAAAGGGAGTACTGTAGGTCCCTTCAAAAACATAGTCTGATGTTTTTATGGCTGCATCAACATCCCCCAATTCAGCATCAAGGTGTGCTGCAACATTTCGGCTCACATCATGAATGCCACTGGTGCCTTCCGAAGGATGGAGGGCAAATCCGGCGGTCATTGCTTTTTCCATGTCAAAAATGCAGGGAAGTTCTTCATATTCAACCCGGATAAGCTCAAGAGCTTGCTCTGCTATCTCCAGGGTTTCAGCAGCAACAAATGCCACACGGTCACCAACGAAACGGACGGTTGAATCAAGAATGAGCATATCACGGGGACCCGGTTCAGGATAACCCTGTCCCGCTGTTGTATAGTAGTGAGGAGTGAAGTCTTTGTGTGTGAAAACTGCCGCAACCCCTTCCAGGGCCAGAGCTTTTGATGTGTCTATTTCCAGTATCTTCGCGTGTGCCACCGGGCTGTGTAAAATCTTCACATGCAGCATATCTTTGATGGCAATATCGTCTGCAAAAACCGGTTTTCCTTTAACCAGGGCCAATCCATCTACGCGTTCAGTGTCTTTTCCAATCACTTTCATTTTGATTGCCCCTTTCTGGTTTTCAGGGCCTCTAGACCTGCCTCAACAGGTTTAACATAACCAGTACAGCGACACAAATTTCCATTCAGGGCATCACGAACATCATTTTCATCTGAATCTCGCTTTTCCCGATCCAGGGCTTCCAGTGAAAGCACCATTCCCGGTGTGCAAAACCCACACTGGGTTGCACCAGCATTCAGAATGGTTTCCTGAAGCGGATGGATATGCTCATGTGAGGAGAGGCTTTCCAGTGTCTCGATTTTTGTCCCTTCTACAGTATGCATAAGGAATAAGCAGGCATTCACACTTTTATTGTTCAGGAGGACAGTACAAGCGCCACATTCACCATGGTCACAGCCATGTTTTACACTGTAATAGGCATTTTCACGCAAATACTCCATCAGGGTGGTACCTGGATGTGCCGTTGCATCGACTAATTGTCCATTCAATTCAAACTGAATTTTCATTTTGTCACCACCATTTCCTGGAGAAGTTTGGAAACCACATGTTGTTTGTAATCGGGGGATCCAAAATGGTCATCCGAAAAAATTGACTTTACTGTGTCCATACAGCGTCGGATATAAACCTCATCGGGAAGGGTGCTGAATGTGCAGGACAAAATCCTACTGCTTTTACCACCGATAGCGACCGAAATGGAATCATCTATCTGGTTCACACCAACAATGACGAACGCAGGAGCGGAATCCAGTACGGAAACACGTTCCAGCTTTGCCTGGTTTTTGGGGATGATCAGTTGCGTGATAATACCCTTTCCTTTCCACTCGGAAATGGGGTGGAGTACTTCAGAGCTATTTATTTTGATCTTTGCCTGAATTGCATGCAGTAAAATCAGAAGATCTGAATCTGGTCTCTGCTGAGCGATTTCTCCACCTATTGTACGCTGGTTGCGAATGTTTTTTGATGGACAGGAGGCAAGGATAGCTTGATCCAGTAATGGACCATCCATTCCCACAATTTGCTGGAGGGTACAGCTCGCACCCAGAAGTAGGTCGTCACCAATGCTCTGGATTTCATCGTTGAGGAGGTGATTTATATCCAGGAGCGTGTGAATAGTATTGTCCTGGTATGCTACCAGATATGATCCACCGGAAAACAGGGTTGTGCCGGGATCTTTCTGAAGAAGCAAGGCTTCATCCAGATGTTCTGGTTTAATAACATGTTTGATTGATGACCACATAATTGATTCCGTACTAATGTTTTAGAAAATTGATACCGGTGCGTGCCTGTGCCTGGTGAAGCATCTCGCCAGCAATTCGGTTATGTTGTTTGACCAGTCCAGGCTCATTAAGTTGTGTCTGGCCGTTGTTGATCGCCATTTTTCCCTTCACGATCAGGTGATCCACAGGGTTTATGCGCGTGGTAAACACCAGGGCTGCCAGCGGATCTGACAGACCCCCTGCCTGTGAAAGCCCTGTCATATTGAATAATGCCAGATCAGCCTGTTTCCCAACGCTTAATTCACCGATATCATCACGTCCCAGAGCTGTGGCTCCACCTCGTGTTGCCATCTGTAAAACATCGCGAGCGGTGAGCCAGAATTCCTGTTCACGAAGACGGGAAAGCAGCATGGCATTGCGCATTTCAAGGAGCATATCTCCAGAGTCATTGGAGGCACTTCCATCCACCCCAAGACTGACTTTGACCTTTGCATCCAGCAATTCACGGATTCTGGCAATCCCCGACCCCAGGCGCATGTTGGATGAGGGGCAATGCGAGACGCCCACACCTTTGTCTCTCATTAATTTGATTTCGGCATCATTCAGATGGACCGAATGGGCGTACCAGGAATTTGCACTGAGCCAATCCAGGGAATGCATGAGTTCAACGGGACGTTGTCCAAATTTTTCAATGCAGAAGGTCTCCTCATCCAGAGTCTCTGCCAGGTGGGTGTGAATCTGCAAATTATTATCCCGAGCATAGGCCGCTGTTTGCTTCATTAGCTCAGGCGTAACGGAGAATGGAGAACAGGGGGCCAGCGCAATTCGCGTCATGGCACCAGGTGAATCCTCATGGTATTTGGCTACCAATCTTTCTGTATCTTTTTGAATGGTCTCCTCGGTCTGCACCACATCATCAGGTGGTAGTCCACCCTTGGATATTCCCAACGACATGGAACCCCGGGTTGGCTGGAAGCGAATACCCAGTTCTCTGGCTGCTTCAATCTCGGTATCAATCAAATGCGGACTGGCTTTTGAAGGAAAGAGATAGAGATGGTCTGAACTGGTGGTGACGCCGCTTTTCATGAGTTCCAACAAACCGGTTTGCGTACTTGCCGTAACCGCCTCGGTGGTGAGTTCACGCCAGACTTCATAGTGATTGGTAAGCCAGGAAAAGAGGGGCTGATCCTGCATCAATGGAATATTCCGGGTAAGTGATTGATAGAGATGGTGATGGGTGTTGATAAACCCGGGGGTGACCACCATGTCAGAGGCATCGATCACTTCATCAGCGAGAATATCCAGAGGGTTAGGACCCATGGATTTAATTTTGTCATCTTCAATAAGAATATGCCCACCAGAAAATTCATTATGGGAATCATTCATAGTGGCTACACGGAGCGGGTTTTTGATTAGTATTGTATTCATGGGGTCTTTTTTTGTTTAGATACGAAAATTGAAATTGGAAACTTGAAATTTATTGGTGGGTATCATCTTTGATCCTTGTCTGTGAACGAGTTTTGCGGATAAAGGCATTCAGTTTTGGACCCAGTTCATGCGTGATACCCTGAAGGGAAGGAATATCTTCTGTCGAGAGAAGACCTCTTCTTTTCGCTTTTCTTAGCCAACTTTTAACCTCCTCAAATGAGCCCCTTGCGTAAATATAAAACCGTTTGCGGTCGGGGAAAGAATAGCGACCATATCCCTCTGCAATGTTTGCTGAGATGCTATCAGCTGCTCGAATAATTTGATATCCCATTGTCTGTTGGGCCTTCCTATCCCATCTATCAAATAGGTTCCAGATAAGGTCCGATAATTTTTCCGACAATACATACACATCAAGCGATTCGAGTGCTTTCATAATAAGGCTCTTTTGTTTGGGTTGTGGGATTATTAAACCGTTGATATAGTATCAGGTCAATTTCACACAACTCCAAATAATATTTAGCCCCAAGTTTCAAATTTCAAGTTTCATCCTTCAGTCATTTTGTGCCATTCGTGTCTAGATCAAAAAAGTTTCAAGTTTCAAATATCAAGTTTCATCAACTAATAAAAAATCGGATTCCCCTTCAAGCTCTCATACAAAACAATCATCTCCATAGCTTCCAGGGTACTGAAGTATTTGCTCTCAGGTTCAAGATTTATGGAATCTACATCTCCTGAGTGGCCATCAAACCGAACCTGGGCATAGGGGGAATGATAGAGATAATCACCTTCGTGAAAGGTCAGAACCGCCTGATAGTCCCTGTCTTTGAACTTCAAGGTTTTTCCACTTAACTGATACCCAGATTCGGCATCAGTAAAACTCTGTTCTGAGAGGTGAAATCTCGGTTTGTCCTTATAAGGATCCCCGGCAGTTGGACAAAAGGTGCTGCAATTACCACATTCATTACAAAAATCACCAATATTAATAATCTGGGGTTTCTGGTTGACCTGAAAAGTCCCCACAGTTTTCATAACGATCTCACCCTCAACCAGTACGCCTTCCTGGATGGAGTAAGAATTTGGTTTTGCAAAATAGGTAAGGTTGGCCAGGTTTGGACAGACCCCTACACAAACACTGCAAAAATCATCACACAGAAGACATCGACTGGCTTCAGTGATGGCTTCATCTTCAGTTAACGTTCTATGCACCTCAGGGAAATCCCTTGAGAGATCATGGGAGGCAAGAGGGGGATCAATTCCGTATTCCCGGTGCGCCGCTTTTTGCTTCAATTCATCGATGGTTATAACGCGAGGTGCATTTTGAATAGCCTCGATCTCTAGTTCAAGCGTTTTAAGCATGTGTTTTGCCGCGATCTGACCATCTCCAATGGCGTTGATCACGCTGGAAGCTCCCCGCACGGCATCACCGCCAGCATAAACATTTGGCATTGTTGTTAGACAGGTTGTTGGGTCTACCTTGAGATCATCCTCATTAACGAAATCTACTGCGATTGCTTGTCCAATTGCAGGAATAACGGTGTCTGCAGGGAAATCAAGGAATTCACCTTCAATGGGAACCGGTCGGCGGCGACCACTGGCGTCAGGTTCACCCAGTTCCATTTTTTGGCACTTAACTGAAGTCACGGAATCTGTCCCTGAAAAGGTGAGAGGTGACACAAGCTCATGGAAGGTGATACCTTCTGCCAAAGCGGCCTCGATCTCATCAATATCAGCTGGCATTTCGGCCATGGTCCGACGATATAGCACGTTGACTGTACCAGTCCCACCTGACAGCCGGAGCGCTGTGCGGGCTGCATCCATGGCTGTGTTTCCACCACCAATTATTGATGTGTTAGAACCCAAGTCAGGACGCTCTCCCTGACGAATCCTGGATAGAAACTCCAGTGGATCCAACACGCCAGATAGACTCTCACCTTTGACACCCAGTTTCAGAGCCCGTTGGGCACCAACCCCGATAAAGACATTATCGTTTTGTTTAATTATTGATTTGAAGCGCTGCTGGTTAACCTTTGTATGAAATTGAAACGCAACCCCCAGGTTTTTAAGCACTTCAATATCTAGATTTATGACTTCATCCTTTAGTCGAAACTCAGGGATAGCATCCGAAGCCATGCCACCAACAAACTCCTTGCTCTCATAAACCGAGACTTGCACACCGGCCTTGGCCAGAAAGTATGCACAGGATAAACCTGCTGGTCCAGCTCCAATCACTGCAACTGAGTGATCCAGCTTTGCTGGCTCTGATCCGGATTGTTTCTCAATTTGCTGTTCCGTAACAAATCGTTTTATCTCACGTATCAGCAAGGGGGAGTCATAGTTGTTCCGGGTGCATTTCAGCTGACATAAGTGATCGCAGACATGACCGGTAATACCTGGTAGAGGGTTTGTATCCTGGATTGCCGCAAAGGCTTTGTCAAAATCACCCTGAGAAGTATGATATAGATACTCAGGAATATTCTGATCGGCCGCACAGGCATCCACACAGGGAGCTGCGATACAATCAAATGGTTCCAGTTTGCGTGTAGTTTTAATGGAGTCAAAATGATGGGAATGTTTTTGGTAGTGTGGGTTTGTGATAACCGAATCTGCATAGGTGGTTAGATATGTCAAGCCTGCCTGGGCGATTGACTCGCCACCCATACTCAGGATATAATCATCCAAATTTCCGGAGGGTTGCATGGCCTTTTCAAGGTTGGTTAAATATTGCCCGAGACGGGTGTAACCGCCTGGCTTTAAAACATCCGTACAAGTTGTGACAGGTCTCAGGTTACAGGCTAGAATATTTGCCACATTGAAAGCATCTGCGCCTGCGGAAAAGGATACATCCAATTCACCTCTAAAGTCATGCTGGAGTTTAGCTGCCAGATTAATACTAATGGGGTGCAAGGCTCGACCACTGAGGTACATCATGGTTTCCTGTTCAGGAAAAACCGGACGATGATTCTCAACTTCCAGGGTATTGGTCAACTTTAAACCGAATTCTACACCACTTTTATCGGCATGTCCCTGAAGATTGTTAATGAGCTTTATGGCATCAGGATATTTCAGATCATGCTCAAAAGCCACATCAGGCACTATAGCACGTTCATAACCCAGTTGCTGATTCAGGATTCCTCGTAGTTTATCAGGCCCCAGCAGGGTGGGGTTCAATTTAACCGCCGTATGTAAATTTCTCTCAGTGATGAGATAGGTGGCAATGCGCTCAATTTCATCGGGTGGACAACCATGCATGGTGGATAGTGTGATGTTGTCCGTCATTCTGGCCGGAATGTTTAAATTGGCCACACCTGGATAGATCACTGAAAGCAGGTCCAGCTTTTGATCGAGTAACTCACGGCTGTTTTCCATGCGATCCATGAAATGCTGGACATTGGGCTTCATAATTCCAGCCAGGTCATAGCCCACACTCATGTTGAAGATTACACCGGGCCCATCATCGGAGTTCCACCCCAGATGATCCTTGAGAATGTGAATAGCTATCCAGGCATTGAGGTATTCATCCAGTGATTGCTCAAGTTTCAGCTCCTGGGACCATTCACAATTATAACCTTCGTCCTGCATGTCGATACAGGGTTTGCTGATTTCCAGCTCATCCAGGGTTTGGACGGTTTTCAACTCCATGTACCTGGCACCGCACAGCCAGGCCGCGATGATATTTTGTGAAAGCTGAGTATGGGGGCCGGCAGCCACACCAATGGGGGTCTCCAACATTTGGCCATAGCGATTCATACGAAACGGATCGGATGTTTTCGGTATAAAGAACAGGTCTTTATGAATGCCTAGGAAATGATCCTGCTTTAGTTCAGCTAGCATCCATGAAATCAGATGGCGAATGGATACGGGGTAAAGTTTATCGGTAATCATGATGGTATATTTAGCAGATTAACATTCTGTTTATCTGACTCCCATTTTGAGGGGTTTTGTTCAATATAATGTCTGACAATATGTAATTCTCTCCTGGAGCGAATAATGCGATCATGAAAGCGTGGTTGCCAGATCGTAACACCTAGGGTATCACGTAGCTGATTGATTTTCTTGGTAACAGCAGATTTATAAGCGCCAATAATTGTTGATAATGATCCGGGGGTTGGATTGCCGAATTTTTGGTTTGAGGGAGATTCTGATGGTTTGTCAGCGTCATGGCGCGCCATGACGGTGCCTGATTGGTATTCCTGTGCATCAGAGAATTGAAGGGCAATTATGATGTGAATGTGGTTTGGCATCACGATAAATTTGTCTGGTTTTAGATTGTCACGGAGTTCAAAAGTCTTTTCCAGTTCAGTCATGGCAATTTCACCAAATCTATTGAGTGTCATCTGTCCATTATTGATTTCCCCAAAAATCATTTCTCTATTGGCCGTACAGATCGTGATAAAATAGTAGCCCTCGCGGGAGTAGTCCCATCCCTTGAGCCGTCTTGATGTGCGGAGAAATTTATCATAGTACGATGCGTTCATGATGTTAAGAAATTTCTGATGAGGTTCTTCAACACCTGCCTGCGATATTTCGCAGTGGCCCGAATATCATCAATGGGTGTAATATCAGCTTCAATGAGATGTATGATTTCAGCCAGGTTTGATGAATCCTTTAAAAAGGCTGTGGTAAAACTATCAAGGGTAACCACAGTCGGTCCAACAGCTCCTGCTGCAATTTTCAATCGGGAAAACCCTGGTGTGTAAACGAAAGCCACATTCACTACAGAAATGGCCATGGATTGACGTAATCCCACCTTCTGAAAATTGGAATCGTATTTATTTCTGTCTAAGGTTATGGTGGTCAATACCTCACCGGGTTGAAGTGTTGTCCTGCCAGGTCCTATTATAAACTCATTAATAGGCAGCTCTCTGGTACCCCCTGAAGTCTGAATCGTGAGAATGGCTCCAAATGCATACAGTGCGGGCAATAAATCTCCAGCAGGCGATGCATTACAAATATTTCCACCAATGGTTCCCCGGTGTCGGATCTGAGCACCGGCGAAATCATGAGCTGCCATTCGTAGCGCAGTAAATTCGGTCTTTAAAAGATCATTGTCATGGATATCCTGAATCGACGTCAATGCGCCGATAGCAACACGGTCAGCCGTAATGACAATCTGGTTCATTTCAGATATCCGTTTCAAATCGATGAGATGGTCAGGCATATCCTGTCCACGTTCATAACGTGGCATGAGGTCAGTCCCGCCTGCCAGGAACGTGGCATTGTCAGGGGAGAGGGTGGCATAGATATTAAACAACTCCACCAGGGATTTGGGCTGATAAAACCTCAAGATTCCTCTCCGGCTTTTTCAATGGCATCAACAATTTTGTGGTAGCCGGTGCAGCGACAGATATTCCCGGACAATTCGTATTTAACTTCATCCCGTGTAGGATGGGCATTTCTTTCCAGTAACTTTTCACCAGTTAACACCATACCTGGAATGCAATAACCACATTGCACAGCATGATGATCCTCAAAGGATTGCTGGAGTTCGGTAAGATCCTGAGTGTCAGCGAGCCCTTCGATGGTGACAATGTTGCCCCCATGCGCTTCCACCGCCAGTATCAGGCAGGCATTAACCGTCTGACCATTCAAAATGATGGTGCAGGCACCACATTCACCTTCACCACAAACCTCTTTGCTACCTGTGAGACCAAGATCATTACGTAGAAAGTCCAGCAGACGAAGGTGGGTGACAATCTCATGCTCCACCAGCTTCCCGTTTACTGTGACAGAGATCTGAAATGTATGAGGTGTGGGGTGGTGCAGCATGACTATTCCTCAAGCCCCTTTAAGTAGGTTTCAATTTGAGCAATGTCTGCTTTGACCGGGTTAACCTGTTTCAAAAGTTGCTGAGCAGAGGGGATATCCTTTAAACCAGTTCCGGTGATAAGGACAATCACACGATCAGCAGGTTTCAAGAGTCCCTTTTGGGATGCCTGTAGAAATCCGGCATAGGCGGCTGCAGCTGCCGGTTCAGCAAAAATCCCGGTGGCTTGCGAGAGCGCTTTTTGGGCAAGAAGAATTTCGTCATCACTGACTTTAAATCCCAGACCACCACTTTCCAGAATAGCTCTTCTGGCCTTGTCTCCATCGCGAGGTAGATCAACACTGATGCTGTCTGCAACTGTATTGGCCTCCACTGCAGCAATTTCACCACCACGAGAAAGACTGTCCACAATTGCGGCTGACCCTTCTGCTTGTACGGCGTGTAGGGCAGGCATGGTTTCTGTCCAACCCAGGCCCAGAAGATCAAAGAAACCCTTGAACACACCTGAGATGATGCAGCCATCACCAACAGGGACAAAAACATGGTCTGGAACCTGCCATCCATTGTCCTCTGCAATTTCCAGAGCCACAGTCTTTTTGCCTTCAGCCAGAATGGGATTAATACCTGTATTGCGGCAATAAGCATCCCTCGTGGTTGCCCATTCAAAGGCCAGATCGAAAGCCGCGTCATAGTTGCCATCAACTGGAACTAGCTGGGCACCATGCTGCATGATTTGAGTCAGTTTTGCCGGAGGTGCAGATGCTGGAGCGAAAATTACACTTTTAACTCCATGGTAGGCTGTAAGTGCTGCCAGGGATGACCCAGCATTGCCGGTGGATGCAGCGACAATACTTACTTTACCTTGCTCTCGCCCATGTTGAATGCCCACCTCACTGGCGCGATCTTTTAGGGATCCTGATGGATTACGACTATCATCTTTTATCTGGAAACTGGCTATTCCATGTTTATCCGCCAGTTCAGGAAAATTCACCAGGGGTGTTCCACCTACTCGTACAGATGTTCTTTCAGGAGCACCTATAACCGGAAGTAGAGGTAGGAAGCGCCAAATGGATTTTTCTGAATTTTGATTGAGTTCAGTTTTAGACCAATCCATGCTAATTTTATCATAATCGTAGACAAAATCCAGATTCTTACCGCATTTGGGGCAGGTGTAGTGAAAAGGATCAGCCGGTACAAGCCAGTTACACTGGTGACATTGTAGACCATTTATGGCTTTAGGATTCAAGCAATGCTCCTTAACTATACTTCTTCAGCAACCCGGTCTCTGCATTGAATGCTTCGATTTTCTCATCCCATTCATCAGCCAGGGCGAATTTTGATGACCAATAATCATCGTCATACCATTGGGCATCCAATTCCTCGACTGTTTTTCCCTGTTGTTCAATCCAGGTAAAATATTTCAAATTATGCATGCGCTTTTTCTCGCGGTATGTTAACTCGAGTACACCTTCACTATCCAATCCCTGGAGATAACGTTCGTAATCAACATGCGCATTGATATCAGTATAGTTACCCTGTTCTTCTTCAAGCTCGACTAGACGTGACTGGTACATTTCCATGGAGTCTGTGGCTACAGTGAAAACTACATCATTTTCATTGTACTCATAATACTTGGCCATTTTTATAGCGCCGGCAATGTTGGCAATACTGGAAATTCCTAGATAATCTAGTTTGCTGATCAAGGCAGGATCAACTCCTTGAGCTTTCAATAGGGCATGCCCGGAAGGTTCATTAAACAGACGGATTAGATTCATGGAAATGTTGTCATCTACACCAATCACCATATCCATGTTTTTCATGTTATGAATCCACGGAACGTGCTTGTCACCAATACCCTCAATACGATGTGCACCAAATCCATTCTGGAGCAAGGTGGGAACCTGAAGTGCTTCACCAGCACCAATCTTAATGCGAGGGAACTTCTCTCTTAGATAGTCTGCAGATCCCAGCGTTCCAGCTGAACCTTGCGTCAGGAAAAGACCTGAGAAACGTTGCCCACCAGTATTCGTGTCATTAAATACTTTCTCCATGGCTGAGCCTGTGACAGCATAGTGCCATAAGGCATTCCCGATCTCATCAAATTGATTCAGTGTGACAATCTCATCTCCGCGCTCAGCTTCCAGCTCTTTTACTTTGTCATAAATCTCCTTTACATTGGCCTCTCCACCCTCAGTCCGGATGATCTCAGCACCCACCTTTTCCAGCCACTCATAGCGTTCTCGTGACATTTCTTCCGGGAGCACGGCTATGGATGGACAGCCCAGTAGATAACCATCATACGCACCACCGCGACAGTAATTACCAGTTGATGGCCACAAGGCTTTCTGGTGGGTGGGGTCAAATTGACCTGAAATCAGTTTTTCCACGAGAGGACCAAAAGTTGCTCCAACTTTGTGAGCACCTGTAGGAAAGAATTTACCAATGAGAATTACGATGCGAGCATCAACACCGGTTAATGCTTTAGGCAATTCAAGATAGTTAACATCGCCATAGCCACCTCCTGAAGGGATGGGCTCATTTTGCCAGCTCAACCTAAAAAGATTACGAGGATTCAGATCCCAGAGTCCGATTTGAGATAACTCAGCCTTGATTCCATCGGGAATTAAATCAGGATTAGCCATTTGTTTATAGGTTGGTAAAATGATGTTTTTTTCTTTACAGCGTTGAATGGTGTTTTTAAGAATTTGTTCTGAGTTCACGTTATTGGTCCTTTTGATATTTACAACGAAACTTACGAAGTAAACGAATAAGAGCGAATTAGGATTTGACAATCAAAGACATTTTTGAGCTTTGGGTGCGTCAGTTTCGTCTGGTTCGTTGTAAAAGTATTCATTTCTATTTATCAAGTTTGTTTAGTGCTACCATGGGGTCTTTGACACCAGTCAAAAACATCATCGCAGCAATTATGAAGGGCTTATAGCTAGCCTCCAGGTAAGTGTCTCGTCTGTATTTTTCAAAGACAGACGCACTGACCTCACCCTGCTGACAACTCACATCAGTGATATCAGCTGGTAGACAGTGCATATATAATGCCTCACCATTTCTCGTGAGTTTCATTTTCTCTTCAGTACATTCCCAGTCTGTGAATTTAGCATTGTTGGCCAGGCATTCTTGTTCCAGGGATTGGAGGCCGGCTTTATCACTCGATTTCAGCAGGGATGTCCGGGCTTCCATAACATGAAAAGGTGCCCATGATTTAGGATACACAATATCAGCATCTTTAAATGCTTCGTCCATATCATTTACAATATTGAATGACCCATCAGACACCTGGGCCTGTTTATCAGCGAGCTGAGCAACCTCAGGTATCAAAGAATAACCTTCAGGATGGGCCAGTGTGACATCCATGCCGTAGCGCGTGAGCAGGCCAATTATCCCCTGGGGTACGGAGAGTGGTTTTCCATAACTGGGAGAGTAGGCCCATGACATGGCGATCTTTTTGCCCCTGAGGTTTTCGATTGAACCAAAATAGTTTTTCAGCATGGCCAGATCAGACATGCTCTGAGTAGGATGGTCAATATCACATTGCAGATTAATAAGACCTGGGCGGTTATGGAGTACCCCTTCCTTAAAACCGGTCTGGACTGCTTCGGAGACTTCCTTCATGTAACTGTGACCTTCACCCAGATACATATCATCCCGAATACCGATAACCCGGGTCATAAAGGAAATCATGTTGGCTGTTTCACGAACCGTTTCGCCATGGGAAACCTGTGATTTCTCCTCATCCATATCAGAAACAGCCAGGCCAAGGGCATTGGCAGCCGAGGCAAAACTGAAGCGGGTTCGGGTTGAATTATCCCGGAAGATTGAGACGGCCAGACCTGAGTCGAAAACCAGATTTGGTTTTCCCAGACGATGTCTTTCTCTTAACAGTTCGGCTATGAGCAGGGTGGCTTCCAGTTCCTCGGGTGACTTATCCCAGGTGAGCAAAAAGTCATTGCCATAATTACTGAGGTCCAGGGATTTGATTTTTTTTATGATATCATTCACATTCGTAATCCTTCAAAGTTTCGTTTCAGCGTGTGAAGCTGGATACATTTTGCAAAAACAAGGCGACGATTCGAATCGTCGCTTAGAGCATTTCTGGCCATGGCTATTTTTGAATCCGTTTCAAATATGTCAGCGGAATTGCAGCATACATTGCAGCAGCTTTTACCAGATGATCTTTCCATGTTTTTTCATTGGGTGCATGGGCTTCTTCTTCTGCTCCAGGACCAAAACCGATACAGGGCACACCATATTTCCCCATAATAGCTACGCCATTGGTTGAGAACGTCCACTTGTCCACCACCGGTTCCGCTTTAAAAAGTCCCTTATATGCGTCAACCAGTGCTGTGGTGGCTACATGGTCTTCCTCGATGAGCCAGGTGGGGAAGTAGGCTTCGGTCGGGTAACTAAGACCGGTATAGCTGGGACGCTCATAATCGTACATTTCTACAATAGCTTGTCCTGCTTTAACTGCAGGGAGGTCCCGAATTTCTTGCATGGCAGATTCTGCAGTTTCACCCACTGTCAATCGCCGGTCAACAGAAATGGAACAACCATCAGCCACTGCGCAGCGTGAAGGTGATGTGAAGAAGACCTCCGAAACTGTAAGTGAACCCTTACCCAGAAAATCATGGTCCGCCAGTCTTGTATTCAGGTCCTGTAGCTCAAGCAAAATGGGAGCCATCTTATAAATGGCATTGTCTCCACGTTCAGGTGCAGAACCATGGGCACTGATCCCGGAGGTGGTAACTTTTATCTCCATGCGACCGCGTTGTCCACGATAGATTCGGCAGGATGTGGGCTCCGTACTTACCACAAATTCCGGTTGAATTTTTTTATGATCCATGATGTATTGCCAGCATAGACCATCACAATCTTCTTCCTGAACCGTTCCAGTAATCACCAGCGTGTAATCATTATCAAGACCCAAATCCTTGATGATTTTTCCAGCGTATACCATGCTGGCCATCCCACCTTCCTGGTCTGAAGCACCTCGGCCCATGATGATCTTGTCATCCTCAAAGCCTTCATAAGGATCGACATTCCAGTTTTCGAGATTGCCCACGCCTACTGTATCAATATGGGCATCCATGGCAATGACATGAGCACCGTGCCCCAGGGTGCCGTAAATGTTACCCATTTCATCAATCTCAATCTTGTCAAACCCTACTGTTTCCATCTCCTGCTTAATGCGGAGAACCACCTTTTCTTCATCACAACTTTCACTGGGGATGGCGATCATGTCGCGCAGGAACTTGGAGATATCAGGACGGTATCGTTCGGCCTGTTTCAGTATCTGTTGGAAATCAACGTTCATAGCTTGTCTTTCTATATCATTCAATTAAAGCGATTGCATGGCGGACCAGAGTCGCGCGGATTGTTTTTTTGAGTCATCTAGAATTCGAGGGATGTCTATGTTCAGAACTTGTTTGTTCTTCATCCGGAAAACACCACGGGTCATAACATCTGTTGGTTTTTCCAGGCCAAAGAGCAGATGTCCACCAAAATTGTCAGCATTTAAATCTGTCCTCGGGTTATAATCGTAAAATATCAGATCGGCCTGGGCCTCTTCCTCGATATGACCGATTAGTCTGCCAAAAATCTTTACTGCAATGTCTGGATTATTCTTGAAGAGCAATTCAAGATAATTGATGTATGGGCTTCCTACTGCAGATCGAATCAGGGTGCCCTCTTTGGCTTCTTTCAGAAGATTGTTCTGCATGCCATCAGTTCCCAACCCAGGATGCATGGTATCCATGATCTCTGTTTCAAGAATCCCCACTTGATTATTGGCGTTGGATGTGGGGTTATGAACCATTTTGCAACCATGTTTCAGTAAGGTGTGCCTATCTTCGCGAGTGATAAATATGCCGTGAATAATCATTGATTGGTTGGAGAGTAGATCGAAATGATCCAGGCGCTGTATGACAGATTGATAGCCCTTTTTTTGGGCATCTTTCTCATCAGCCAGGTCCTCGGCAACATGAATGTGGATACCGCAACCGGGCAATGCTTTGAGGGTGTCACTGACAGCTTTGAGAGATTCATCCGAGAGTGTGAAGGAAGCATGTAAACCAAGACGGGGAATCACGTATGGATTGTCAGCGTATTTCTTGATTGCTCGAACATTTTCCTTCAATTCCTCCAGAAAACTGGATTCCCCATTTCTGTCAGAAGTCTCAAAACATACCGATATGTTTATACCAAAAGATTCAGCGGTTTCAGCCAGAAGGTCAAGAGAGCCATGAACAAACTGGGGGCTGGCATGGTGATCAAAGACTGTTGTCGTTCCATTGATCAGACAATCCATAAGTCCGGCCTGGAAGGAGGCTTTGGTTGAGGCCTTGTCCAGACCCCGATCCAGCTTCCACCAGACTTCCTTGAGATGTTCAACAAAATTGGTTGGATTCACTTTTGGTGGAGGCATCCCCAGGGCCAGGGTGGAGTAAAGATGGGTATGGGCATTAATGATACCTGGCAGCACAGTTTTACCCTGCATGTCCAGGATTTGCCCTTCGAAGCCCACATGTGAAAAGCCTCGTCCCACAAACTTGATGAGCTCATCTTCAATCAGAATAGATCCATGCTCCAGAAATTCTCGTTCACCAAAGGGGTCAATAATGCGCAAATTGTGTAGTAGAATTTGTTTCACCTTACTCATCTAACAACTCCAATACTTCTTCAGGCGTTACGGGTATATGATCAACTGATTTTCCTACTGCATGACTGATGGCATTGGCAATAGCTGCCGCAGTTGGAATGATTGCCGGCTCACCAATTCCCTTGGCTCCCCAGGGACCTTCTGGTTCAGGATCTTCCACCAATATGGATTCGATCTCCCCAACATCCATAGCTGTGGGAAGTAAATAGGTGGTCAGGTTATCAGATAAAACCATACCTGCATTCATTTTGAAGTTCTCAGTCAGTGCCCAGCCAATTCCCTGAGCAGTACCACCTTCAATTTGAGCTTCCAACCCAGCAGGATTGATGGCTTTTCCGATATCGTGAGACGCCCAGATTTTATCGACCTTCACCTGGCCAGTAAGATTGTCAATGCTGACTTTGGCAACATGGGTGGCATAGGAATAGGTGAAATATGCCTCACCAACACCATTCTCAGCATCATATTCCAGCTCAGGAACATGCCACCAACCCAAGACATCCATAGGACGATTTGATAAATATAGATAGTTGGTCAGATCACTAAAAGTCAGGGTCTCGCTATTGCGAATATTGGTAACAGTGCCATTCTCAAGCTTGATTTCATTCAGATCGCATTGCATAAGTTCGGCGGCTGCTTCTTTCAGGATACGCAACATCTTGTTGGCAGCATCCCTGATGGCATTGCCTGTCATGACCACATTGCGACTGGCTACGGCGGGGCCACTATCCGGTACCTGTTCTGTATCAGTAGGTAAAACGGTAATTCTTGAGGGTTCAACGCCTAGAGCTTCGGCAGTCATCTGAGCAACGACGGTCAAAGCTCCCTGTCCCATTTCAACCAGACCAAAGGCAACGGAAATGGAGCCATCGCGATGCAACTTGATTTTGACACCACTACCATCCATAAACCACCCAGCAGCTCCCAGGCAATTGCCATAATGAATTAATGAAACACCATAGCCAGTTTTCCAGCGTGGGTCATTTGAAGGTGTCTGATTCTGCCACCCTGAGGCTTCTGCTGCCGTTCTCAGGGTTTCTTCGGCACCAACACTGCTGGTCAGGTGGTGACCCGTGAGTGTTTTGGTATCTACTTTCACCACATTTTTGAAACGCAATTCTACAGGATTCATTTTCAACTCAGCGGCAATGACATCCATCATTCTCTCGTGTCCAAAAGCTGCCTGGGGAGATCCAAATCCCCGGAAAGCACCAGTGGGTGGTGAATTGGTATAGTAAGAGTGGGATTCTACTGCGATATTGTCAATAACATAGGGCCCCATAGCCTGCATGGCAGACCTGTACGATACGACAGAGGACAAGGTAGCATAAGCACCGGCATTCTCTTCCAGTTGAACCTCAGCCGCAAGTAACTTTCCTGCTTTGGAGACGCCGACTTTATAATGCATCTGAAAGGGGTGACGTTTGCTGGTCAATTGTACATCAACCATCCGGTTGTAAACCATTTTAACGGGCTGCTTCAAGAGTAGGGTTGCCAGTGCAGCTCTGGTGCAGACTTCAGAGGGGATATCTTCCTTACCTCCAAAAGCGCCACCGGTGGGCGCCTGCTCAACCTTGATCTTTGAAAAGGGGATATCCAAGGCCTTGGATATTGCCTTCTGTACATAGAAGGGACATTGAATGGAACCAATGACATAGATTCCACCTTCTGAGGTAGTCCGGGCTATGCAACCCTGGGGTTCCAGATAGTAATGTTCCTGAAAAGGTGTTTCAAAGCGAGCTTCAATGATATGATCTGCGCTGAGAAAGGCTGTTTCTATATCCCCGCGGTTTACCTGGTGTTTACAGGCCAGATTACTGTCGTGTATAAAGTTTTCTGTGGCATCACGACTGGCATCTATGGTAAAAACTGGTTTAAAGGGTTCAATATTCACTTCAACCAGTTCAGCCAGTCTTTGGGCAGCCTCATCACTCTGGGCTACCATGATCCCCACACTGTCGCCTACAAACCGGACAATATCATTGGCCAATAATGGCTGGTCCTCCAGGATGACCCCCACCTGATTTTCTCCAGGGATATCTACTGCGGAAAAGAAGCCTACAAATTGTGGGTCTTTCTCAGCCTTACTTATATCGATGCCTAACAGGTGACCATAGGGAACTTTTGAATATACAGGCGCCGCATGGAGCATGTTATCGACCTGTAAATCCGTAAGAAAGCGCGTCTCCCCCGTAGTCTTCCCACGAGCATCCACCCGTTTAGTACTGGTTCCTATGTTGGAGAAGGAGCTAGACATGGTGTTCCACTCTTCGGCTCAACTGGTTGGCTATACTATCTCGCATGTAGAGGTATAGGGGTACTAGTGGTATATGGGGTAAGGGGTGGGTTGTCGGAATCATTGCTTTTTCTCGAATTTAGAACGTACAAAATTGATAAACCCATTGAGGCTAATTTTTGCGGCCTCAATTTTTTTCAGGCCCTCTTGCATTAGTTTTTCATCCACATACTCTATATCTTTGCAGGTGAGAAGGTGGTCTTTTAGCTCGTATAAAGATCCTCTGGAAATTCTATAGAATTGAACGCTTTCTCGGTAGTGAAAACGACCATATCCCTCAGCAATGTTAGCAGTTACGCTTACGGTTGCCCTCTCGATTTGACTCTTAAGATTGAATTTTTCAGAGCCAGGTAGACAGGGAACAAGCTGCTGGTAGCAAAACAATTTAACGTTACGACTGTTTTGCCAGGCTACCAATGAAGTAAAATCTCTGTCTTCTTGATATCCTGAGCGGGGCTCAGAAATGAATGCATCAGGGATTTGCACTTCAGCAGCAATACCATC
This sequence comes from Fidelibacterota bacterium, assembly GCA_016844955.1. Classification (GTDB taxonomy): domain Bacteria; phylum Fidelibacterota; class UBA8477; order UBA8477; family JABMPR01; genus JABMPR01. The sequence continues at coordinate 90,680 of JAERTH010000042.1, read as the reverse complement.
ATTCTGATATATAGTTTGAATTTCCTGGGCCAATTCCTATCTCCCTTATACCCTTATACCCTTATACCCTTATACCCTTATACCCTTATACCCTCAAAAACATCCAAAAACTCAAACCCAACCCCATCAAACAACCCCTTATCACTGAGCTTGATATCAGGGATAACCAGTAATGCCATGAAGGACAGCGTCATGTAAGGTGCGGCCAATGTGGTTCCCATGGATTTGACAATTTGATCTATTTGGGCATAAGCCTTGCCAACTTTGAAGGCGTCATCATCAGACATGATTCCAGCAACAGGCAATGGCAAAACGTGATCCCCTGAATTGCTTGCCGCTGAAATACCACCCTGGTTTTCAATAATCAGATTGATAGCTCTGGTCAGAGCCTCATTTGATGTACCCACTGCCACAATGTTATGTGAATCATGGGCTACAGAGGAGGCAATAGCTCCTTCCTTGATTCCAAAATTGTGAATAAGAGCTACAGCTGGTTTTGATATAGTGTAGCGATTCAGCACTGCAATTTTGAGGATGTCTTTTTCCATATCAGCCTGGATAAAGCCATCACCATCTATTGTAGGTTTCACTTCAAATCGTCTGGTGACCAATTGTCCATCAATGACATCAATGACAGGTACTTCAGGTTGCTTGGCTTTTATCTGAAATAGCTCCGGAGTTTGCCGGTTGGCTTCAAATTTATTAATGGGGGTAATGCGTTGTGAGTCTAGTTGGGTAGAGCCATTTTTGGCAACGATTTCACCATTGATGTAGGTGGTCGGAATCTCAAAATTGTTCAAGTTGTCGATTACCAGCATATCGGCTGCATCACCAGGCTGGAGTAATCCAACATTAAGTCCATAGGTTTTAATCGGTGTGACGGTAGCACTCCACAGCACCTTTAAAGGATCAATTCCTGCAGCAATTGCCCGCTTGACCATCTCATTGATATGACCCTCTGCAAAATCATCAGGGTGTTTGTCATCACTGCAGAGCATGCAGTTTTCGTAATGATCATTCAGCAGGGGCATGAGGTCATCAAGATTGCGGGCAGCAGATCCCTCCCGAATCTGAACCTGCATTCCCAGCGAGAGTTTCTCAAGTGCCTCTTCAATGGTGAAACACTCATGATCCGTGGTGATTCCAGCTTCGATATATTTTTTTACTGACGAACCCCGCAGACCGGGAGCATGTCCGTCAATAGGTTTTCCAGCGATTTTTGCCAATTTCAACTTGCCAAGAACATCATCGCTATCATTTAATACACCGGGGACATTCATCATCTCGGAGAGACTGACAATTTCCTGTCGCTCCAATAGCTTAGCTATTTCTGTCGCTGAAATGGTTGCCCCAGCAGTTTCAAAGGGTGTCGCCGGAACACAGGAGGGTGCACTAAAATGAAACTTAAATGGCGTTTTAGCAGCATTGTCCAGCATAAATTCTACGCCCTCAAGTCCCAGAACATTGGCTATCTCGTGAGGGTCTGAAACCGTTGCCACCGTGCCATGCACCACAGCAGATCGAGCAAACTCAGAGGGAACCAGCATGGAGCTTTCGATATGAATATGGGCATCTATTAATCCAGGAAGAATGAACTTTGTTTCAGGTGTCTGTTCTTCAGTGATAGATTTAATTTTTCCATTTTCGACATGAATGGTGCCGGAATATATGCGCTGGTTTAGAACATCTATAATGTTGCCAGAAAGGGAAAAGGGTTGATATGTCATTGTCATATTCTCATGTGTATGAAATTGACCGGTTGGCGACGATTTCGTTCTGAGCCGGTTCGCAATTTAGCCCCTACCATCCGAATAATGAATAATTTCTTCTACAATACCCAATCAGCAATAATCGCAAATCTACCCAGATTGAGTTACATCGAATCATGGATTTTATCGTAAGTTGTAACCAGGGGGAATAGCCGAAATTCCAATAATTTTGAAAGAGCTAATGCATGTACAATAGGGAACCAACATGAAGACTGCAGCAGGATTACATCATATTGAGATCTATGTATCTGACCTGGTTGTCTCAAAGCAATTCTGGTCGTGGTTTTTAGGGCTGCTGGGATATCAAGAATTCCAGGTCTGGGATCGTGGTTTTAGCTTTATCCACGAAACCACCTATATTGTGTTTGTTCAGACAGCCGAGAAATACATGGATATTGAATATCACCGGTGTAGAACCGGGTTGAACCATCTGGCATTCTGGGCAAGTTCGTCTGACCACTTTAATGAGACTGTTGATTCATTGAGAAAAAAGGGAATCACTCTACTTTATGAAGACCGGCATCCCTATGCTGGAGGAGCGGATTACAGGGCAGCTTTTTTTGAGGACCCTGATCGAATCAAAGTTGAACTGGTTGATCCCAGTTAACAGACAGTAAAAGTAGGGATGAAAAGGAGCGTGATATGAGCGAACATGAGAAAATAGACTATCTCGAATTTCCGGCCAGCGACCTGTCAGCTGAGAAGGCATTTTTTGGAGCAATCTTTGGATGGTCTTTTGTGGACCATGGTCCAGATTATGTAGCCTTCTCCAAAGCTGGTGTTGAAGGTGGTTTCCATAGATCAGCGTTATCTGCTAAAACAGAGGGGGGTAGCGCCCTGGTTGTATTCTATAGTCGCGATCTGGAACAGACGTTGACCAAGATAGAAAAAGCTGGAGGCTCAATCATCAAACCAATTTTTTCATTCCCCGGTGGCAGGCGTTTCCACTTCTGTGATCCCTGCGGAAATGAGTTCGCCGTATGGTCCGAGGAGAAAAGTGTTTAATCCCAATATCAGAAAATGGTCATTGCACCCCAGGACCGTACAACTCACTTGCTACCTCAGTGTGATCATGCTTCTGGTTGTTTCTTGCTCCAATCTGGATGATGCGAAAATACCAAAAGAAGCGTATAGCAAAGTCGTAATCGACAATTTTGATATCAATACGGATCGTGACTTTATTGGTGGACGAATCGTAAACAATAGTTCCCGAGTCGTGACATCCTGTAAGTTTGAGTTCAGACTGTATCGTCATACAGAGCAGGCAGAGTTGGTGAAGGGCAAGCAGCCTGGTTCGGATAACTTTGGCCGAGACAATCAAGATGAGTTTCGTGAGTATAGCAGTTCGGATTCCCTTTCAGGAATGCAGTTGCTTATATCTGAAAACTTTTTAGTTAGAGAATCTCTAAAGCCCGGCTACTCAACCGAGTTCTACTTTGAGTTAACAATGGATTTTGATTTTCATAGCTATGCTTATAGCAAAGAAATAATTCAATTGAAGGGCAGATAAACGGATATGAAATGTCCTTATTGCGCTGAGGAAATCCAGGACGATGCAGTGGTATGCCGTTTTTGCTTTGCGTCCAAACAGAATGGGGCCTGGATTCATCCCTCTGCTGTAGAAGCTGAGATAACCCAAAAAAGGCAGGGCCCGCGTTTTACCATGCGTTTTGCCGGGTTCTTTTTCTTCCTATCCGCGCTGGCAGAGCTCTCAGATATCACAGTTGCAGTTCAGCTGTTTGGTGAAGAATACACCGGTATCATTGCATTTATTTATCATATCATTTACATAGGTCTCTACGGTGCCATGGGATTGGGACTCTGGAGTGCAAAGCCATGGGGCTTTCAAGTGCTTTTCGCCGGGACATTGACTTATACCGTAGATCGGCTTCTGTTTATCATGTATGGCCAGGCAACATCAGGCCTTATTAGTCAATATGGTGAACTAATGGGTGTAGGGGGAGAAGATATTGTTTCTCAGGCGATGCACCTGGGTATCGTTGCCACGCTGGTCGCCTGGTGGAGTTTTGTACTGTACGTGTATATCAAGCGTGATTATTTTGTCCCGCTAACAGATCAATAATACAGCATTATAGTAAAGGGGGTTCACATGTTAACTCAATCCTTAGTTGATGAATTTCTGGGGCAGAAATCACTGGCAGTGGCCGGGGTATCTCGCAGTGGCAAAAAATTTGGTCACATGGTTCTGAAAGAACTTACCCGGAAGGGTTATGATTTATCGGTGGTCCATCCAGCGGTAAATGAAATCGATGGTCATAAATGTTATGCAAGCATTGCTGAGCTACCGCCTGAAGTAAAGGGTCTCGTTTTGGTGGTGCCACCGGCACAATCTGAGAAAATCGTGCAAGAAGTACCAGCATCTGGTATCAAATATGTCTGGATGCAGCAAGGCTCTGAATCACCAGCAGCCATCCAATTTTGTAGCGAAAATGATATAGCCCTGGTCCATGGAGAATGCATTCTCATGTATGCCCAACCCCAGGGAATGCATAAGTTCCACCATTGGCTCTGGGGGTTGTTGGGAAAAGGTCCCACAGCCTAAAGGATTAACCAAACTTATCCACTACTAGAGGGGTCATTAACCTCCAAGAAAGTATATTTGCAATGAAACCGGACCGCCCCAAACGCAAAATAAAAAAGCCATCCAAAAGACATCAACCTCGTGGGCTTACCATTCTCTATGAAGATGATGACATCCTTGTGGTTGATAAAATGAGTGGTCTCCTCTCCATGAGTAATTCCAAAACCAGAGACCGGACCGCCTATTTTGCTCTGAACAACTATGTTCGCAAGGGCAATGCCAAATCCAGGAAACGCATTTACATCGTGCACCGTCTGGATAGAGACACCTCTGGCGTTCTCCTTTTTGCTAAGAGTGAGATCAATAAACGCTTTCTGCAGGATCATTGGAAGGAATTCAGCAAAAAATACTACGCCGTTATCCATGGAAGTATGGTCGAAAAGGAGGGCGTGCTAAGCTCATACCTGGCTGAAAATGCAGTTAACAAAATGTACTCCACTGAGGATAAAAAGGTGGGCAAGTTGGCCCAGACGGGCTATAAGGTCATCCAGGAGTCCAAAAGGTACAGCCTGGTTGAAATAGACTTGCTGACAGGCAGAAAAAACCAGATCAGGGTCCATTTTGCTGACGCCGGGTGTCCTGTGGCCGGTGATAAAATCTATGGTGGCAAAGACAAAGCAGTTAAACGGCTGACGCTCCATGCAGGAACGCTAAATGTTATTCATCCCGGAACCAAGCAGAGGATGACCTTTGAAGCTGAGCTACCCACTTATTTCCAGCATCTCCTGAATCGATGAGGTTGCTGGAGTGAAGGTTGCTATTGTCGGGGGAGGTGCCGCTGGTTTTTTTTCAGCGATCTGTACCAAAGAAAATCACCCCCAAGCCCAAGTGGTTATATTTGAAAAATCCAAACAACTCCTGGCTAAGGTGAAAATATCAGGTGGCGGTCGCTGTAATGTTACCAACGGATCCAGCGATATCGGCGAACTTGCCAGGGCTTATCCCCGAGGCGGGCGGCTGATGAAAAAATCGCTCCGCAGTTTCAATACCAGCGATACAATTGAATGGTTTGAATCCAGAGGCGTTCCCTTAATGACACAGGACGATGGTCGTGTGTTTCCACAATCTGAATACTCACAGGATATTATTGACTGTTTTCTGGATCAAACCGAGAAACTGGATATATCAATTGAAACGGGTCTGGGAGTTCAGGCGATTCATCAGAAAGACAATAAGCTGGAATTAATCTTCATAAATGATGACCCTCCCCAAATGTTTGACAAGGTTATTGTTGCCTCTGGAGGAGCACCGCAAAAAAATGGTCTGGAGTGGCTTCGAGCACTTGGGCATAAAATCAGCGAGCCTGTACCTTCTCTGTTCACATTTAATATGCCTGAGGAACCAATAACAGATTTAACCGGTGTCGCTGTAGACCCAACTCTGGTAAGTATTCAGGGGGCAAATATTCAGTCGAGAGGTCCCTTGTTGATAACGCATTGGGGCTTTAGCGGTCCAGCTATTCTGAGGCTCTCAGCATTCGGAGCCAGGGTCCTTAATGAAAAAAATTATGAATTCAAAACACTGGTTAATTGGGTGGGAGAGAGCAACCATGAGGAAGTGGTTAGGGTCCTTAACACCATCTCACAATCCAATCCGAATAAACTATTGGCAAACCATCGACCCTATGGTTTGCCTGATCGACTCTGGCGTTATTTGCTCATGAAAAGCGCTTTGCCTCCTCAGAAGAAATGGAGTGAACTGGGGAAAAAGGGATTCAACAAACTGGTAACCCTGCTCACAAATGATGTTTTTTCGGTATCTGGAAAGACTGGATTTAAGGAGGAGTTTGTGACCTGTGGTGGTGTCAGCCTGGAAAGCATTGACTCAAAAACTATGCAGAGTAAAGTCTGTAAAAATCTTTACTTCGCGGGTGAAATCATGGACATTGATGGCATTACCGGGGGGTATAATTTTCAAGCGGCCTGGACCACGGCATTTGTTGCCGCAAAATTGAATTAGCCCAGTCCTTTACAAGCTATGAATCATTGAGTGGATACAAAATTTCAGGGTAAAAAATTCGAATTGGGGAAACTATGAAAACAACGCGTAGAGAATTTTTGAAAACAGCAGGATTGGGGACCGCAGCAGTAGCCCTGCCTGGTTTGATGACCTTTGGATGTACCAAAACGAACAAACCAAACATCGTTTTTATCATGAGTGATGACCATGCTGAGCGGGCTATCAGTTGTTACAATGATACACTGGTTAAGACACCCAATATAGATCGCATTGCCAATGAGGGTATCCGATTCCAGAACAGTTTTGTAACCAACTCGATCTGTGGACCCAGTCGTGCTACTCTACTCACGGGAAAGTACTCTCACCTGAATGGCATGTTAGATCATAGCTGCACCTTTGATGGCAGCCAGCTTACTTTTCCGAAACTACTCCAGGAGGTGGGATATCAGACCGCCATCGTTGGCAAGTGGCATTTGAAAACAGAACCCACTGGATTTGACTACTGGAACATTCTCAAGGGCCAGGGACAATACTACAATCCGGACTTTACAGAGATGGGTGAAAAAAAGCACTATATCGGTTACGCCACTGACATAATTACTGATAAAGCCATTGATGCACTGGACAATCTTGACAAATCCAACCCCTTCTGTATGCTGATCCACCACAAAGCACCCCATCGTAACTGGATGCCCAACATTAAGCACCTGGATGCCTATAAGGATCAGGAGATTCCACTACCAGATAATTTCCATGATGAGTATACCGGACGGATTGCCGCTGGCGAAGCTGACATGCGCATTGATGATATGTATCTCACCTTTGATCTGAAGCTGCACAATGACTCAATTGAAGAAGAGACCGGCTCGGGTGGCAAAAGATCTTTTGCTGAGAAGGTCACTGAAACCTGGAAAACCACCTATAATCGGATGACCGATGAGCAGAAGGCTGGGTGGGATGCGCACTATGATAAGGTGAATGCGGAATTCAAGAACCTCAAGCTCACAGGTGATGAACTGCTGAACTGGAAATATCAACAATATCTTAAAGACTATCTCCGCTGTATCATGTCAGTGGATGAAAATGTGGGTCGGGTTCTGGATTATCTGGACCAAAACGGATTGGCGGAAAACACTTTGGTTGTCTACACTTCAGATCAGGGGTTTTATCTGGGTGAACACGGCTGGTATGATAAACGCTTTATGTATGAAGAATCCTTGAGTATGCCTCTGGTGATGCGCTATCCTCAAGAAATACAGGCGGGCCAGGTGACTGACAACATGGTAATGAATCTAGATTTTGCTGCCACCTTTCTAGACTTTGCTGGTGTCCCAGTACCAGGTGATATGCAAGGTCATTCATTAAGAAGCATGGTTAAGGGCAACACGCCAGATGACTGGCGCGAATCAATCTATTATCATTACTATGAGCATCCCCACGGGTGGCACAATGTGCGGCGTCACTATGGGGTACGGACTGAACGCTACAAGCTGATTCATTATTATGAGGAGGATGATTTCTGGGAACTATTTGATCTGGAAAAAGACCACTCAGAAATGAATAACGTCTATGCCGACCCTGCTTATGCTAGGATTGTCAAGGAAACCAAACAGGAATTAATCAGACTTCAAAAGCTATATGGTGATACAAATATAGAAAAATCTTGAGGGCTTAATTCTATTTAGAAGCGCTTGGTGTAGGCATGACAGTAGGGGGTTCCACCTGATTTCTGGTAGTAATCCTGATGATATTCCTCACCATCATAGAATGTGGTAGCTGGTGTCAAGCCTGTCACTACATCCAAACCCTTAGCTTCCAATAAACCGATCAATTTTTCAGCTACGGCCTTTTGTTCGTCTGAGAAATAAAATATTTCAGACCGATACTGGGTGCCTAAATCGGGTCCTTGTCCATCTTCCTGTGTTGGATCATGGGTCTCAAAAAATAAGCGCGCTAAATGTTCATAGCTCACTTTGCTAGGGTCAAACACTACTTCAACTGCTTCTGCATGGCCGGTGCGCCCCGTGCAGACTTGTTTATAGGTGGGGTTAGGAATTAATCCACCAGTATATCCTACGCTGGTTGAGATAACCCCATCCACTTTTTGAAGCTGATATTCAACACCCCAAAAACATCCCGAAGCAAAAATCGCTTTTTCCATCTGAATCTCCACGGCTTCAAAATTTAGTGAAATTGAGTTTACACAGTGTCGTGTGTTCTTTGCCGTGAATTGCTCTCCCAAGAATACATGTCCAAGATGGCCATCACAGTTTGCACAGAGAATTTCAGTTCTGCGTCCATCGGCATCCGTTTTCCGTTTAACTGCTCCTGGTATTTCATCATCAAAACTGGGCCAACCGCACTGGGCATCAAACTTATCGCCAGATCGGTAGAGGGGGGCATCACACTGTTTACAAGTGTAGGTTCCTTTTTCATCATGATGTTCATATTTACCGCTGAATGGTCTTTCGGTGCCTTTGTTCAGGATAACATGTTGCTCTTCAGGTGTCAATTGATTGTATTTCATAGGCTCCTGCGCTTGATTGCAGTTGATTAGTAAGAGGGTGAATGTAATGATGGAGAGTGATTTTGAAACTCGCTTTGGAAACCATTTTTGTTGCATCTATTCCCTCCCTGGGATTCACATTACAGATCAATATACTCAGGTTAGATAACGATATGTGATAATAATTGTTCCAAATACAATAACAACACTGGCCGTTATGGTAATGATTGGTTTAATTTGGCCATCGTATTGGTGAAAAGTGTTTAGCTGTGAACAGGAAGGGTGACAATGAATATCAAAAGGCTTAAAGAGGCTGAAGCCGTCTTTCTCGATCAATATCCAGGTGGGTTCCAACACCCTGATATGCTGGCCATTGGGAAAAAGCACAAGATGGATAAAATGATAGATATGGCAAATGAGGATTTTTCAGAGGATAGTTTTGCAGACCAGGATGCCATCGTAGATACTATGATCAAGATGATTACACGGTCTTCCATGGTCAGTCTTTTTGAGAAACCTAAATTCAGGGATTTTGCAAAAAGTTTAAATCACCAACATCGAACCATCCTGGCTCAGGGTATGCGCGAACAGCTCCATGGCAATCAGGAACAGGGCTTTAATATGGTCCTGGATGTTTTGCTCACGGGCAAGATTGCGAAATGGTCCTTGATTTCAATCTGTCCGGTTTACCACAAACCTTTTGATGAGGTATTTGTAAAACCCACCACGGCCAAAGGTGTGATTGAGGCATTTGAATTGAATACGCTACAATACAAGCCGCGACCGAGCTGGGAGTTCTACAAAGAATATCGATCAATGGTCACGGAGATGAAAACCCATGTGGATTCAAGTTTGAGTCCGAACAATGCAGCCTTTACCGGGTTCCTCATGCTAAGTATGGGGCTCATCTAGGTTCAGCATGAAAGCGGGAGCGCTAAAAGACAAACCTTTCTCCTATGTGAAATCAAAAGATGGGCAGATCAGAATTTATTGTTCAGGGAATCTGGCAAAAACGATTCGTGGGAATGCGGCATCAAAATTCCATTTGAAAGTTGAGTCTGTGGATTCCCAGGCAGCCCAACTCCTCATGGCCAAAGAAACGGGGCAATTCAAGTTCGGGAATGAAAGATTAACCCGGAAAACAGATTAACCATAAATTAAAAAGCCGCTCAGGAAGCACGCGGTTTTGTTATGTGGTAACCTCCAGTTTGTGGAATTTAAAAAACCGCTCAGGAGGCACGCGGTTTTGTCATGGGTTATCCTGCAGCTTGTGGAAATAAAAAACCGCTCAGAACGAGCGGCTTTTAACTAGCGCGGACCCCGATAGTCGTGCGTTAGTGGAGTTTTGTAATCCCCGGTTAATCGAAAGTTATGTGAATACTGATTTCCTCACCTTTTTTGTCAAGGTCCTCAGGGGTCAAGTCAGAATGCTCCATGTATGCTTGAATACATTTTCCCCCCACATCACCTGTAATTTCTTTGCCATTGATGTAAAATTTGCGTTCCTTAATACTCATTTCTCTGATCTTTTGCGGTGGTGTGATTCCCGCTCCTGTGAGGATACCCTGAAGCTCTTCTGCTAGGGTTTCAAGCTCAACAATATGCTTCAGGGATTTATAACGTTCCTTTTTAATGATGGCATGCTTGGATTCAAGACCGTCCAGTATGACAATTAACGAATCCAGACCTTCAAGAACTTCTATGTTAGGCAGTTTTCCCAATTCCACCTGAAGCTCAAAATCTTGCATTGTGGGATGCAACGCTTCAAGCTCAGATAGATCCGCAGCGTCCTCCAGATATTCCTGATACTTGTGGAACTTATTTGCAGGAACCTCCTTGTCATTGTCAACCACTTTTAAAATGTTTTGATTCCGGGGATCAAAATCGATGATGATTTTGCTCTTCCGAAAAAAGCCACTCTTTTTAATGATTATTCTGGCAACCTTTTTCGCATGGGAGGGTGTTTTATGGATAAACACATTGGTGAGTAGCGAGTCTTTGGAAAAGGCGAGATCGCCTTCATTCATAAATATTAGTTTGTTGTGAAGTGAGTCGTTCCAGAATTGGACATCACCATCTCCAACTACAATTACATCGACATCAGATGTATCGGTGATTAATCCATGTCCTCCAACGTGTTTGATAAAGACTTCATTGTGGGATGCGTCTCCAGTGGAAACTTCCTTGTGGACGATGACTTGACGCTTCTGGGCATTAACCAGTGAAAGACTCAGGCTTAGAATGATGAGAAGGATTAAACTTTTCTTGATTTGCATTGCCAATTTCTCCTTTTTTGGTGGCCAAACATAAGCCTGAAAAAACATCAGATTCGAAATTGGCACCAATGGCTGAAATTTGGTGGTTAAACCAGAGATTTTGAAATTTGGACGTTTACGACGGTGGAATGGGGATTCGTGACATCAGGCGGGTAATTAGACGCCTTTATGGTCGAAGATGTAGTGATTCAGTATATATTCTGCAGATATGAATAGAAAATGGATAGAGCCCCTGCTCCTTACGCTTGCTTTTGGTATAGCCTATTATGGTCCAATCCAGACATCAAAACTGCCTGTCTTCTCTGGGCAGTTTAATGATTTGGATGGGAGTTTATACGCGGTTCGTATTTATGATGTAGTCATCTCTGTTGTTCTGGTGCTCTTTGCTGCTCGCAATCTCATTCCTGCAAGTCTCAACAGCGCCTCTTTAATTCGGGTTGGTATATCATTTATAGGCATCCTTGCTTTGGGCTCCCTTTTAGAATATGGATGGGATGCACTGACGCTTAGGGTCTTCAACTTGCCAACCGGTCCGGGGGAAATTTCAGATAAAATGCTCATATACAGAAGTCGTGAGAACATTGAATTGTCCATTCTCACTGGCAATCTATTGGTAGTTGTTGGTGGACTTTTCTACGGACTGGTTATGGAACGCAATCAGCAGATGCGTAGGCAGGAGACCTTGGAGCTGAAGAATCTTGAAGCAGAGGTCAAATATCTCCGCTCACAGATCAACCCTCATTTTCTATTCAATACTTTGAATAATATTTTTGCCATCACTACGCGTAATCAGGACCAGGAGGGTAGCGATGCTCTCTTGCGCTTGTCGGGACTCATGCGGTATATGCTTTATGATAGCGCTGTAGAGAGTATCAATCTTCAGCATGAAGTTGAGCACTTGCAGAATTATATGGATCTAATGCTATTGAAATACAAAAAAGATGATCCACCTGATGTCGATTTTCAAATTGAGGGTGATCCGCAGAATTTCAGGGTTGCCCCGCTGATTTTACTCCCCTTTGTAGAAAATGCATTTAAGCATGGAATTGATAGCAAGGGCAAAGGACATATCCATATTCATTTAGATGTTTCGGATGACCAGATCGGGTTTTCTGTGATTAATTCCGCATTCCCAGATCGCAGTGCTTCACCTGAGTATCAGGGAATCGGGCTGGACAATGTGAAAAAAAGGCTGGACCTTCATTATCTAGATAAACATGAACTGGGAATAATTGTTAGTGACGATGAGTATAAAGTAGAGTTAAGGATTTCGCCATGAATGATCAAATAAATTGCATCATTGTGGATGATGAAAATGGGGCCATTGAGATTCTGGAATCCTATATCAATAAGGTGACTTGGCTTAATCTGCAGGTGTCTTTTAGTGACCCTCTTGAAGCACTCAACTATTTGTCGCAGTATGCTGTAGACCTGGTATTTATGGATATCAATATGCCCGACTTGAATGGCATTCAGCTTGCTCGAATGGTTCAGACAGAAACCACCTCAATCATATTTTGTACAGCTTATTCCCAGCATGCAGTTGAAAGCTATGAAATACCTGCCTTGGATTATTTGTTAAAACCCATTGCCTTTGATCGTTTTTTGAAAGCTGTAAACAAAACCAAAACGATACAGGGATTAGAAGGTGACAAGCATTCACCCTCAAAACATTCAGATAAAATCTTCATTAAAAGTGGTTCTCAAATTCATCAGGTGGATATTGATCAGATTTCATTGATCAAGAAGGATGGTCATTACATCATCTTTAATCTAAATGGCAAGGAGTTGCTCTCGCGAATGACATTTGCACAGCTCCTGGAATTGCTGCCGGATAATAGATTTATCCAGGTACATAGAAGCTATGTTGTGGCATTGAGCAAAATTGAGGTGATTCAGAAACAATTCATTAGGATTGAGGGGAAAGAGATTCCTATTGGTGATGCCTATAAAAAAGAGTTCTACCAGCGGGTCGAGTTCATAGGAAATTGAACCGGCACTTTGTCCGCCAGTCCGTCGGCTGAGGCACACGACATCGCCACTTATAATTAACCACTTCAGGTCGCCTGCATGTCGGCTGATCAACAAAACAAAAACGGCCCCCATTCGGGAGCCGTTTGTTTAGCAAATTAAAACGAGAACTATTTGGTTTCACCAACAGTTGCTTCAAGTTCCTGAAATGCCTGAGAGGCTTTGAATTCAGCATAAAGCGCTTCTTCGTTCTGGATTTGGCTCACAATTGCAGTACTTACAGCGTCTTTTTTCAGACCCATCTGTACGTAAGCAATCCAGGTTCCACCAGATTTCTGATACGGATAACGTTTCAGGACGGTTACACCATTCAGGGTGTTATTGGTCACTGATTTAGAGGTTGATTGATAGAATTCGATCACCTGAGTATTCTCATCCATACCCGCTTCTTGTGAAAAGTTTTTCACCTGACTCTGAACATTGGCAGAGACTCTTTCAGATAATTCAACCTTGCCAGCCTGTTTGGCTTTATCGATGGCAAGATTCATTTTTCGTGATTCCCCTGTACCGACTGCATAGATATACATATCATCTTCTTCTGGAGTATTGATATACCAATCTGGAAGGTCAGAAGGTCCCTTGGGATTCTTACCTGCCTTTTGGCTTGGCATATCGGTTACTTCAGGTGCTCCGGAGCAGCTGATCATGACCAATGCGGTTAGTACAATCATAAAGCTAAGTTTCAACAGTTTCATATTTCCTCCTAATTATTCAATTTCACGTGGCGAAGACGACATGAATATAATTTTATTTGTGCTTTATATCAGGAAAATCTTAGTAATAGCATATATCTCACTTTACTTTATGCTCATCTAGTTAACCTCAACTAAAACAGATGGGATTCTTATGCACAAGATTAGCCTTGTGTTGCTGGCTATCTGCTTGCAAGCCAGTGACATACGTATCTCAGAGGTGATGTCAAATCCTCAGGGATCCGAATACGAAAATGAGTTCGTTGAGATCTATAATACGACCGCTCATGTGATGCACATCAATGGCTGGATATTAAGTGATGGTAATGGAGAGGACTCGCTGGTGCATCTCTCAGGTCCTGATTTGATTCAGCCCAATGGGTTCGCCCTCATCCTGGACCCAGGGTATCCGCTGGCAACAGGACCGTATCTGAACCTGATCCCGGACAGCATTCCCCTATATACCATATCTACCGATGCCAGCTTTGGAAGTGGAGGATTGTCAAATTCGGGTGAAAGCGTCATCATAAGGAATTCTGACGCTTCGGTGATGACCCAGATGGCCTGGACATCATCTACTAATAATGGCTTTAGCTGGGAGAGAGTTTCCACAGATACGCCAGATTCTTCAGCGCAATGGCAGGAGTCACTGGTAGAAAATGGGACACCAGGATTTCGTAATTCAATTTCCCGGCCTCAATTGAATCTGAGCTTGAATGAACTAACTATTGTTCAGGTTGAGTTGGGAGAGCCCGTAAGGATTGACTTCGTAATTCAGAATACTGGAGAGGATGAAATTTCGTCATTCTCAATTGCCATACATCTGGATAGAGATCAAAATGGCGTTGAAGAGGATACTGAGTTGGTGTTTTTTCAAGAATACACAGACCGAATAAATTCTGGAGCGCTTCTTCAATATCCTGTAGTAATATCTGGGCTTGGATCAGGTCTTCATAGGATGTCAGCTACACTTTTTGTTCAAGGGGATGAGAATTCAACAGACGATTCCCTGCATTTTGAAGTGGCGGCACCTTACCCTCGCCATGCAGTGGCCATTACAGAGATTATGTATAGTCCCACTTCTGAACAAGAGGGCGAGTGGATCGAAATCAGGAACCTTGGAGAAACACCCATTTCACTGCAAGGCTGGAGTCTCTCCGATGCCAACCAGACGCAACACAGAATTTCTGACTCGCTTTATATCCTCGAACCAGACTACTTGCTATGTTTGTGTGCAGATAAAAAGATGGCTGAATATTTTACAATTCCAGAGCACATGGTTATGGAGCTCAACTCTTGGCCGACATTAAACAGCACATCTGATTCTATAAGGTTGTTTGATGCAACGGGACATGCTGTTGCTTCAGTATACTATCGCGGTAGTTGGGGATCATCAGGTATATCATTGGAGCGCAGACATCCCAATTTATTTCCAACGGAAAAAGTGAATTGGTCTCCCAGTACACATGCTGATGGGGGAACACCCTCTCATTTTAATACGAGGCAGTTAGTTCCGGTAGCGCTTGAAATTGAATCAATTGACCTGTGGACATTTGAGGATATTGGTCCATCCCAGGCCACCATTAAAATAAGATTCAGAAATATGGGCCTGGATACTTTGCGATGGTTTGAGGTAGCGTCTGATGCTGACACGTTCTGGCAAGGAATACTGACAAGTTTTATGGCCGATTCATTGGTTTTTACCAGCCCCATGCTTTGGCCGGGTTATTCAAGTGTTCCCATTCGCATTATCCAAAACGAATTATTACTGGCAGATACATCAGTTCAAGCTGTTCTGGGATATCAACCAGGTTTACTGGCGATTAATGAGATACACTACCTGCCTGATGAAGATCAGGTGGAGTTTTTAGAATTCAAAAATATTGGAGCAGAAGCCCTAAATCTATTGGGGTGGTCATTCGAGGATCGGAGTGGGGCTGAAGGTAGGGTGCTGGTTTCAATTGACATCCAGTCAGATACTTACTTTCTGCTATGTGGGGATTCGATGTCACTATCAGACTGGACTGATCCCGGCACTCAAATGGCCGAATTATCAGTCTGGCCATCTTTGAACAACAGTTCGGATTCCATCTTTATCAAGGATCCCTTGGGAAATATCCAATTATCTCACGGGTACACCTCTGCCCGAGGGGGTGAATCAGGCAAGAGTCTGGAGCGAACGGCACTATGGAAATCAATTGAACATCAGTCCTCATGGGCGACTTGTGTGGATGAAAGTGGCATCACCCCTGGTCGGGACAATTCAGTTCTCATCCCGCCTAATAATATTGCCCTCGGGGGCTTTATAATGGTGGATTCACTGCTCTGGGAGCAAGCAAGCTCAGTGGCAATAATTCAGGTGACAAATGGTGGAAATGGGATTGTCACGGATGCAAAATTGAATATTCAGATGTTTCAGAATGGAGGCACGGTAAGTGACGATGAGTGGATGCTGTCACTTCTCACACCAGATGATACATTGGAATGGCATCAGGAGTTGTTTTTTAAGCAATCCGGCTGGATTGATCTGCATGCCCAGATTACAAGTCAGGGTGATGAGAAAAGCGATGATGATACCATTTATGAGCGCTTCTATGTTTCCAGCAATTCAACACCGCTGATCATCAATGAGGTCATGCCGGTACCTGAACAGGATCAGATGGAATGGATTGAAGTTTTGAACAGAAGTAATCGTCACGTGGATATCCGGGGTTGGCAAATATCTGATAACAATCTCACGCTGAAGCCAATATCAAATACAAGCTCTATCATTGCGCCGAAAAATTTTGTTCTGCTGGGTGGTGCGGGCGCCTCTATTGGTACCACTGTGGATTGCCCGCTTATAGCTATGGCAGATTTTCCCACTCTGAATAATGGCTCAGATGCGGTTCATTTATATGATCCGCAAGGATTGGACATGGATGAAATGTCCTACGATGAATACACTGCATTAGCTGAGGGGCGTTCACTGGAAAGAATCCGACCTGACATTGATGGCTCGGTTCAGCGCAACTGGGGCATATGCATTGATGAAAATGCAGCAACTCCAGGCAGAGAGAACAGCTTGGTGTTGACATCACTGGCCCAGGAGCTCCAGGTCAACCTGACACCTAACCCATTTACTCCCAATGGTGATGGGTTGGATGATCAGTTGGAAATTCAATATGAGTTACCTGTAGAGCAAGGGCTGATCTCAGTGAGGATCTATGACATGGCCGGTAGAAAAATTGCTGAACCGGTGATTGCCAGAGCAGTTAGCCACCGTGGAAAATTGACCTGGGATGGTGAGCTAAGTTATGGCGGCGTCGCAGGTACTGGCATGTATATTTGTATGATGCTGATTGATGATTTACAGGGGAATGTGATTAAAACACTAAAGAAAATCTATCTGGTGAAATAAACCTATGTCTGAAACTAATCCTGAAGCACAGGTTCGAGGGTATTCCATCTGGCTCATTCCCGAGACCGCAAGCCGAAATATCCTCACCGGAATTATCAACTCCTTGGGAGATAGATCCTCAACACCCCATTTTCCACCGCACCTGACACTTCTGGGGCAACTGGAAGGTGATCTCGAGCAGATTCTTCCAAAATTTAAGCAGCTTGGCGGTGTCCAAATTCCCGGCATTCTCCAGGTTGAATCTGTGGGTATGCAGGACTTCTATTTCAGAGCCCTCTTTTACAAGATCAGAACAACCCCGGACCTAATATCGTTAAACTCAGTTACGAGAAAACTTTTTGGCAGGCAAAAGGATTCACCATTTTATCCTCACGTTAGTTTACTCTATAGTACAGCATCTGAAGTTGAGAAGAGAGAAATGCTGACCATTGTCAAACTTCCAGAAATTGTAGAAATTCCAATTGCAGCGATGACGCTGGTGAAGACGCAGGGCACGGTTGATACCTGGGAAACTGTGGCAAGAATTGAGTTATAAAAAAGGCCCTGGATAACCAGGGCCTCATGATCAGGTGTTATAAAAGAAACTATTCTTCTTCTTTTAGCGATTTCACCAATCCAGTGACAACTGCCTTTGCATCACCAAAAACCATCATGGTCTTATCGTCAAAGAACAGTGGGTTGGCTTCACCAGCAAATCCGGCACCCATGGATCGTTTGACAAACATAACGGTCCGGGCATAGTCAACATTCAGGATGGGCATTCCGTATAACGGACTGTCTTTCTTGGTACGAGCAGAAGGATTAACCACATCGTTGGCCCCGATAATCAAGGCCACATCTGTATTCTGGAATTCATCATTGATGTCATCCATTTCATAGAGCACATCGTAAGGTACATTGGCTTCAGCCAGGAGCACATTCATATGACCGGGCATACGTCCAGCCACTGGGTGGATAGCATATTTTACATCAATGCCGCGAGCTGTGAGCAATTCTCCCATTTCGTGTAACACGTGCTGAGCTTGAGCGACGGCCAGACCATATCCAGGAACAATAATAACGGATTGAACCGTATCCATGATCATGGCAGCATCTTCAGCGGTATAACGAGTAACGGTCTTCTGCTCTCCACCACCTGCACCCGCTTCACCAGTACTGTCATCAGTTCCAACAGCGCCGAAGAGCACATTGAAAAGACTACGATTCATGGCTTCACACATGAGCTGGGTCAAGATCAGACCTGATGCTCCAACCAGTGCACCTGCGATGATCAGGACATTGTTAGAGAGAACAAAACCTGTGGCGGAAGCAGCCAGACCTGAATAGGAATTCAAAAGGGCAATCACCACGGGCATATCTGCACCACCAATGGGGATCACAAATGTGATACCAAAAATAGCTGCAGCTGCGATGATCAATAAGGGCCACATGGGAACATCGGGATTCATGATGTACATGGCACCGAATGCTACGACACCAATAATCAATACCAGGTTGATTATCTGATGTACGGGCAAGACAATGGGTCTTCCAGGCATGATGCCCTGCAGTTTTGCAAAGGCAATCAGGGATCCGGTCAATGTCACAGTTCCAATAAACAGACTCAGAATGAGTGTAATATTGACATCAAGTGTCACAGGTATGGTTGTTGGTTCCAGGTATTCAGAGAAGGCCACTAATGTAGAGGCCACACCGCCAAACCCATTGAACAGGGCAACCATTTGTGGCATCTCAGTCATCTCAACACGTTTGGCAGCGATACCACCAATGAGACCACCGACGACCATACCGACAATGATCTGAATGGGACCTGCCACACCAGAAATCACCAGCGTGATAATAATAGCAATGGCCATGGCGACCATAGCATACTGATTTCCCTTGCGGGCAGTTTTAGCTGAGCCAAGATATTTCAATCCGATAATAAATAAGGCTGAAGCCAGGAGATAAGTGAACTGTTCTAAATAGATCATATTCAGGCTCCTTTCTCAGTCTTTTTATCTTTTTTAAACATACCTAGCATGCGGTCAGTAACCATAAATCCACCAATGACATTGATCATGGCAAACGCAATGGCCAGTACACCTAAAATGGTGCTGAGCTTCCAGTTATTGGCATTGGCGGCTAACAGGGCACCTACCACAGTGATTCCAGAAATTGCGTTGGAACCAGACATGAGGGGGGTATGCAACAGAGGTGGTACTTTTGTGATCAACTCAAAGCCGATAAATACAGCCAGGGTGAAAACGTAGATGGATACAATGAGGCTTTCCATTATGCGTCCCCTCCAGTCATTGAATTTTTAACTAATTCATTTTGAACTTCACCAGCATGAGTGATACAGGCTCCAGCGGTTACCTCCTCCTCAAAATCAA
Organism: Fidelibacterota bacterium; assembly: GCA_016844955.1. Classification (GTDB taxonomy): domain Bacteria; phylum Fidelibacterota; class UBA8477; order UBA8477; family JABMPR01; genus JABMPR01. The sequence goes on along the minus strand of JAERTH010000042.1, from coordinate 71,070 downwards.
GCGTATTGTCCTCTTTCTGGAAGATATTCTTGAAAAGATTCAGAAGGTTCTTTGAGAACATTGCACTACCATCAATTGGTAGACTGGCAGGTAGATTAATGGTTCCAACTATGGTGACGCCATGCTTAACCACTGTCTTGCCCAGTTCTGACAACTCACAGTTTCCACCACCTTCGATGGCCAGATCAATAATTACAGATCCTGGCTTCATCATTTTAACCATTTCTTCGGTAATGAGAATTGGGGCGGCTTTTCCAAAAATGGCTGCCGTCGTGATAATCACATCAACCTTTGGCAGGCGGGCTCCAATGGCAGTTTGCTCGGCAATAAGAAATGCATCAGATTGTTGCTTTGCGTAACCACCCGTTGTTTCCACATTTTCTTCTGGAACTTCCATGTGGACGAAAGTAGCGCCCAGACTCTTTACCTGCTCCTCAACAGCGGGACGTGGATCGAAAGCTTCAACCCTTGATCCCAGTCTTTTGGCGGTGGCAATGGCTTGTAGGCCAGCGACTCCGGCTCCAAGCACAAAGGTAGTGGCTGGGGGAATCGACCCTGCGGCGGTCATTAATAAGGGAAATATTTTTCCCAGATGGTTGGCGGCAATCAGCACGGCTTTGTATCCAGCCAGGGTAGCCATGGAACTCAGCGTATCCATGCTTTGGGCACGGGAAATTCTGGGAATGAACTCGGTGGCAAAACTGGTCACCTTTTTGGCGTTCATTGCATTCAGTGTTTCGTGATTGCTTAATGGAGCGAGATATCCCATGTAGATGGCTCCATCATTCATCATTTTCACTTCATCAGCACTGGGGGGCTGAACTTTAAAGACAACATCTGCCTCGGCATAAAGCGATTTGGCATCATCAACAATGCGAGCACCTGACTTCTCAAACTGTTTATCTGAGATGAAAGAGGCTGAACCAGCATTTTTCTGAATGATGACCTCATGCTCCAAGCGAGTAAATGCTGTGACCATTCCGGGAACCATGGCAACGCGGGTTTCTCCAGAAACCGTCTCAACGGGAATACCGATCTTCACTGGGTCTCTCCTGTTTTAGTTAATATTACAAATATTGTATCATTTATCATGGCGCCAAGATATTTGATGTCCCGCCCATGACAATAGGAGTTTTCAGAAATCTGAGAAATGTATATGAACCGCTTTGCCAGCGGGCAAGGTACAGAATTAAGTCTTGGCTTCACCAACCATATGTTGGATTGCGCGCAGGATGTCACGCCGGCTGATTTGTCCAATTACAATATCATTTTCAACCACAGGGATGCGACGATATACATTATTGAGGAAAAGGTCAGCTACAGTAAAGATATCCATATCAGGTCCAATACTCATGACGGCCTCAGTCATGTACTCACTTACCGGTCCTGCAGGGGCGTCATGGAAGACACCATTTGCAAGAGTTCTCAGGCAATCTTTTTGTGAGATAATGCCCACCAGCTTGCCCTCACCATCAACAATAGGCGCTCCGGATATTTCAGATTTGACCAGTGCGTCGATGGCTGCATAAATATCCATTTCTGGTGTAAACACCACCAGATCTTTTGTCATAAAATCACGAACTCTAATGTTATCCATCAAAGCCTCCAGCTTTGTTAATGGTCAAATAGTAATCTCTCGCATCGAGCGTCATATTTACAAAAATATTGAACAGAATCAAATACTTGTCTTACAAAAGTGAAATTGACCAATCTCTTGATATGGATGCCTGCCCCCATGCGAACAAAGTGGAAATATCACGCATCAAATTTCTGTACAATGATTTGAATACCTATCCCGTTCGTGTATCTTCAAAGCTATGACTATGGAGCATCCTAACAGTCCTCGGGTTACCGTAATAATTCCGCATTGGAACGGTTTTGAAATTTTGGAACCCTGCCTGAAGTCCCTTGAAGCATCCACCTATAACAATCTTGATGTGGTTGTTGTGGACAACGCTTCCACTGATAATAGTGTTGAAGCAATTCATCGCGAATTTCCAAGCGTTACCGTTTATGAAAATGCTGAAAACCTGGGTTTCGCCGGTGGTTGCAATGTTGGTGTCAGAAAGACAAATTCGGACTACTACTTGATTTTGAACAATGACACCACCCATGATCCAGACTGGATTGAACCTCTGATAGAGCAAATGGAATCAGACCCAAAAATTGCTGCAGTTCAACCCAAAATTATGTCTGCTCAGGACCCTACTGTATTTGATTATGCTGGAGGTGTTGGGGGGTTGCTGGATGTTCTGGCTTTTCCTTATGCGTTGGGGCGAATATTCACCACCAGAGAAGCCGATGATGGGTACTATGATACACCACAGGATATTTTTTGGGCCAGTGGTACAGCCCTGCTCCTGAGGGGCACAGCATTAGACGAAGTGGGCCTTTTTGATGAAGATTTTTTCGCACATATGGAAGAAATCGATCTTTGCTGGCGGTTACAAAATGCGGATTGGCGGGTAGTCAATGCACCAGCGTCACGTATTTACCACCATTCTGGATGGACACTACCACCGGATCGATATCAAAAAAAATATCTGAATCACCGCAACAACCTGATGATGATTATAAAAAATTACCCGGTTGCATATCTGGCAGCGATTCTGCCAGCACGACTGGTTCTGGAAGGTGTCGCTTTTGTGTTCTCGGCATTGATCAGGGACTGGAAACGAATGGCAGCTATTGTTGCCTCTGTTGGATGGAATTTCTTTCATCCTTTCCTGCTATTTCGGAAACATCGGGAAGCAGGAAAATTGCGTAAACCCCAGGCAGTTTCAGCGACGTTGAAACGTATGTATAGTGGGTCCATCTTTTTTCAATATTTCTTGTGTGGCCGCAAGCGCGTACGGGACATTAAGGAATAATTATGTCGCCTACTTTTTTTGCACTATGTGGCGCAATTTCAGGTGGATTGATGGTTGTTCTGGGAGCCTTTGGGGCCCATGCTTTAAAATCTGTACTTGATGAGCATAGTTCGAAAACCTGGGAAAAGGCCGTATTTTATCAAGCGGTTCACTCCCTGGTTCTGTTGCTGCTACCGGCCTACTCCGAGTTCGTATCCCCATTGGATATCAATATTGTTGGTTTTGTTTTGCTCATAGGGATCGCCCTGTTTTCTGGGAGTCTTTATTTGCTGGCGGTGACTGGTAAAAAATATTTGGGAGGGATTACTCCCTTCGGTGGTGTTGCTTTTATCGCTGGGTGGATCTGGCTGGCTTTATCATTACTCGAGGCGACGGGCTGAAATGAATGGTGTGCGTCCCTGGCTAGAATCTGACTTGAGGGCCATACAACAGGTTGCCTGGGATACCTGGGAATCTGCCTACGGACCCTTTATCCCTGAAGAAGATCGTCAGAGCTTTCACGATTCATACTACGCCCTGGACAAACTCCGCCAACTCTATAACTCTAATATTGTTGATGGCTGTATAGCTTTTTCAGACGAACAAACTGTGGGCTACAGCAAGACCCATTGGAATATCCAGGATGAGGATTTTTTTGTTACATCGCTTTATGTGCTGCCCCAGTTTCAAAAACTGCAACTGGGCAAGCAAATGCTTGAATATGGAATTGAAATAGCCAGAAGTAAATATGAGACTGATCGGGTGTGGCTGGGTGTCATGGTGGAAAACAGACCGGCCATTGAGTGGTATGTTCGTCAGGGGTTTATCTTTGAAGAGAGTAAACCATTCACCATAGGAAAAACAACAATTGATCATTTATATGGATACAGGTTGATTTAATTCGGCTTTATCACATCGGGAGGAAAAATGCCAATACTAATATCTGGAATCTCAGGAGTACGTGGGATAATTGATGATGGATTTGATGCTGAGGTTGTAAAAGTTTATACCAGGGCATTTGCCCAGTTGATGGACAACGGTCGCATTATTATTGCACAGGACAGTCGGCCTTCAGGTGAGATGTTTAAGGGTGTGGTGGAAGAGACTCTGAGCAAAATGGGCTGTGAAATTGTGGACTGTGGAATCTGTCCTACACCGACTGCTCAGCTGATGGTGAAAGATCTGAATGCAAAAGGTGGTATCATTGTAACGGCCAGTCATAACCCCATTGAATGGAATGCACTGAAATTTGTTGGCGCTGAAGGGTTGTTCCTGGACTCCGAAGAACATAGACGCTTACAAGTCGAACTGGCCAAGGTTGAAAAAAGTGGTCCTCTGGAGGCAGAAGCCACCGGCGTGGTAACCACCCTGGATGAACGTATCGAACGCCATATAGAGAATGTGATAGCTTTAGACCTGGTGAATGTTGAAGCGATTCGACAACGTAAGCCCAAGGTGGTGATTGATGCCATTAATGGTGCTGGATCTGAAGCATTACCAGCTTTCCTGGAGCGCATTGGTTGTGAAGTATTTCCTCTCAATTGCGATAATGATGGTAATTTTGTTCATACTCCTGAACCCTTACCGGAAAACCTCATGGAATTGCGTAATGAAGTCAGTCGAAAAGGTGCCGATATAGGGATTGCTACCGATCCCGATGCTGACAGATTGGCGGTCATCGATGAGTATGGTAACCCCCTGGTTGAGGAATATACGTTGGTGCTGGCGGCCTATCATGCCCTGCGACATGCGGCTGCTGATGATCGTCGACCTATTGTCACCAACCTTAGTTCAACCATGGCTTTGGATGATCTGGCAGAACGCTACGGACGAAAAGTATTAAGAACCCCGGTGGGTGAAATTCATGTAGCCCGAAAAATGCAACAGACCGAATCGTTGATTGGTGGTGAGGGGAATGGAGGGGTTATTCTCGCCGAATCCCATCTTGGAAGAGATTCTCTGGTCGCTTCTGGTCTGATTCTTTCACTATTAGCTGAAACTGGACAATCGATTCGGGAAATTGCTGATGATTTGCCCCGCTATGAAATGGTGAAAGACAAAATAAATGTACAGGGATATAAACCAGCAGAAATCCTCAATGCGCTGGCTGAAAAGTACGCCAGCCTGGTCCCCAATCTGGAAGATGGTGTCAAGATTTCCTGGAAGGATAGATGGGTGCATTTCCGTGCTTCCAATACTGAACCCATCGTCAGGATTTTTGCCGAGGGTTCCAGCCGCACTGTGGCAGCCTCTTTGGTGAATGAGTTTAAAACTGAAATTCAAAACCTGATGTAATTCTTAAATAACCTTGCGAAGGCTTTATACCTTCGCAAGGTTGTTCTCTACTATGAATAATTATCCAGAATTAACAACAGATCGCCTCCATATGAGAGGCTTTCAATTATCTGATGCATCCGAAATCCAGCGCCTGGCGGGTACCTATGAAGTCGCTGAAATGACCCTGAATATCCCCCATCCCTATATCAATGGAATGGCAGAAATCTGGATTGAGAGCCACCAGGAAGAGTATGATGCGGGAATGAGCGTTATTTTTGCCTTATGTGACAAGAAGACGGAACAGTTGCTTGGCGCTGTTGGTCTGACCATTACTCAGCGATTCAACCGGGCTGAGTTGGGTTATTGGGTTGGTCAACCATTTTGGGGTCAGGGCTATGCCACAGAGGCTGCCAGGGCAATAGTCAACTATGGGTTTGAAGCACTTAATTTAAATAAGGTCACAGCCTCTCACATGACTCGAAATCCTGCGTCGGGACGCGTCATGGAAAAGATCGGGATGAAAAAAGAAGGCCTTTTGAAGCAGCATGCACTCAAGTGGGATCAGTTTGTTGACCTTGCAGTTTACGGTATTCTGGCAGTTGATTGGCAAGCTGATAAAAACTCCTGATCCCTTTGCTTGAATCTCATTACAATACAGTAATTATTGGGGCCGGTCCAGCCGGCATGATGGCTGCCGTGGAAGCCCATGGCTCTGGCCACAGCATAATCTTGCTGGAAAAAATGCACAAAACTGGGCTCAAACTGCGCATTTCTGGTAAAGGACGCTGCAATATCACCAATGAAGAGGGTATGCAGAGTTTTCTCAATCGCTTTGGAAAAAAGGGACGCTTTCTCAAATATGCTTTTTCGCAATTTTTCAACCATGATTTGCTAAAATATATTAATGATATGGGGGTCCCCACAAAGTTGGAACGGGGGGGGCGCTACTTCTGTAAAAGTGATCGGGCCACCGATATTGTCGTGGCTTTTGAAAAAAAACTCAGCGAATTGAAAATCCCTATTGCCATGAAGACTCAAGTAACTGCATTGGCAAAAAATGATGATGGGCAGTTTACCGCTCAGGTTCGACAAGCCGGCCACTCATTTCAAATAATGGCGGATCAGGTGTGTATCACAACCGGGGGGCTTGGTTATCCGGCCACTGGATCCACAGGTGATGGTTATTCTATGGCCAGGTCATTTGGACACTCCATTGTTGATACAGCACCATCCCTGGTGCCAGTGCTCACTGCAGGAGATATTGCCAAGCGAGTCCAGGGCTTGACGCTCAGGAACGTGGCAGTCTCGGTTTGGGATACCAACAAGAAGATTACTGAGATGTTTGGTGAGATGATGTTCATGCGCAAAGGGATCACTGGTCCCATTATTCTCACATTGAGTGAATTGCTGGTGAGTATGTTGGATCATACATCAGAAGTGAGTATCAAAATCGATTTAAAGCCTGCGCTTGATCACAAGAAACTGGATCAGAGACTTTTACGTGAAATATCCGATCACAGTAAACAGACCTTTAAAACCATGCTGAAATCTCTACTGCCACTCAAAATGATAGATCTGTTTATATATTTACTAAAAGTTGATCCAGAGAAGCAATTGCACCAAATCACAGGGGAAGAACGCAAAAGGGTACGTCTGTTGCTAAAAGAATTTCCTATGCAGGTTATTGGCCATGATTCATATGATCGTGCAATTGTTACATCAGGGGGAGTCTCCTTGAAGGAAATAAACCCAATAAGCATGGAATCTAAATTAACTTCCAACCTCTTCCTCGCTGGAGAGGTCATCGATGTAAATGGCGAGACCGGTGGCTATAATTTGACATCAAGTTGGTCAACAGGACATTTAGCCGGTCGTTCAATGAGAAATAATAAACTGGAGAGCTAAACATTGAAAAAAGCAAAACGATCTGGGGTTTTTAAGCAAATTTTGGGTCGATTATGGCTGAAAATTACTGGCTGGAAACTAGAGGCAGAACAACCACCCCCAGGAAATTTCATGCTGCTCTGTGCACCCCATACCAGCAATTGGGATTTCAGCTATTTACTGGCGTTCATGTTTATTAGGCGTATCAAGGTCTCCTGGATGGGTAAGCATACCCTCTTTAAAAAGCCCTATGGAACATTCATGAAATGGTTGGGTGGCATCCCTGTGGATCGTCGCAAAACCCATGGTGTGGTTGATCAGATCGCTGACTATTTCAAAAAGACTGAGAACCTGATCATTGCCATTGCACCTGAAGGCACGCGTCATAAAACTGATCACTGGAAATCCGGGTTTTACCATATTGCCAATAAGGCCCGTGTTCCTCTTTTACTGGGCTATTTGGATTACCCCAACAAGATTGTTGGGACAGGACTGTCATTTATTCCAAGCGGAAACATAAAAAAGGATATGGATATAATCCGGGATTTTTACAAAGATTTCAGGGGCGATCACCCCGAGGATGAATCGGATATTGTTCTGCGGGAAGAGCTGAGAACTACATAAACCCAGCGACGTAAATAGAGTCATCCTGAGCATGGCGAAGGATCTTGGTCCCAATCGTGATCCAAGAAAACTGGGGAAGTGTGGTATAGGATCAAGATTCTTCACTTCGTTCAGAATGACATGCACCGTAAGATCGGGAGTCAGAGGTGTGTCGCTAATTTATTCTGGATTTATTTCCTGAGTCAAATCCAACCAATTAGGATTATTTGATTCAGTTAACTGGATTTTCTTCAATCTAATCCAACCTTTGATTTGCTTCCCTCTACGAATTATTTCTTCCGGACTATTGAATTCTTCAAAATATACCAGTTTATCAATACTATAGCGCTTTGTGAATCCCGCCACCTGGCGGAGTCTATGCTCATTCATCCTACGGGATAAATTATTTGTAATGCCAGTGTATAAAGTTTTAGATCGATTGGTCATGATGTAGACAAAGTATCTAGCCATAGAAAAAATTCCTGTTCTGTCATCCTGAGCATGGCGAAGGATCTTGATCCCAATCGTGATTCAGGGAGATTAGAGAGTGGTGGTACAGGATCAAGATTCTTCACTTCGTTCAGAATGACATGAACTATTCAAGAGTAGGGCTTACAACAATCGATGGTCAGCAAAGGAAAAGAAGTCATTGCCACCCACAATCAGGTGGTCCAGTACTTCAACATCAATGGCAGCCAGCGCCGTCTGTAATTTTTTGGTCACTGCCCGATCGCTTCCTGAAGGTGTTAATGAACCAGACGGATGATTATGAACCAGAATCACTGTGGCAGCGTCATAGTCCAGGACCTTTTGAACCACTTCACGGGGATAGATAGCCGAGGTGGTCAACGAACCTGAAAATAACTCCTCCATCTTTATGATCTGGTTTTGACCATCCAGAAAAATGACCATAAATATCTCTCGATTACGCTCCCTCAAATTGTGGGTGAGATAATCTTTCACAGTTTTACTGGAACGTAGATAGTCTTTTCCCTGAGTTTTCTCAAACAAGTATCGACGTCCAACGGCGTGGGGAAGTTTGAGTGCAAAAATATTGGCAGAGCCCATGCCTTTTACATCTTTCAATACTGATGTAGGTGCTTCCAGTACTGATGCCAGAGACCCAAATCTGCGGATTAACTCCTTGGCCTGAGGTTTCATATCCTTTCTTGGAGTTGCCAGAGTCAGGAGTAGTTCCAACACTTCATAATCGTGGAATGAATCAATCCCATTTTGGAAAAATCGATCTCGTAATCGCTGACGATGACCTTCATTTGGTGCAGATGACATAGTATTCTCCCTGTTTTTGAAAAATGAAAATAGCAGGCACAGCTGCTAAGATGTAAACCGGACTGATTGTGGGGTTAGCGTATCAGGCTAATAAAATGAGACAGGAATTTGAGTATTGAAAATGTTTTTTATTTGAAGGCTGAGAAATTCGCAAACATCACGGAATGATGTAAGCTTTATAAATGTGAATTAGGATGATCAGCAGAAACAAAACGGAGAAAATCTGTTTGTTGTAGCGCGCAATAAAACTGGGCAAGTAGATATCAAAATTAGCACTTCTGTCAGAAGTCAGCTTGCTTGCAAATGGAGTCAGGGGGCAAACCCAACGATTAAATAGGAGAACCAGTGTTTCAAGCACAAGAAGACCCAGTGCGGTGTAAAGCAGGGTATCAAACCTTTGCAGGGTTACTGCTTTGAACAACAGAAAGGTGGCAGTTGCCATAATCCACCACACCAGGGTGTGAAGCAGCTTAACTAGTACCAGCATGAACAGGTCTGTGAATTACTGGTTCTTGAAATCCAAGGCAGCCTTAACAAATTCTCTGAATAGGGGGTGTGTTTTTGCAACTCTGGATTTGAATTCGGGATGGGCTTGTGTTGCCACAAACCAGGGATGATTTTTTACTTCAACCATTTCCACCAACTCTTCATCAGGAGACGTTCCAGAAATTATCATTCCTGCTTCCTCCAGCCGGTCACGGTAGGAATTATTCACTTCAAAACGATGCCGATGCCGTTCAGAAATACTGGCTTCGCCATAGGCTTCAAACGATTTGGTATCCGCTTTTAGCACACAATCATAAGCACCCAGACGCATGCTAGCGCCTTTATGAGTGACATGGTGCTGTGATAACATAAGATGAATCACAGGATCAGGAGTTGCCACAGCGAACTCCTCCGAATCAGCCTGCTCCAGCCCCAGGACGTTGCGGGCATACTCGATAACAGCGACTTGCAGACCCAGGCATAACCCAAGATAAGGGACCTGCTTTTCACGGGCATACTGGGCTGCTTTTATTTTGCCCTCAATACCGCGGGATCCAAAACCACCGGGAATTAAGATACCATGTACATGATCCAGGACTTCGGCCAGGCGAGTGGTGGACTCCAGGTCTTCAGCCTCGATAAATTCAATTTTTACCTTGCAACGATTGTCTACTCCGGCATGAATAAATGATTCAATAATACTCTTATAGGCATCTACCATGGCGGTGTATTTTCCGGCGACTGCCACGGTGATTTCATCTTCAGGATTGAGAATGTGGTGGACGAATTTTTCCCATTGAGTAGTATCTGAAGGAATGTTTTCGAGGTGGAGTTTTTCCATGACAATACCGGCGAGATGCTCATCCTGCAGTAAAAGGGGTACTTCATAGATAGATTTAGCATCAAGGCCCTGTATAACGGCGTTGGGGCTGACATTTGTAAAAAGGGCCAGCTTTTGTTTTACATCTTCAGTAATTTCGTATTGGGTTCTACAAAGCAGGATATCAGGCTGTAGACCAATCTCGCGCATGCGCATTACTGAATGCTGGGATGGTTTTGTCTTTAACTCTTCACTGGCTTCGATGTAAGGAATCAAGGTCACGTGCAGGATGATGACATTTTCACGTCCCCGAGCCTGCTGGAACTGACGCACCGCTTCCAGAAAGGATAAACTCTCAATGTCACCCACCGTACCGCCTATTTCTGTGATGACCACATCCAGGTCTGGATCAATAATTTCAGGTTTTTCGATGCGCTTGATTATTTCATCAGTCACATGGGGGATGATTTGTACGGTACCGCCCAGGTAGTCGCCCCGACGTTCCTTTTCCAGTACTTCATAATAAATGCTGCCAGCTGTGCTATTGTTAGCCCGGGTCATATTCACATTAATGAAGCGCTCATAATGACCTAAATCGAGGTCTGTTTCAGTGCCATCATCCAGGACAAAGACCTCACCATGTTGGAAGGGATTCATTGTACCGGGATCGACGTTCAAGTAGGGGTCTAGTTTCTGGATAGTGACTTTCTTGTTCTTAAGCTCCAGCAACATTCCCAGTGAGGCCGCAGCGATACCCTTTCCAAGCCCAGAAATTACCCCTCCGGTTACAATGATGTGTTTGGCGTGATTATTCTGCATAAATCCCTCTAAATTATTGTGTTTGCCCCAAGGGGCCGAATGTTATGGTAGTTGCTGGTGGAGCCGGTGCCAGGGGTGGAATGGAGGTGTTGATATATTCCGCCTGGTATCCCATGGACTAACGCTTGTGGGAATCCCGGCATTCCGCTTTCTGTTTATAAAAATGGTCAATCTGTACTTTTGAAGGGTCGAGAATGAGGGGGGCGTTATGGGTTACATGGATACCTGCTCTCATGCGAAGCAATATAGCTTATGGACTTCCAAGGCCAAGTGCTTTCATGGAAAAGAAGGGGACAAAAATGTGCGTTTCGCATGTATATTAAAGCTTAAAACAATTTGAGGATTCTATGGGTCACATTGTCAATCACCACCGGGATTATCGTCTACTTCAAGAACGCTTTGACCGCCATATTACAGGTGCACCAGCATCACCAATATTTACCAAAATACTGGAGCTTTTATTCACACCCGATGAAGCTCGATTGGTTAGACGCTTTCCAACCATTCCAACCCGCACCTCAAAACTGGCTGAAAAGCTTGGTGTTGACGAAGACCAACTGAACGACACCATTCAGGACCTGGCCCATCGTGGCCTGGTTGTAGATATTGAGCGTAAGGGCCGACGTTATGTTGCCTTGCCACCCGTGGTTATCGGGTTTTTTGAATACACTTTTATGCGAACCCGGCCGGAAGCACCCATGGCTGAGATCGCCCAATTATTTGAAACCTACATGTTTGAAAATGATCGTTTTAGCAGGGCAGTATTTGAGGGACAAACACAGGTTGGTCGCTCAATGCCGCGGGAGGAGTCACTCCCGTCGGGTGATCATATAGAAATACTGGACTATGACCGCGCATCCTATGTTGTGAAGAACGCCAGTGCCCATGCGGTTTCACTATGTGCCTGTCGCCATAAGGCAGAACACCTGGGGAAGGCTTGTGACCACGACCAGAGCAATTGTCTCTCTTTTGGCAGTGCCGCAGAGGTGCTGATTCACAATGGTTTGGCCAAATCAATATCGGTTTCAGAATCAATGGGTTTGCTGGAGCAGAGCAAAGAGGCCGGGTTGGCTCAAACTGGCGACAATGTCCAGAATGATCTGAGTTATATCTGCAACTGTTGTGGCTGTTGCTGTGGCATGATGGAAGCGATTAAGACCTTTGATATGAACAATGCCATCGTGTCTTCCAGCTGGATAGCAGAATTCGATGAATCCACCTGCACCGGATGTGGCAAATGTGAATCTGCCTGCCCTGTGGATGCCATTGATATGGTGAGATACGAACAAGACGGTCGCAAACGGCAGAGGGCTGTAGTTGATGAAGCCGTTTGTCTTGGTTGTGGTGTTTGCCCCACCTATTGTGGGACTGGGGCTGCCAGGATGAAAGCCAGGCCACAGCGGATTTATACGCCGGAGAGTAGTTTTGATAAATATGCCGCCATGGCTATCGAGAGAGGTAAACTTTCAGACCTCATTTTCAATGACTATGACACGTTTACCCATCGAACTTTTGGACGCATGCTCAGTGTTCTTGAAAAAACATCTCCAGTCAAAGCTTTGATGGCAATCGAGCCCCTAAAATCCACCTTTTTAAATCGACTCGTGCACAGGGGTGGGCGGTAAATAGTATTCCCGCTAGGACGTCTTTGCGAGGCAGAGCCAAAGCAATCTCCAGAATTACATTTATCGTGAGATTGCCGCGCCTATCGAATCGTGAAGACACATATCAAAACGCAATTTAGGTAAATCAAATGCGCAAAGCCAAATCAGTAGATGAATACATAAGCAATAAACCCAAATGGTCCGCTGCCCTGGCCAAACTCCGGGAAGTGTTTCTGGAAATTGGATTGGACGAAGGTATCAAGTGGGGCGCACCAATTTACATGCATGGGCAAAAGAATGTGGTGGGCTTAAGCGGTTTCAAATCATTTGTTAGCCTCTGGTATTTCCAGGGAGCATTACTCAAAGACCAAAAGGGTTTACTGGTGAATGCCCAGGAAGGTGTCACCAAAGCGCAACGCCAGATGCGATTCAGCAGTATTGATGAAATAGATACCAGGGTTGTGAAGGCCTACACGCTGGAAGCAATTGCAAATCAGGAGGCTGGCAAGGAGATAAAAGCTGATACTCAAAAGCCACTGGTCATCCCACCTGAGCTAGACCAGGCATTTGGAAATGACCCGGATCTCCAAGCGGCCTTTGATGTTTTGACACTTTCCAAACGACGGGAGTATGCAGATTATATTTCCTTGGCCAAACGCCAGGAGACCAGGAACTCCCGTCTTGAGAAATGCATCCCAATGATCCTGGATGGGGTAGGTCTTTCTGATAAATACCGCTGCTGATCACCTTTAATTTACCCTCTTGATTTTCTAACATCTCGAATAGATATTAAAAGATGACAGTGCGTGTCATGTATAATTCAACTTTTGGAGAAAGATTATGAGAGATACCAATGTAGTCGGCTGGTTTGAGATTTATGTCAGTGACATGCAACGCGCCATAAAATTTTACGAGGATGTTTTCCAGCTGGGTTCATTTACAGACTTCAGTTTTGGAGGCGAACAGATCATGGGCTTTCCCTGGGTTGAAAATGGTGCCTACGCATCAGGGGCATTGGTTAAAAGTGAGGGTTGGAATCCAGGTAAAGGTGGTACTACCGTCTACTTTAACTCTGCTGATTGTAGCATTGAGGAAAGTCGTGCCCTCCAAAATGGGGGCAAGGTTGTAAGTCCTAAACATGCCATCGGCGAACACGGATTTGTATGCATCATTGAGGATTCCGAAGGCAATGTCATTGGAATTCATTCAAGTCAGTAGGGGCGTATGATACACAAAATTAAAACAGAACTGAAATGGGGTGTGATATTTATTTTAGCATCCCTGGTCTGGATGCTTATGGAGCGCCTGGTTGGGCTCCACGATATCTATATCGATAAGCATGCGACCTACACCAACCTTTTTGCCATCATAGCAATTGCAGTTTATTTCTTTGCCCTTAAAGACAAGCGTGATCATGATCTGGGCGGAAAAATGACCTGGAAGGAAGGATTCACCAGTGGAGCGATTATCTCCATTATCGTTGGCCTGCTGAGTCCCCTGGGTCAATGGGTGACCATCTATGTCATCACACCAGGTTATTTTGCCAATGCTATTAACTATGGGGTAACCAATGGTTTAACAACCCAAGCCGATGCTGAGGCATACTTTAACATTAAAAACTATATTTTCATAAGCACGATGAGTGCACCCTTAATGGGACTGGTAACCAGCGCTGTAGTTGCTTTTTTTATGAAGTCAAAAGCGGAGGTTGTTGATCCGTAAATTTTCCCTCTAAGAAGTGTATTCCTACCTGATTTAAAAACCTTTAAACGCTAACTGTGTGAAACCTACTTTGGTGACATAGTTCTTTTTCATCCTTGAAAGGATGATTAGTTTGACTGTAGCAAATATGGCCTGTTGATTTGATCCAGATGGTTAATTGCTTGAGATCGCCAAAGAGGTGAATTACTTGTTCAGGAGCTGCAGCGTTACCAGATGACACACGTCACCATTAAAGACATAGCTAAACGGCTAAATATTTCCCACTCCACAGTGTCCAGAGCTTTACGGGATCATCCGGATATTCGTGATGAAACCAAAGCCCTGGTTCTGAAGACTGCTGAAGAAATGGACTACCATCCTGATATGATGGCTCAGAATCTCAAAGGGCGAGCCTCAACAACCATTGGTGTTATTGTTCCTCAGGTAAAGCATGTGTTTTTTGCTGCTATCATGAGCGGTATTTCAAACGTGATGAGCAAACTTGGATATACCGTAATGGTCTGCCAGTCCAATGAAGATTTTCAACAGGAAGTATTGAACGCAAAAATGCTGGTTTCCCAGCGAGTAGCTGGGGTTCTCATCTCAGTTTCAAAAACAACTGAGGATAAGGAACATTTTGAGCTGCTCCAGCGACGGGGCATACCCATTGTATTTTTCGATAGGGTATGGGAAGATTTAGAGACGAGTTGTGTCGTGTTTGAAGACTATGCTGGTGCTTTTGCTGCGGTTGAGCATCTAATCAAACAGGGCTTCAAAAAAATTGGGCACCTGGGTGGTCCCATGAATCTCAAAATATCCCAAAACCGCTACAATGGTTACAAGGATGCTTTGGCCAAATATGATATTCCCCTGGATGAAAACCTGATGGTCTGCTGCGGATTGAATGAAGAACATGGACTTGCAGGCTTTAATACACTCATGGAGCAAAGCAGGGGTGATATTGATGCCATCTTTTGTGTAACGGATCCTGTTGCCATTGGTGCGTTTAGACAAATCAGACAGCGGGGACTTAAGATTGGAAAGGATATCGCTTTAGTCGGCTTTAGTGATAGCCCCGAAACTTCCCTGATAGATCCTCCTCTGACCACAGTTAGACAATCAGCCGAGCTTATGGGTGAGACTGCAGCAACTCAACTTCTAAAACATATTGAAGCATTCAAAAACCAGGAAACCCTTGCAGAGACCATTCAGCTGAAAACAGAATTAATAATACGCGAATCCTCGTTGCCCCGCTAAGCGAGGGCTTTTCTTTTCCTCCTTTTCACTATCATTTTGCCACAGAAGTGCCCCTTCAATGATGCATGAGAAGCGTCCAGATCACTAAGTGCTTTAACTTTAGAGGTGAAGGGTTATTTTCTGGACAAATTATTAACCAGGGGAGGCTATATGCCCAGTGATTTTTCGCAACAAGCGCTAATGAATTTACGTGATGGCTCCAATTTTCAATGGTACGTCATTCCACTTCTGGCTTTTGTGTTTTACATCTATGCCGTAGAAATGGAAAAGAAAAATTATACGCTGGTTCTCGCCGGTCTTGCATTTTGGGGGATGGACTGGTTTAACGAGATCATGAATTCAGTGATCTTTCAGCTGGCTGGCTGGGCTCCCCTCTGGTGTGCACCTGGAGAAACAGCTTTTCTTATTTTAATCGGTCTAAATATCGAGATCATGTTTATGTTTGCTGTTGCCGGTATTATCTGGAGCAAACTCCTACTCCCTAACAAAGAAGACAAGATACTGGGTGTTCCCAATCGATGGTTTGTGGCCATAGCGGGTTCCATATTTTGTGTAGTGGTTGAAATGCTGCTCAATGTTGTGGATGCGCTGACCTGGGACTGGACCTTTTGGGATATCAACACTCCCTGGCTCATATTTCTATTTGGTTATCTCACATTTTTTGTCGTGGCCTTCTGGGTCTATGATATGCCAACCATGAAGGAGAAGCTTATCACAGTCGGAACCATCTGGGGTATTGATGTTTTGGCTGTTTTGATATTCGGTCTGGGATTAGGCTGGCTGTAGCAACTTTTAAACCAGCTCAGCGCTGAGATAGTGAACCCTGTGCTGAGTTGGTTAAATATTTGGCTTGGGAAAGTTGATATCTGTATGTTTGGTACAAACAAGATCATTGGCTTTGTCAACATCCCCGTCGAATTAATGTCAAATGCTTATGCACGAGCTTCCCTCAAGGCATCAAGCAACCAACAGCTAAACAGAAAGTAGTCTGATATAAATGGTCCATCAACACGATAGAATTCATACTTTTGAAAAATGGGTTAAGAACAAGTTCAATATTTATAACAGCCTGTTCCTGAATTTGCCGGCAGGTAAGATTCGCAATGTGGGAATCCTTATCCCACTGCTGCATCAAATCGGCAAAAAGGGATTGGAGGGTGGACAGGATCCAAGAGAGATTCTGGATGCATTTTTCTTGAATCATGCCGGGATTGAGACTGAACAAGACCGGATAGATTTTATGTTTCGTGTGATTCAGTATGTTGAGCGGCAAGTAGTGGTTTTTGACAGTGTTGAAGATGCTGCTTTCTCAGAACTGCGGCGTCATAGCAGTGACCTGTCCCTTCAGGATTTCTTGAACCTTCTGGAAACCACCAATAGTTGGAAAAGTATTTCGGAAAAACTGAACACCTTTAGTGCCCGCATTGTTTTTACAGCCCACCCGACGCAATTTTATCCACCACCCGTTCTGGATATAATTAGCAAACTGCGTACGCTGATTTCCAATAATGATGTGAATAACATTGACCAAACCCTCCAGCAGTTAGGGATGACATCACTGCTCAATACAAAAAAACCCACACCTCTGGAAGAAGCGCACAACATTATCTATTATTTAAGAAATGTGTATTATGATGCAATCGGTGACTTGTACACGGGCCTGAAAAAAAATATTCAACAGCATGAGTTTAATAATACTAATCTGATTAAGCTGGGATTCTGGCCCGGTGGTGATCGAGATGGAAATCCCTATGTCACCTGTAAAACAACCATTGCTGTAGCCGACGAGCTGCGTATGGCACTCATGAAGTGCTATTATCAGGATGTAAAAGACCTGGAAGGTAAACTGACCTTCAAAACCATCTCTGAAAAGATAACCAAGCTTAGGGAATCCATTTACTCCACAATGTTTGACACAGAGAAGGTCCTATCATATAAAGACCTCGTTCAACCACTCATGAAGGTGCGCAAGATTTTAAAGAAAAACCACAATAATCTATACTTGGAAGACCTGGATCGACTTATTCATAAGATTGACATCTTTAAAACACATTTTGCATCATTGGATATTCGCCAGGATCATAGTATCCATAAACGCACCGTTACAGCCATATTAAAACTAGAAGGGGTTATTGAGGAGGATCTAGATGAACTAGGTGACGAAGCACTTATATCCATCTTGACTACCAAGGAACTACTGGTTGACGTCACAAGGTATGATGATGCACTGGTCAAGGATACACTCAGAACTATCTCCAAGGTTAAAGGAATACAATCCAAGAATGGGGAGGAGGGGTGTAACCGCTATGTCATCAGTAATTCTGAAGATATTCTTTCAGTTTTGTTTGTGTTTGCCTTGTTCAGGTGGTGTGGCTATCCTGGGTCCAGTATTCCCATTGATATCATTCCCCTTTTTGAATCTATGTCGGGCATGGAACGTTCAGAGGGTATTATGGAGGCGCTTTTAAATGTTCATCAGTATCGCGCTCATTTGTCTCAGCGCCAGGACAAGCAAACCGTTATGCTGGGGTTTTCAGATGGCACCAAAGACGGTGGCTATTTAAAAGCAAACTGGTCAATATTTAAAACTAAAGAACGTATAACATCTGTATCCCAACGCTTTGGAGTTAAAACTATATTTTTTGATGGACGAGGCGGGCCCCCGGCTCGAGGCGGAGGGAAGACGCATCGTTTTTATGCTTCACAGAGTGAGCAAATTGCCAAACATGAAATTCAGCTTACAATCCAGGGACAGACCATTACCAGTCGCTATGGAACCAGAGAGCATTTTACACACAACGCCGAACAATTGCTGACGGCTGGGTTGTCCAATAGCATCTTTGAGAAGGACACAACTATTTCACAGGGCTCGCGAGAGCTGATTGAGGAATTGGGTCGCTTGAGTCATGAGAAATATGAAGCACTTAAAAATCATGAGATGTTCTTACCCTACCTTGAAAACAAAAGTACTCTGAAGTATTATTCAGGAGCCAATATCGGGAGTAGACCGTCCCGGCGTGGCCATAGTGAAAAACTGGATCTCAAAGACCTCAGAGCCATCCCTTTTGTAGGGTCGTGGAGTCAGATGAAGCAGAATGTCCCAGGCTACTTTGGGATTGGAACTGCTTTAGAATCATTGGTGGCTCAAGGCCGGTTGGATGATCTAAAGCAACTTTTTACTGAAGTCCCATTCTTCAAGGCCCTTATTTTGAACAGCATGATGTCACTCTTTAAATGCTATTTCAAGCTGACTCGCTATATCACTCAAGATGAAGAGTACCGTGAGTTCTGGAACATACTTTACCAGGAATACAAGCTTTCCAAAAAGATGACCCTGGCCATATCAGGATATGAATGCCTCATGGAAGAAGAACCCATTTCACGGCGGTCGATTCAAATTAGGAAACGTATTGTCCTACCATTGTTGATAATACAGCAGTATGCTTTGCAGAAGATCGAACAGGGAGTCGCAGATAGCGATAACTATGAGAAAATCGTAAAGCGTTCACTTTATGGAAACATCAATGCCAGTAGAAACTCTGCTTAAACTTATTAAACAAAACTCTGGGAAGCTGACACCGATGATTAAAACAAGCACCTCCTTACTGTTAATTCTTATCACATCACTCATGGGTGGAGAAGCGACGCTGATCAATAGTGGAAATCGTCACATTACAAATCTGAATGGTGAATGGAATTACATCGTTGACCCCTATGAAAACGGATACTACAACTATCGATATGAAGCTTTTGATCAACAAACCCATCCTGGGAAAGGTGCCTTTTTTAATAACTCAAAACCAGCAGATAAAACTGATCTGGTGGAGTATGACTTTGATAAATCTGATGTGATTTATGTGCCGGGAGACTGGAATAGTCAAAAGGAAAAACTCTTTTACTATGAGGGCTCGGTATGGTATAAAAAATCTTTCGACTATAAGAAGGCGAATTCCAGAAATAGAGTGTTCGTCAGGTTTGGAGCCGTCAACTATCAGGCTGATGTGTACCTCAATGGAGAGAAACTTGGGACCCATGTAGGTGGCTTTACTCCTTTCAATTATGAGGTTACCAATCTGCTGAAGGATGTGGATAATTTCCTGGTACTAAAGGTGGACAATAAGCGCCACAAGGAGGCTGTGCCCACACTCAACACGGACTGGTGGAATTATGGCGGCATCACCCGCGATGTCATAATCGTTGAGGAGGCACCAACTTTTATTGACGATTATCTCATTCAGCTTAACCCTGAAAATGATCAACAGATTAAAGGATTTATCCAACTCAATGGTGTTGAATCTGAAAACCAGCGTATTCGATTGAGAATACCCCAGTTAGGAATTAACAAAAAAGTAAAGACCGGTGCAACGGGCAGAGCCACTTTCTCATACAAAATTAAGAACTTGAGACGCTGGTCCCCTAAAACTCCCCATCTATATGATGTCACATTGAATTATGGTGATCAAACACTAGGTGATAGGAT
The DNA here is from genome assembly GCA_016844955.1 of Fidelibacterota bacterium. Classification (GTDB taxonomy): domain Bacteria; phylum Fidelibacterota; class UBA8477; order UBA8477; family JABMPR01; genus JABMPR01. The sequence goes on along the minus strand of JAERTH010000042.1, from coordinate 51,000 downwards.
TGGCTTCAGAAGCATTGAGACCAGAGACAGTAATATACTTTTGAACGGTAAGAAGATCTTTCTGAAGGGCATATCCATCCATGAAGAGAATCCCTTGAGGGGAGGTCGAGCTTACTCACCGGAAGATGCAGAATTGCTATTGAACTGGGCAAAAAATTTGGGATGTAATTATGTACGACTCGCTCATTATCCACACAATGAATACATGGTTCGCCTTGCGGATGAAATGGGCATTATGGTCTGGGAGGAAATCCCGGTGTACTGGACCATAGATTGGAACAATCCAGATACCTACAAAAATGCTGAGAACCAATTGACTGAAGTTATTCAACGGGATAAAAATCGAAGCTCTGTAATTATCTGGTCTATGGCCAACGAAACGCCAACATCACCCAGGCGACATGAGTTTCTGGGCAAGTTGGCTACACATGCTCGCGGCCTGGATCCAACACGGCTGATCAGTGCCGCACTGGAGCAGAGTACTGATCCCAATGACCCAATGGTGAAATATATCAGCGATGAATTTGCTGATGTCGTTGATGTTCTGAGTTTTAATGAATATATCGGTTGGTATGATGGAACCCATGAAAAATGCCAGAAAATCAGCTGGAATATCACACAGAACAAACCTGTAATAATTTCTGAATTTGGTGCCGGTGCAAAGTATGGCTTTCATGGGGATAAGCTTACCCGGTGGAGCGAGGAATATCAGAATGAGGTGTATGTAGAGACCTTGAAAATGTTGGATAAAATTCCACAACTTAGTGGAGTCTCCCCATGGATTCTGGCTGACTTCAGATCACCGCGTAGGCCCTTGCCTGACATTCAGGACGGTTGGAACCGCAAGGGTTTAATCTCAGATAAGGGTGAAAAGAAGCAGGCCTTTTTTACACTTCAAGCCTATTTTAAAGCTAAGGGTGACTAATAAAATATTTTGATCATGAGTCTAGGATAACTCACAACTGATCCTGTGGGTAATTACATAACTAATTCAATTTTTTTTCAAGCAATGGTGGAGCACGAGAGAAAAATATTTAGTACGATTGGGTTCAATACAAAGAGGGGAAACTAAAGTGAAAAAAGTATTAATCGGGATAGCTATAGCTTTAGGATCAATCATACTGTTATTATTGGCGTCATCCGCATGGATGTACACTTCTACATCGGGAGATTATACTGTAGCGCTTACGGTTGCTGATGATCCTACCATCCCACATATACAGATTAACAATACAACTTTTCATGCAGAGACATTTGGCAGCGATACTAATGACGTGGTCATCATCATTCATGGTGGACCTGGAAATGATTTTCGCTATCTGCTCCCTCTGAAGCCACTTTCAGAAAAGTACTTTCTGGTGTTCTACGATCAACGAGGAACGGGTCTATCACCTCGGGTTGATGTGTCACAACATTCATTGGAAATCTGCCTTACTGATCTGGCTGATATCATTGACTATTATGCCCCGGACAGACAGGTAAGTCTGATTGGGCATTCATGGGGAGCCATGCTGGCATCAGGATACATTGCACAGTATCCTGAGAGAGTGCATAAAGTTGTATTGGCTGAGCCTGGAATGCTTACCAGCGAACAGGGCAATCGCTATGTGGAAAATTTTAAAATAGATCCTGATTGGAAGGCCATGAAAGCTATGGTTCGTATTGCGTTTCAAGCCATGCACCTTTCCAATACTGATGAACAGGCTTTTGGTGATTACATTTTTGGAAAGATTCCCATGCTGGATTTCGAAGGCAATCCAATGACTCGATATTTTTGTGACCAGGATCCTAAGAATGGCTATATGCCTATCTGGCGCTTGAGTGCTCTATCCTCCATGACCATCCAGGGTCAGGCGCTGAAGGAAGATGGAGAGGTGGAAATTGATTTGATCTCAGGACTGGAAAACTATCGCAATAAAGTTTTGTTTGTTGTGGGTGAATGTAGCCAGATCATCGGTGAAGAATTTCAGCGGGATCATATTAAGCACTTCCCAAATGCTGAAATGGTAGTCATTGAAAACGCAGGACACACCATGTTTGGTGAGCAGCCCGAGAGAAGCATGGAAGTTATACAGGCGTATTTTGATGAGGAGTAGAGGCTACAAGAAACAAAAATTAAGCTTTGAGCGGAAAGCGGTGATAGCGTCCGCTTCAGTGACCAGCCAGAAAAACACCTTCCACAGCATTACGGAAGTAGATATTTCCGGACCCCGTCAACAATTCAAAAATGAATTTGAGGAAACTGGAGAGAAAACATCCCTAACTGCCTACATTGTCCACTGTCTGGTCCAAACCATCGAGGATCATCAGCACCTGAACGCCTTCGTAAAATCTGGCAATCTGATTCAGTTGGATAATGTTGTTGTCAGTGTATTGGTTGAGCGGGAGTTAAAGGGTGAAAAAGTTCCTGAGCCAGTGGCAATTCAGGCAGCCCAGACAAAAGACCTTAAAACAATTCAAAACGAAATCAGACACGCTCAGAAACAGCAATCGGATGATCTGGGTGGTCTATCAGGGTCGGCTTGGATAAAACTTATTCCCGGATTTCTATTGCGTCTCTTCGTAAAGGTGGCAGATAAAAATATTTCCATGGCTAAACGCTATGGAAAAATAGGTGTGACAGCTACAGGCATGTTTGCTGAGCAGGGAATGTGGCTTATTCCCCATGGAAGCCCCACAGTTCTGCTAACTGTTGGCAGTATCAGCAATAGGGTTGTGGAGATTGACGGTGAATATCAAAGTAGAGAGTTTCTCTGTCTAACCATTTCCTTTGATCATGATGTGGTGGATGGTGCTCCCGCCACGCGCTTTACCTCACAACTTATAGAGACAATAAAAAATGGAATACCTCCTGTGGAATAAGGGTTATGAATGGGGAACAGAAATATAGTGCCATCATCATAGGTGGTGGTATGACGGGGCTTAGCACGGGGCTAGCCTGGACAAAAGTATATAACCCAGTTGAGAAACCAGTTTTAATTTTAGAGAAGCAACCAGTAGTAGGTGGCTGTGTTGCCAGTTTTGCTCGAAAAGGATATCGCTTTGATACTGTGCAGATTATTCCAGATGTATCCGATATTTTAGATTTTTTTGAACTGGATATTGAGCTTACAAAGTTCAGGCAGGCATATGCCCGGTTATTTTTAGCTGACCCCACAAAAAAAACTGCTAAAATCTTTCCCATTGCTGCAGATAAAACCTCCTTTGAAGAAGACCTGATTAGGCTTTTCCCTTCTGACAAGGGTGGTATTAAATCCTTTTTTACTTATTGTTCAGAAATGCATGATGAACTCAGATATTTAAAAACTGAACCCCGGTTTCATGAACTATTTAGCATACTATTTCACTGCAAAAAGATCCTGGCTAACTCAAACAAAAATTATCATCAATTTCTGAACCGTTTTGGCTTCAAAAACCCTGAACTATTCGAAGTTCTGGATACCTTCTCCTCCTTTAGTGGTCTGGCTGGAGGTCGATGTGCATCGCTTCTCACTGCCTGCGCCATGATCACAACGCTTAGGGGGAGTTATCGCCCAAAGCAAAGTTTTATTCAATTCCCCCATGAATTGAAAAGGGTATTTCAGACCAATGGTGGTGAAATCCGAATGAATACCAGAGTAACGAAAATCCTTGCTGATAAGGGACAAGCAGTCGGTGTTCAGCTTGATGATGGTACCATAATAAGAGCTGACCATGTAATTTCTACTGCAGATACCCAGATTACCTTTGGTCAACTGTTGGGATATGATGAGCTATATCTAATCAATCGAAAATACGCGCAAAAGGCAGAGCATGCGGATATGTCTCCATCAGCCCTGGCTATCCACCTTGGACTGGATGCGGGGTTGGATCTTGAGGCTTTGGGATATGACTGTGGCTACAATGTGCTCACCACGGGTCATGAGGCTCATGAGAAAATGTTTCAATCCTGGGAGCAAGGCGAGCTCTTGATGAGCGATGATTGTTTTCATCTTGCCACAATTTCACCTGCAGTGCAAACCAGGGGAAAAGCCAATCTCATCATTCATGTAGTTCCAGTCCCCATTCAAGGCTGGACGGAATTGCGAGAGTCAGATTATGACAAGTATATGGCTGAAAAAGAACGAATAGCAGCATTCTATATCAAGAAGGTTGAGGAATATATGATTCCCAATTTGCACAAGCATATCACCTTCATGGATGTATCCAGTCCGGCTACCTATTCCAGATATCTTGGTTCGCCAACTGGCTCAAATTATGATATGTTGCCACTGCCATCAAATTTTGGTAAAAATCGGTTGCCAACCAGAACACCCTTAAAAGGTCTTTTTCTGCCAAAATTCAGTCACGGAATTTGGCCCTCCATGCAGGCAGGGCTTCAAGTGATTGATATGATTAGCGGCCGCAAGATAATGGGTGGCAACTCATCACTTTCATAGACTCAACCATCCAAACATTAAGCAACGGAGGCCTCGTATGAATCGTTTCACATCAATCATCATCATATTCGTTTTTACTGCGAGTTTGGTTGTTGGTCAGGATTGGGCCAACCTTGAACGCTACAGAAAAGCCAACCTCGAATTGACTCCCCGAAAAGCTGGTGAGGAACGCGTGGTTTTTATGGGAAACTCCATCACTCAGGTCTGGCCTGATTTTCGTCCTGAGTTTTTTGCACCACCGAGCTATATCTGTCGCGGTATTAGTGGCCAGACAACGCCACAGATGCTGGTGAGATTTAGACAGGATGTGATTGATCTAAATCCTGATATTGTGGTTGTTCTGGCAGGGACCAACGACATTGCTGGGAATACGGGACCCATGACATTGGATGAAATCAAGGGCAACATCGTCTCAATGTGTGAACTTGCAAGGGCCAATGAAATCAAGGTCGTTCTGGCCTCTGTTTTACCGGCTTTTCAATATCATTGGAAGCCTGAACTACAGCCGGCAGAACAAATATTTAAACTAAATTCCATGCTCAAGGATTATGCTGACAGGAGTAATATTATATACCTGGATTACTTCACATCAATGGCAGATAAGCAGAAAGGTCTCAAAGAAAAATATACCTATGACGGTGTTCATCCAAATGCCGCTGGATTCGAGATAATGGGGCAATTGGCAGAAAAAGCATTGGAGACAGCCCGTAAATCCCCCTGAGAAATCTTGCTAGCGTTGACATGAAATAGGGGTAGATCTCTGCCTGGGGTCGCCTCACATAATTCTGCGAATTGAAGTCATTGCGATGATCAATTTGGGTCTGAAGTCAATAACTTCTTTTTAAGCCTGCAACAATTCCCATCCGGAAAGCCTTACCAGTAGCCATTTATTGCTAAAATTACAGATTTGCTCTCATTTTCAGATATGTATGAGCAGCAGGGGTGATCTCGTTTATACTAAATGAAATGAAAATAAGAACATATTAAGAAATTATTGGATCAAAAATTTAAAATGAACACCTTTGCTGAACTTGGCCTGAATGATGAGATTCTTCAAGCTACCCAAGAACTTGGTTTTGAGACTCCCACACCCATCCAGGCTAAATCAATTCCTCACTTATTAACTTCTACTCAGGATTTGGTTGCTTTTGCCCAAACAGGCACAGGCAAGACCGGAGCCTTTGGTTTGCCGGCCATACATTTAACCAAACCTGAAGATAAACGCACCCAGACCTTAATACTTTGTCCCACACGAGAGTTATGCATTCAGATCACCAAAGACCTCAAGAGTTTTTCAAAGAACCTGAAGCAGATTGGCGTTGTTGCTGTATATGGTGGGGCCAGTAGCGATACTCAGATCAGGGAGCTGCGAAAAGCAGCTCAGATTGTGGTGGCTACACCGGGTCGGGCCAAGGACCTAATCAGACGTAAACGGCTGCTACTGGGTAATGTTGAACGTGTTGTTTTAGATGAAGCAGATGAAATGTTGAACATGGGATTCAAGGAAGACCTGGATGCCATCCTTTCCGAAACATTACCGACAAAACAGACCCTCCTTTTTTCGGCCACCATGTCAAAAGAAATCCTGCGCATGACCAAACAATACATGCGGGACCCATTAGAGATTGCAGCTGCCAGAATGAATTCTGGTGCTGATAATGTGAAGCATATCTACTACATGGTCCAGGCCAAAAACAGATATGAAGTACTTAAACGGATTGCAGACTCAAATCCAAACATATACGGTCTGGTTTTCTGTCGTACACGTCAGGAGACCAAGGATACTGCTCACAAATTTATGCATGACGGATACAATGCCGATGCACTTCACGGGGAGCTGTCCCAGGCTCAGCGTGATGAGGTCATGGGCAGGTTTCGATCAAGAAAGCTGCAAATCCTGGTAGCTACTGATGTTGCTGCCCGTGGTCTGGATATCAATGATCTCACCCATGTGGTGAACTACAATCTTCCAGATGATTCTGAAGTATACATTCACCGTAGTGGACGCACAGGTCGGGCTGGGAAAAGCGGAACATCAATTGCCATCATTCATACCCGGGAACTGGGGAAAATAAGATCCATCGAGGGTAAGTTTAAATTAAAATTCACCAAGGAACTGGTTCCAACAGGGAAAGACATTTGTACAAAACAGCTCTACTCCCTCATCGATAAAATTGAGAAGATTCAGGTCGACAACAAACAGATCGAACCCTTTATGCCTGCCATCTATGAGAAGCTGGAATGGCTGAGTCGGGAAGAGCTAATAAAGCATTTTGTATCTGCTGAATTCAATCGCTTCCTGGCCTATTATAAACACGCCCAGGATATCAATGTTTCAGTTGGTGATAAACCGCTGAGGGGCGAGAGACCTGGACGCAGAGATCGATCAAAACGAGGTGAAAAGCCCGCCAGAGATCGCCAGGATAGTCGCAGTGCACGGAGAAGACCAGTACACAAAAGACTTTTTATCAATCTGGGAATGAAAAATGATCTTACGCCAACAAGATTGATTGGGTTGATCAACAAGACGTTGAATTCAAATGAAGCCGATGTGGGAGCCATCGAAATAATGAAGAAGTTCTCCTTCTTTGATATCGAACAGGGCGTTGTGGATAGGCTGGTGGACAATTTGAATGGTTCTGAACATGAAGGCGTTAAAGTCCAATTGGAGATTTCCACGGATAAACCCACGCCATTGCCCCGGAAAAAGGAAAAATTCTCCAAGCAAAAAGAGTATGGCATGAGCCAGAGTGGCCGCCGAAACAAGCGTAGTAAAAAGAGTGGCACCAGTGCTCGTCGTAGTCGCAAGAAGTGATGATCTGATATGACCTTCCTACAGTTAGGGGTAATCGACCCAATTCTCAAGGCATTGGATTCAGAGGGTTATACTCACCCCACTCCGATTCAGGAGCAATCCATACCTATTTTACTCAGGGGTAAAGACCTTCTGGGATGTGCTCAAACCGGGACTGGTAAAACAGCCGCCTTTGCGTTACCAATTCTTCAACTTCTGTATCAGAAACAGACCCAGGCAAAGGGTAAACGAAAAATAAAGGCATTGATCGTAACCCCCACACGTGAACTGGCCATTCAAATTGGTGAGAGTTTTAGTGTCTACGGCAAACATACAGGTATCAGAAACACGGTTATCTTTGGCGGGGTAAAACAGGGGGCACAAACCAAAATTCTCAATAGAGGTGTTGACGTTCTGGTCGCCACACCTGGACGGTTGCTCGATTTGATGCAACAAGGATTTATCTCATTGGCGGATGTCAAGTATTCAGTTCTGGATGAGGCAGATAGAATGCTGGATATGGGTTTCATCCATGACATAAAAAAGATTATAGCCAAACTACCGGCTCAACGACAATCCTTGTTCTTTTCTGCCACCATGCCCCCAGATATAGTTGCACTATCCAGAAAGATTCTGGGTAATCCAGAGAAGGTATCTGTCACGCCAGACCAGACTACTGCTGAAAAGGTGGAGCAGGTAGTTTATTTTGTCAGCAAACCGGGAAAAACAAAACTCCTCATACATTTACTTAACACACAAGCAATGAATTCTGTTTTGGTGTTTTCCAGGACCAAACATGGTGCTAACAAAATAGTAAAACTACTTGGTAGGGCAAAAATTGCTGCGGAAGCCATTCATAGCAACAAGTCACAAGGTGCACGTCAACGGGCTTTGGGGAATTTCAAAAGTGGTGAAACCAAAGTTCTGGTGGCAACAGATATAGCCGCTCGTGGTATTGATGTTGATGATTTATCCCATGTGGTGAACTACGATCTTCCCAATATTTCAGAGACTTACGTTCATCGCATTGGTAGAACAGGTCGGGCGGGCGCCAGTGGTATAGCAATCTCATTCTGTGATGATGAAGAAAAAGCTTATCTCAGGGATATTGAGAAATTAATCAAACAGAAAATCAAAATCATTGCTGAGCATCCTTTTGTGAATTATAAACCTGAGGTACCAGCCAAAGATGCAGCTGTACCTTATGGTCTTCGAAAAAAGGCACCGGGTTCTGGAAGATCTGGAGGTGGAGGCGGTGGTCGCCCAAGACGTCACCGGTCCGCCCCTCGTGCAGGCAGATAATTAGCAGTTCTTTAAAATCTATATGCGAATTAGTCTCATCACGGGTTAAATTGATGGTGACAATAAATCCCCCGGGGGATCAAACAATGAACAAGATTATGAAAAGGACGATATAATGGCAACTATAACACTCAGAGGCAACCCCATTCACACATCGGGTGACCTGCCGGCAGTTGGCTCTCAAGCAAATAACTTTGAATTAGTGGCAAAGGATTTGTCACGCGTTTCTATGAAGGAATATGAAGGTTCACGTCTGGTGCTGAATATTTTTCCCAGTCTGGATACAGGAACTTGTGCTGCTTCAGTCAGATACTTCAATGAACTGGCAGGAAAACTCCCCGACACAAAAGTGCTTTGTATCTCGCGGGATACACCTTTTGCACAGTCACGTTTTTGTGGTGCAGAGGGCTTGGAAAACGTGGTGACCCTCTCTGACTTTGAGAGTGGACAGTTTGGTAAAGATTATGGTTTACAGGTAATTGATGGCCCCATGAAGGGCTTTCTTTCCAGAGTAGTTATTATAGTCGATGCCTCAGGAAAAGTTGAATACACACAGCAGGTTCCTGTGATTTCAGATGAACCCAACTATGCTGAGGTTGTTGCTGCCTTAAACTAAGACAACAACAGCTTAGCGGTGTAACTTTAAACCGCCCTTCTATTACCTTGAAACTCCACGGGAAATAGAAGCGGCGGTTTTTTTGTCTTTCATCCTCGTGAGCAATGAATAAGCTATGACTGAATTAATGCAAAATGAGGGATGGATGAAGAACTTTAGAAAGCCCAATGAATGGTTTCAGAGCGTGGTAATACTACTGCTCATAACTGTGGGTATAAATAGTCAAACTTGGTCTGGCGATACACTTCGTCTTAACCCTGTGACCTTCCAGGACGCAAGCCCTGAGGGGTGGAATGCTCAATACAATGTCATGGTAGATTTTCCAGAGGATGGAACAACCTGGCGGCAAATTCTTATGATTCAGACTTTGAAATGTGATTCAGCAACGGCAGGGGATAAATATCCATGTGGGGAATGGGATTATATCTGGAATACTTTGATAGAAATACCAAGGGGCGACACTTCTGAACTTTTCACATTGGGAAGTTTTGTAACACCCTATGGGAAGCGGCTGAAGTTAGGGGGTGAGGACGGTTGGAAATGGTTCTATGACATTACAGAGTACGCCCCCCTACTCGTTGGTAAGCGAAACCTGACAAGTGGAAATAATCAGGAATTGTTAAACCTTGAGTTTTTATTTATAAAAGGGAGGCCAGCAAGGGATGTGCTGTCGGTAGCTAATATTTATCCATATGGGGATTATAAGTATGAGCTCCTTGCAACTGATAGTTTACTTAAAGAGAAGGAAATAGTTTTATCAGCTGAAGCAAAAGCATACAGTTTAAAGGCCATAATATCAGGGCATGGTCATGCAGGGCCACGTAACTGTTGCGAATGGGATAGTAAAACGCACAGCTATTACATAAACAAATGGGAAGCATTCAGATGGAATGTGTGGACAGATTGTGGTGACAACCCAATCTATCCTCAGGGCGGGACATGGCCCTTCGACAGAGCTGGATGGTGTCCAGGAACAATAGTAGATGAATATGAATTTGAAATTACATCAAGTGTATCACCTGGCGATACAGTGCTAATTGACTATGGAATAGAATTCTATCAGGAGAATGGTGAAAAAGAGGGTACGTTTAGAATGAGTCACCAACTTTTCAGCTATGGAAAGCCAAATTTTGAATACGATGCTAGTATCGTAGAGATATTGAATCCTACGACTGAAGATAAACATTCAAGGGACAATCCAGGATGTGGTGTTCCAAAAATCATCATACAGAACACAGGCAGTCATCCTTTAACACAGCTGAGTTTTAGGTACGGAATTAAAGGGACCAGGCAAAAAAGACATCACTGGGCAGGAAAATTGAAGTTTTTAGAAACCGAAATTGTAACATTGCCTGCACTCAATCCCAAAGCCCTGAAAAATTCCGAAGCATTTACAGTGGAGATAATTGTGGGAAAGAACTCTAGAGATGAGTATGCAGGGAATAATAAACAAGTTTCTTTTTATGAGAAGCCAGCTGTCTTTCCAAGTGAAGTGGTGATTGCCTTAACTACCAATTCACCGGATAGAGCAAGAGAAAACCACTGCTACATTTATGATGCAAACGGGGTGGTCTGGTTGTATGAGGATGAGTTTAAAGATAGTACAGATTATCATTTTGAGGTAGATCTTCCCAAAGGATGTTTTAAGTTTCTATTCGAGGATGACTTGCAGGATGGGATATCAAGACACTGGTGGAATAGAAATAGTAAACCTGAACTTGTGGGTAATAAGGGAAACATACAGCTAGAGTCGGGTGCAGGAGATACGTTAGTAGTATTCCCTGCTGATTTCGGCGAAAGGGTGAGTTATTATTTTATTGTTGAGTAAAGCAACAACATCATAGTTGTGAGAGAAAATGAATAGGGGCTGAAAGGTCTACGACAGGGGAAACTCGCTTTGAATAATTCTATCAGTGGCGCCAATTCGTGCACTAACAAAAGCTTCAATTTTCATTGAAAGCTCTTGAACCTCATCATCTGGTTTTGAAAGGAATGTGGCAAGCTCATCAGCGGTATGAATCACTGTTGATAATTGTTCATCTACTAGCTCAATAGCTTCAGCCAGGATGTCATATTTAGGACCGTGCGCAGCTGGCACATTGTAAATGGAAGCTTCAGTGACCGAGTGGACGCCAGCGCCAAAGCCGGCACCAATAAATGCCAGGTGAGCGTATTTATAGAGGTCTGCGAGTTGACCTATACCGTTCCAAATGATCACAGACTCGTTTGCGTACTCCTTCAGCTCAGTTTTCCGAATTGTCTTTATATGATGTCTGAAAAATTCAACTTCCCAAGGAATCAAATCACGTTCCATGATTTCATGAGGGACGATTACATGTAAATACTCCTTATTGGGTAGGGCCTTAGCGATAGCATTCGTTATAATACCTAAGTCAGACTCAATTGCTGACCCATAAACAATGACCATGCGGTCAGAAATTATCTCAGCCGAAATCAAATCCGAATCATTGGTTTTAGTCCGTTCATAGACTTGATCGAACCGTGAGTCACCTACGACTTCAATTTTGCCATCATATAGTGAATTAAGCAGCGATTTAAGTGAAGCTGACCCTGTATAGATATGAGTAATATTATTGAAAATCGCCTGATTAATCTGTTTCACAAGGGGGAGTAGTCGTTTTGAATCCTCGTAAAGATTGGCGTTAACGAGAATATTCCGGATGCCATTCCGTTTGAGTGCTAAGAGAAGATTAGGCCAGATATCATGGCGGGTATTTATAAATAGCGTGGGCTGTAAAACCTTAATAAAGCGGTTAACGCGAGGGTATGTATCCCAGGGCAGGAAGCTTACACCATCAAATCTTTTATCAAAAGATACCTTATTAAAGATGGTTGCAGAAGTAAAGGTCTGGAAAACATAAACATCAAGACTCTGAAGTCGATTCAATAACGGGACTATTTGCTCAAACTCACCTGCCGATGCTGCGTGCAACCAAACAACAGGCTTAGGGTTAGCATTTACTATATGATTAAACTTTAACAGTGATTGTTTTAGGTTCCGTTGGCCAGTGACACTGCTGCCAAGTTTTTCATTAAAGTATGCAGCCACCCATAGAAAAGGGAGTGCTATAGATAAAACTATGTTGTAAAGAGTGTATGCTAAGAAGCTCATTGCTGAGAGGCGAGAATTATATCAGCAAATTCACGGAAAGCTCCATCGCCACCAACCCGCTGAAGCAGAATATCTGGTTTTAAGATATGAAAGGCGGGACTGCTGGAAGGGGAGGCTGTTAAGCCTGCCACCTGAATGACTTCATAATCATTAATGTCATCGCCTATGTACGCAACCTCTTCCGGTTTGAGTTTATATGACTCAAGTAAAGTTTCAAGAACTTTAAGCTTGTCATGGATCCCAAGAAATACATCTTTAATGTTTAGCTTCGCTGCTCTTGCAGCAACTGCCTTTGAATTTTCGCCAGTAATTATAGCTGTGGGAATCCCTGCTTTGTCCAGTAGATAAACTGCCATACCATCATAAGTGCTGAAGGACTTCATGATTTCACCCTCTGGGCCGTAATACATTTTTGCATCAGTCCAAACACCATCAATATCTGTTACAACAAGTTTTATCTTACGAGCCTTGGCTACCAGTGCATCAGTGATCATATCGAATCCTTAAATTATTTGCTAGTCTACCAGACAATATCTTCATCATTCATTACCACATCAGCAGCAATATTATGTTTTACAGATTTTCCAATAATTTCATCCATACGTGCTGGAGAGATACCTGAGCCTGGACCCTTGGTAGTCAACATCTCTCGGCTTAGTACAGTTCCCTCAGCAATGTCAATTAAAGAGACTACACTCTTTGCCAGCTTCTTAAAGACGGGAGCTTCCGAGTCCTGCAACTGCTTTGTACCAATACCGATGGCGGCTTCAATATGTCTTATATCCCGAACCAATTTTCCAAACCCACCCGGCTCAAGAGAAGCGGCATGATCACCACCCTTCATGGTTCTATCAAGCGTGAAATGGCGTTCTACAATTTTGGCACCTAGAGCTACGGCTGCCTCCGTAATTGCAATCCCCAGCTCATGCCCGGAATACCCGACAACTGCATCAGGAAAGGAAGTCTTGTAAGTATTTAGCACTTCAAGATTGATCTCTTCAAATATAGAGGGGTAAGTTGAGGTACACTGGAGAACTCCCAGCTCTACATTGAACGGCATGATTGCCTCAACGGCGGTGCTCACCATTTCCATATCTGCCATACCCGTTGAGAGCACCATGGGTTTCTCTTTTTCGGCCGTATGAACCAGAAGCGGAATGTTTGTCAAGTCAGCGGAAGCCATTTTGAAAAATGGAACACCCAATGCGTCCAGAAAGTCGATGCTCTCTTCATCCCAACCTGATGCGATAAAGTCGACCCCCTCTTCCTGGGCAAATGCAAAAAGCTCATGATAGTCATCCTCAGAAAGTTCCAGTGCACGCTTGTGCTCTCCATAGGTCTTGCCAAATGAGTTTCTGTTCTCATAGGGCATCTCCAGACCCTCAGTAGTAAGAATGCGTTCAATACTGCGTTTCTGGAATTTCACGGCATCGGCTCCTGAAGATGCCGCTTCATGGATAAGTCTTTTGGCAATGGAAACATCACCCTGGTGGTTAATGCCAATTTCTGCAATTATATAAGCGGGGTTCCCCGTTCCAATTGTTTTACTCTTTAATGTGATTGTGGACAAAGCTGCCTCGTTTCGCTTCTAATTTCATTTAAATATTTCGGTTGTTAAAATAGTATAGATATGCCTGTCTGGTTAAAAAAAATGAAAGGCTAATATGATGCGCAGATGTATAAGCGCGGTTGCAGGCGTATCAATGTCCCAATGCCTTAAATTGAGTAAATGCTGTCTGAATATAGGCATGGTACTGGTTTTGGATACGGGCATAAGCAGAATCACTTGCTGGCACATCTGAGACATGCATCTCATGAAAGTTGCTAATTTTCACCAGACCTGAGGATTGCCCAAGTATTTCAGAGTACAGCATATCTTTATCCAGCCAGAGCATATAATCATTGGTGATGCGAGAAGCAAAGGCTCCATCGCTATTCAATGCATCGCGACCCATGGCCACAAATTCATTAGGGTAGCCAATCATACCCATTAAGGTCGGCATAATATCAGCCTGACTTACTGGAGTATCAATGCGACGAGGTTCGGTTAGTATTCCGGGAGCATAAATCACCAGAGGAATAGAGCCATTTCGCAGATCTTCAAATTGTTCACGATATACGGTGAGACCATGATCTGAAACAAAGACAAAGATGGTATTGTCAAACCAGGGTGCCGAGCTGGCAGACTCCATGAACTCCCCTATAACAAGATCTACATAACGCATGGTTTTATGTACATTCCCTTGGCGAAAAGTAGCCTTTGGAAAATCAGGTATTCTGTCGCTATAGGCGTCTGGAAACTCCCATGGCTGATGATTGGAAGTTGTGAACATGGTCAATTGCAGTGGTTCCGTCGCCTTATCCAATAATCCTTTGGCATAATCAAACAAATAGTGATCGAATATTCCCCACATGGTACCTGGATGAGCGGGCAAATCTTTTTGATCGATGACCTGGTCATAACCATTGGTCTTGGCAAAACCCTGCATGTTGTCAAACTGACTGTCTCCACCATATAGAAAGATATTCCGGTAACCGATTTCCTTCAGACTAGCAGCAATACAAGGAACTTCACGCGTCGCTTCTATCTGGGAAATCAAGGGCAACCCAGGCAGAACTGGCCAGGACATAAGAATAGAACTGATTCCGAATGCTGATCTTTGACCATTAGAAATGCAATGCGTGAATCCGATCCCTTGGTTAGCCAGACTGTCGAGCACAGGTGTGACCCCTTTTTCTTCAGGATTGATATATCCACAATATGAACCCACATGGGATTCCAGAATTACAAGGACGATATTGGGCTTGATAGTCTTGGGGTTTAGCAATTTCCGGGACAGGGAATGGTCATCAACAAAGACCTCATTCGTGCCCAGTATCAGATCTCGAGTGCTTTGAAGCGCTTTTTCATTGGATACGAAATGAAGATTGTTGCGCAGGTTTTTCTCCGAGGATAGTTCGATAGCTGACCTACCCAGGAGAAAGATGCCGTTCAGAGCAATCTGATTGGCAGCATTGTCATCCGAAAACATAGCGTAACCCCAGTCTATGGGGCGATTTTGCCAGCCACCCCGAATTGCGAGAAGGGTAAAAATCATGGAAAGCACCCAGGCTGATATCCAGACTGGCCATTTGGAAACCTTTGGGGAAATCCTTTGGCCAATAAGCTTATAGGCATGGTGCCCCAGCCATGTGACCAGAGTTGTGGATATAACGATGAGAATAATTGGGTATTCATACCAGAGAAACTTGATGCTCTCTATCCTGAAGACATTGTCCTGCAGCAGTAAAATGTTCAGGTGTGTATTGAACTCCTCATAGAAGAAAATATCAATCATCGAGAGGCTGGAAATAAAAATGGTCGCCAGGCTCAAATACAACTGTAGAACCTTTGAATATAGTGCTTCACGCAACACCAGGTGTGACCAAAAAATTGTGAGCAAGATAGGTAACAGCAAGAAGGCAGCAATGACTGCATCCAGCCTTAAGGCCACCAAAAAGGATTGCAGATAAAGTACCGAGTTGGCAGAATCCAGTTCCCGAACCTGATACATCATAAACCCAAAGCGCCAGAAAGCTTGTAGGAGTAACAGATAGAAAAAACTCCACCACAGATGGATGAATGATCCGGGTATGAGCGTTTTTATATGAAAATGGGTGAACTTATTCAGCAAGTTTTGTGGCCAGGTCTTCTAGAAGCTTAAAATCCATTGGGGTGTCAATTTCAAGGCTGTATTCTTCTGGAAAAATAATTCGACCGATTTTCCCACCCAGCCGATTTTCAGTTTCAACAAAGTGCTTGTGCGTGAAAATGTAAACTGACCCATTTTCCACATAACGGATGTCTGACTCGGTCATGTCCTGTCTGCGTGGCCGATTCATATAATCATATTCAGCCCTGGTTGAATCACCCTCAATCCTCCAGAAAAAGCGATGTGTGGGCGAAATGCTGAGGAGTGAATCATAGCCGTTTGATTGAAATGATTCCAGTGCCTGATCCAGTGATCCTGAAGGTCGCAAAGGACTGGTGGCTTGTAGCAGCACTATTACATCAGGTGATTCACCCCGGATTTTCCACCATTCAATAGCATGACTGATAGCTGTTTCAGTCGTCGCTGTATCGCCTGAGATGTCATCCGGCCTGGGGATGATCCCTGCACCAGCTGTAGCTGAAATCTTCGCAATCTGATCATCATCCGTGGATACAAATACCCGATCTACCAATTTTGAATCCTCGGCATAGCGGATTGAATGACTTATTAGAGGTTCATCTAAAAAAGGTAAAATATTCTTATGAGGGACGCCCTTTGAACCACCTCTGGCAGGAATGATGCAGAAAACTTTCATCCCTCAATATAGGATATGGCAAGCCATAGGCAGACCACAATTTGAAGCTGTGGTATGGTTGATTCTCTGGAAAGATGGTGTTTACTCTCATTAAACTTGGATTATGTTCGGCGAATGAAAAACCGGACCTATATTTACCTCGTTTTTGGCCTCATGGGGATAGCCTTCGGTGCACCACTGGCTCGATTTATTCCTGGGCTGGCAGCGCTTACAATAGCTTTCTGGAGAATGGCTGGGGCATCCGCAGCCCTTTGGGGGCATGGTGCCATTAAAAAACAAGGACCACTTGATCGGAAGAGGTTTTTGCCCATTGGAATTGCAGGCATTTTCCTGGCATTGCATTTCACTTTTTTCTATGCAGCCGTAAAGACCACAACCATTGCCAATGCGACTCTGTTTGCGACGCTGGCTCCCATATTTACCCTGACCTATGAGCGGTTAGTCCTGAAGCGAAAAATGCCTCTGGGAGCCCTGCTTGGACTATGGCTTGCCATTGCAGGTGTCATTGTTGTTCAAGGTACCAGTCTGGAATTTGGCCTTGAGAGTACCAGGGGAAATCTCCTGGCATTGGCCAGTTCTGTTTTCATGAGTGTTGTGCTGATTATTGCGGAGCGCGTGCGTGGCAGCCTGACCAATATTATGTACACGCGCTGGCTCTATCTTTTTGCCGCCTTGACTCTGGTCATTATCACTACCGTGAGTGGTGTTAGCCTGGGTTTTCAGCAGCAGGACGCCATCTGGCTGTTGGGGCTCATTATCCTCCCTACACTAATCGGGCATAACAGTATGAGCTATGCAGTAAAATATCTCAGACCCACAATAGTAGGGTCAATGCCTTTTGGTGAGCCAATTCTGGCATCAATTCTCGCCTGGTTCTTGTTTGGTGAAAGTGTTGGGTGGAATGTGGTGATTGGTGGAAGTATTACCTTGACCGGTCTTGTGATCCTGACCATAAAACGAAACTCATCAGTTAGCTAAAAGTTTAATTTTACCTGATTGAATCAGGTTCTCCACAAAAGCTTTCTCCCCACTGACATCATGTTTCCCACCCTTTTTCAGAATGCCTTTTTCCTTTAACCAGCGTTTGAAACTACTGTCAAAATAGTGGGAGGTGGAGCCGACAAAAAAATCAAACCCATGTAGTGTGATGTCCAATCCTAATAGATGCAAATAATAGATGGCAAAAAATCCAGTTGTGGGTCGTTCCAGTCCACAAGTAGATTCCATTTGCGACATGATTTCCAGGGGGAGCAGGGTGTAATCAGTGGTTCCCAAGCGCTTTTCAATGCGGGCATGAATGGCATCCCCTTTGTGATTCAAAACCACTGGTGGAATCATCACCAGGATATTATCCGGTATAGCCGACCGCTTTTTTAATCCCTGGTTGGCACCATTGACCCATATATCTGTTCTAGAACCAACTTGTGCTTCCATTCCTGAAGTCACAAAATTATTAATGCGGACGACGCAATCATAACCATCTATGACTGAACCCAATGATCCCTGAGCTGCACTGGGACCGTTTCCGATAATGATGATGGATTGGTCCATGAGATTATGGAATTGAGGCGGGAGGTCACGTATAGAAAATCCAGGCATTACTTTAAGCTTTTGGCGTATAAATGGATCCATCATCCAGAGCCACATTCCATTCTTTTATAGGTGTACGCCAGTTTTCACCATATTTGACTTCAATAAATTTTTCAGCATTGGCCGGGACCGGAACTTCCTTGTTGTAGAATTTCAGCCAATCCTGGTTGTCAAGGAATTCAGAGCGATGGTAGGCATTTCGATTCCAGACTACGTACTTATAAACGGTTTCGTCTGAATCTGGAAGGGTACCTTTGTAATAAACAAAGAGATCCAGACACAACGCTTCATGCAAAAGTAGATATTTACGAGGATAGATTTTCAGAACACGGTACCTACCTAGGTCCCAAATCGTATCTGTTTTTTGAAATGATTTGACGCTGACATAAAAATGGCGTCTCAGCTCGCGGATCAGCTGCTTCATCTGAGTTTCAGATTTAAATTTCATGCCGAAATCCAGATCATGATCCCAGGGTATCAATTTTTGATCCCGGAGTGCCCCTAACAGAGTCCCTCCTTCGACCCAAAACTCAATACCCACTGATTTCATGATTTCAACATTTCTATGCATGAACTGAACCGCATTTTTCTCTGAATCAGAATCAAAGGCAACTTCATGCTTTTGATAGAATCCAGCCAGCAGTTCTTCTTTATATTTCTCAATAAATTCTTCATGCCTGACAGGTACTGGGATAGGATCATTTTCTATTTGAATGGAATCCAGAGTGCCTGGCGCAAGATCTTCAGCCTTAAAAAAGGTGTCATGACCTCCCATAAAAGCCACATACCCACCATCCTTCGGATCCAGAAGTGTAAGCGTGATAAAAGTGGAGTCTTTTGTAAAAAGGTTCGGCCGATACCTGATTTTATAGTACAGACGTCCCTGGATGAATTTGGGTTTGAGAAAGATTCCTTGAAACATTAATGAAATGCCGAGCAGGACCAGCTTAACTATACTTACTGGGAATATGTACAGACGTAGATTTGGAGCATATTTGATTACATCGCCCTCGGTCAACCCAATGAGTGATTCACCTGCCAGGATATAGTCGAGGTTGAATCTGTTGAAGCTCCTGATAACCCTGGTAAAAAAAGGACTCAAGCCTGATCCAGCTCCCGATTTGCTTTTTCCAGATCTTCTGTAAAGTCAACTTCAATACAGAGGACGTCAGAAACATCAACTGGATAAATTTTCAGGCCCTGCTCAATCGCCAGCTCGATGCCACGCTCGAAGTAGTCATTGTCATCGCAGCGATCTAGCATCTCGATAAATAGGGGGATATCTTCTGCCACCACTTTATTAATACCAACGGATTCTCCAAGCGCGTGCTCCACGATCTTGGAGACTTCCCTGATTGAACCATCATCCGCCACAGTATATTTGACTTCTTCTTCTCCCACTGATGCCGTATTCACTGCCATGCATGATGTTTTTGAAGCAACAATTCTACTCAGAACTGAAGGATCAAAAACCACGTCACCATTCAGCCAGATCACATCATGATTTTTAACTTTTCTGAGTGCTTTCAAAAGGCTCTTTGATGTGTTTGTACGATCATAAACATTATTGAAAACATAGGTGAGCTCATCAAACTCTTCCATGATTAAATCTTTTTTGAACCCAATGACAGCCAGTATATCATCAACGGACATGATCTGCTTGAGTGCGTTAACCTGTCGGCCCATTATCCGCTCACCATTTGAAAGACATGTCAGGGGTTTTGGTTTGGGGTTCCCCAGACGCGAGCCAATTCCGGCTGCTAAAATGATTGCTCTCACTGCTCTACCTCTACTCTTCCACTTCAGGGGTGGATTTAATCAATTGTATCTATCAAATGCCATTATCAGGCAGGTAACGACTATATAGTAAAGCAAATAAAAAACGCAAGTTTAACTGTTTGTCAATCCTGCAATTGGGTGACGATACCATGCGCCAGATATTGGTCTATCATGTGGGTAATGCGCAGACTTGATTTACCATCCGCTTTCCAGCAACTTTGCTCAGCCCAAAAGGCGCGCTCACTTCTGAACTTATCCGGGTGTTCCAGGGCATCGGCAATTGCAGCGAGCAACTCATCCGGCCGTGCTGTGTGGCCCATAATCCATTCCTCATTCACATAGGGGATTTTAAAGGGATGTGATTGTCGGTCGGTCTGTTGCTCCTCAGTCAGGATGTCCGCAGAAATCCAGGTTCCACCTTTTCGTTTCTCCTTTTCAGGATAACACCCCGGGTAATGGGGGAGCTTCAGTTGAACCACAGGTATGTCCAAAATAGACGCCTCTGCCAACACCGAGGACACATCACTGACTACCAGATCAGCCAGATGTAGGAACTGATTAATATTGCCTTCACCGGGACGAACCGCCCCATACTTTTTTGCCAGTGAATAATCTGCAGAGTGGGGGACAATCAACACATTTTTCAGCGTTGCCATATGCCTGGCGTTGTGGATGCCCGCATCGGGATTCTTTTTTCCGCCCCAGGATGGTGCAAACAAAATTACAGGTTTGTCCGGGTCCAGAGAAAACTGCTGACACAGACTGTCTCGGTCGATTTTCATCTCAACCAACTCATCCACTTTGGGATACCCACCCAGAAGTCCATGCTCAAAGTCAGGGTTGATGGCTTCCATCTTGCGCTTGAATATTTCTCCCGGATAGAATAAAAGGGCCGCCCTCTGGAAAAAATCATACTTGTAGGTGTAATACTTCATGGGACTGAGACCGTGTTCGATATAAATAAACTCGCCTGTCCAGCCACACTTTTTAAGCCGAGCCAACGGTTTATCGTAGGCAATGACAATGGTGTCCCCAATGGATTTGAGTAGTTTGCGATTCCGGAAGCAATTCCTGTGCACGCGAGTTAAACGAACCTGCCACCCGAGATCTTGCATAGTTTCGAAGAGGGGGAGTAGGCTGGCGTAACCTTTTGTTGTTGAATATACCAGGTCTAGCGAATGGCTCATGAAACGTGTGCTCAGTTGGTCAAGTTGCCCGCGATCGGAGATAGATGGTTGCAATATCCACATCCTCTGGTCGGGTAATTTTCATGGTTTCGGAAGCGCCTTTAATGAAGGTCAGGGTTGCCTCTGGCATGGCCTGCTTTACCAGGCCCACCTCATCAGTATCTATCATACCAGTCGCATGTGCTTTCAGGAGGATTTGCCTGCGAAAGCACTGGGGTGTTTGCACAATTCTCAGGGCATTGCGATCGAGGTTAACAAAATTTTGGTCATCCATTTGTATCATTGAATCCACAGGAGTAATCGCAGGTGCCACACCATCAAACCGTTCCAACTTTTCCAGACATGCACCTATCACCTGCCTGGGAACCAGGGGGCGAGCGGCATCATGCACCAGGACAAGCCCGGTATTGTCATCACAAGCTTGAAGTCCGTTAAAAACTGAGTCCTGCCTCGTTTTGCCCCCCAGGACGACCTGACACTCGGGGTAGCGATTGGCTACCTCAATCTGAAATTCGGTTGAGGTAACAATTATGACTTCATGAATGGCAGGGTGCTCAGAAAATGATTGAACCGAATAAGACAAAATCTCTTTGCCTTCCAACTTGAGGAATTGCTTTGGCATTTCAGCACCCATCCTGCTGCCAAAACCGGCGGCAACAATTATGGCTGCGTTTCTAGGTTGCTTCATATCATTCAACTTAGCCTAAAAGTATTGACAATACAATTTTGCGATTGGCAATGAGTATGCTGTTCAGAGGATTGAAGGGTTAATAAACAATCTTTATTAACTAAAATGATCTGTTGTTGATAATACAGAATTTATGCGAAAATAATTTATAGAAAATGATTGGAAAATGGCTATTTGCCTCTCATAATGACACCATGATGAAAAATATTAAATTCAATCCGCCCACCCCTGTTGAAACATATTTCCTTAACCGCTCAAATCTGAAATTCCGTTATGATCCAGACGAAAAAATTCCAGTCGTCCAGGTAAATAATTTCCCGCTGTTGGGACAGCTCACTGCCCTGAGGTTTCTTGAATGGGTCCAGAGTAATCCTGAGGGAGTAATCTCCCTACCCACAGGTAAAACACCTGAATACTTCATCCGGTATGCTGAGCATTATCTCAAAACCTGGGAAGAGAAAAAAACCAGTGCTTTCCTGGAAGAAGTTGGAATTCGGCACGACTTGAAACCCAGCCTGAAGGATCTGCAATTCGTTCAGATCGATGAATTCTTCCCTATTTCTCCCACCCAGCACAACAGTTTTTACGATTATGTACAGAAATACTATATCAATGGATTTGGGATCAGCGAGGCACGTTCACAACTTATAGATGCCAGCAAAATCAAGTACCCCGGTGGTAAATCTTTTGAGGAAATATTCCCTGATCTGGTGGTGGATCTGAATCTGCGTTTTGCTCAACCCAACACCACCCTGGGGCGATTACAGAAACAGGCCATTGAGGCTGTGGACGAATTTTGCACCGAGTATGAACACCAGATCCGCAATAAAGGCGGAATCGGTTTTTTCCTTGGTGGTATTGGACCAGATGGCCATATCGCTTTTAACGTGCGAGGCTCTGATCACTATTCAACCACCCGTCTAACACCCACTAATTTTGAAACGCAGGCTGCAGCAGCCGGCGATCTGGGGGGCATTGAGGTTTCTCAGAAACGGCTGGTTATCACCATCGGTTTGCAGACCATTACCCACAACCCAGATGCGACCTGCCTTATTTTTGCTGCCGGAGAAGCCAAAGCTAAAATCGTGGCAGCCTCCGTTCAGGAAGCGGCCAACAATCTCTATCCAGCCTCTGCCTTACACGCTGTGCCCAATGCCAGGTTCTACATTACTTCTGGAGCCTCAGTCTTCCTGGATCAACGCCAGGCACATGAGCTGGAACGGGCCACTAAGGTTTCTGAAAATGTTGTAGATCAACACCTGATTACCCTTTCCATGAGATCGAGAACTTCAATTGATAAAATTACCACTGAGCAGGTCTCAGAAAAGCTGGTTCCTGCAACTGCTCTCAAACGAAGTGGTTCCGACCTGGAGGGAATCAAACGGCGCATCTTTTATGATCTTGAGTTAAAAATAAACCGTGGCCTGGCACCCCTGGAAAATGAAACATTCTTCCATACTGCCCCACATCATGATGATATCATGCTGGGCTACCTGGCACATATTGTTCATCTGGTTAGAACACCGCTTAATGAGCATCATTTCGCCTATATGACCAGTGGATTTAATGCAGTGACCAATGAATTTGTTCGTGATCAGATTCTAAATGCTCTAGCCTATATGGAGACGGATCAGTTCAAACGTCTCAAGTCTGAAGGCTACTTTGACGCTGATGATGAAATGGGTACCCAACGGGATATTTACACCTACCTGGATGGTGTGGCCCACCACAGTCGTACCCTGAGAAACAATGGTTCATCCCGTCGCCTGATTCGTAATCTGTTGATCCTATACCCGGATCATACTTTGGATACCCTATCCATCAAAATGCTGGAGCTTATTGAGTACCTGGCAACCCGCTACCCCGGTCAGAAAGATGACCCCCTCATGCAGAACCTCAAGGGGCGTATCCGAGAGTGGGAAGCAGACCTGGTCTGGGGGCACTACGGAACCCCAGTGAAGAATGTCCACCATCTTCGCCTTGGATTCTATAAGGGTGATATCTTTACTGAGGATCCAACCATGGATCGTGATGTCCAGCCCATACTGGAATATATGGAAAGAATTCGACCCACGGTTGTGACCCTGGCTCTGGATCCTGAGGCCAGTGGCCCAGATACCCACTATAAAGTGATGCAGGCCATCGCTGAGGCCATCCGGCTATACAAACAGAAATATCCAGATGCACCGCTGAGAGTCTGGGGCTATCGCAATGTCTGGTTCAAATTCCAGCCCACAGATGCTAATATTTTTGTCCCGGTTTCATTAAACTCAATGGCCATCATGAAGGAAACCTTCAATTATTGTTTCCAGTCTCAAGTTGATGCGCCGTTCCCCAGTCATGAGTACAACGGAACCTTTTCTGGTCTGGCCCAGCAGATTCAAGTGCAGCAGCATCAGGATATGAAACGGGTCATGGGTCGTGATTTCTGGTATGAAAACAGCCATCCTAGAATTCGCGCTGCCCACGGACTGGTATATATCAAGGAAATGGAACTGGACGAATTCTATACCAGAGCCCGTGAGCTACAGAAGGTGACTGAGTCACAGACCTGATCCACCGCTAATAATATTCTAACAATATGCACATACCCTCCAAACAATTGGGGGGTATGTTTTTAAAGAACAAGCCAATGGTGAACACCATTGCTAAGGAGAAATCATGAGTTTAAAAAAGAAATATTTAAAATCAAAACCCGTCTGTAAAGTAACTTTTGAATTGCCCAAGGAAGCGGCGCCAACCAACGCCAGCGTTTCCCTGGTTGGAGATTTTAACAACTGGGACAGCAATGCCACCCCCCTCACACATCGTAAATCAGGTGTTTATAATGTGACCGTTGATGTGGCCATCGAGCAGGAGTATGCTTTTCGTTATCTGATCAATGGTGACGTGTGGGAAAATGATTGGCAGGCGGATAATTATGTACCCTCACACATTCCTGGTGTGGAGAATTCAGTCGTTATTGTTTAACGCAGGATGAAGTTCTCGCCATCGAAATTATGAAACTGGTGAGGTATGGATGAATCAGGATTTTAACTGGGTCTTGTAACAATTCCGGAGTTTCTCAAATACAGGAGTATAGCTTCCCTGCTTAAAGTCGGGGAAGGTATGCTCAAAAGGGTGAAATTTTCCACGTTCAAAAATGAGGGTCGGGTCAGCGTATATACCGTGATCAAGATAGATTTTTTGGCCATTATATTTTGCTGAAGCCAACACCATTTTGTGAAAGTCAAGGTAGCCAATATCAAGATTCACTTTCCGGGCCCCAGATACACTTAAGGTCTCCTCGATTTCATTGCACTTGATCTTGAGATTGGCCAATTCACCAGGGTTTATTAAAGCCTGGAAACTGAAGAACATGCGGAAGATGGGCCTGCCCATTTCACCATCATAGTAGGTGGTTTCATCAAACGGGAATGATTCACTGTGGAAGTCAATATCTCCAATGCGTTTGATGCATAGCTGCTGAGCCTGACTCAACAGATCTTCATCTGAGAATAATGCTCCGATAAAGAATTTTACAGGTTGGGGTTTTTCAGCTTTCATCCTGTTTGTGCCTTTGAGCTAGTAAGAATCGCGCTTCCTCCAGCTTCTCCAGTGGAATGGCAAAGCGATCCTTGATTAATTTTTCAGCCAGGTCAATTTCCCGCATCTTTTCAATATGGTCGGGTCGTGTGATTTTGATGAAGTCACCCTGGATAAAGAGCATCTCTGAGCCCTGAACCCGGGTAAGTGTGAGATCATCCATGCCGGGAAGGTCAAAGGAAGCCCTCCAGTATTCCGAGAATTTCTCATAAGGGACCGATTCGCTCAGAAACTGGTAGCGACGAATGCGGTTTCCTTTTCGAAAAGTATATATAGAATATATTTCGGCTTCAGAATCAAAATTTAGTTCGACACCTGTTTCAGCAGAAAGGCGGGTTCTTGCCACTTCACGAACCAGGGGCATGGGTTTGAATATCATGTATCCAGGATCAACCAGGTATTGAGCATTATTGAAATGTATTTTTACTGCTGAATGGTTGTTCTCACCCCAGTTCAGCTGACAAATGAGTGGGTGCGTTTCGTACCCAAGAATTGAATAAATGCCGGTGAGAAAGTAGGTCAGGGAAAAGCATGTCCCGCCTGAATGCCATGCGAAATGGTCGTCGGTTACTTCATCTGGCAGACGTAATAGCGTTGAATCTTGCTGTTGCTCTCGTTTGATAATCTTGCTGATATTTTCATACGGCAAGCGGCTGAAATAGTGAGAAATTGCAGCGATATGATCAAGTGAGGGAATGACCCCGGTGTATTTGAATTCAGACAGGAAGCGTAGCGTCTCTTGCTCAAAAGTGGCTGGGTGCGGTAGGTGTGCCGCATTGCTTATGATGGCCATGCTGAAAAGTGGGATTTTTCTCTACCAGAAACAAGAGGAGAAGCACGGGAGTTTCAAAGATGAAGGAACTCCTCCATAAGCACAAGATATCAAGGCGAAAAGGAACTCCATGAGAAACTGTAAACATTTTGGAGAACCAAGACTTGCACTATATTGCCATCCCTTGCAATAACAAAAAAGGAACGAATGGGTGAAAACTAACCTGATAACCAGGAATGATAAAAGCTATATTGATTTGTGCGCGACCGAATTCAGCATTAGCAAAGAAGGGGAGTTGAACGATCTCATCAGTCAATGCTATTATCATGAATCCAACCTGATCCTACTTGATGAGCATAACCTTTCAGATGAATTTTTTAACCTGAGAAGTGGCCTGGCCGGGGCAGCCATGCAGAAATTTGCCAATTACCAGGTCAAAGCCGCTGTGCTTTTACCTCCCAACGCCGAGACCAATGAACGCTTCAGAGAATTGATGTATGAAATGAACCAGAGCAATCATTTTCGCTTCTATGACAATAGAGCAGAAGCAGAGGAATGGCTCACATCCTAGACTGAGAGAATAATCTTTTATGATTCCTACTCCGCTGTTAATCCTCATCTACTTTTTTGGTCCGGTTCTTATCCTCTGGCTCTGCCAGAAATACACACTGGTGAACAAAATTGGTTCGGTCATTCTGGCCTACTTGTTTGGAATCATTTTAGGAAACATTGGCGTCTTGCCTGAAGGGGCTGCTGCGCTCCAGGATACTATGAGCGGCGCCACAGTTGCCGTAGCACTTCCCCTGCTACTCTTTTCACTGGATGTGCGGGCCTGGCTACATACAGCGGGAAAGGCGATTATCTCCATGCTGGGAGCCACAGTTCTGGTAATTATGGTGGCAGGAGTTGGGTCCTGGATAGTTCAGGATGGCGTTGCCAATGCCTGGCAATTTGGAGGAATGGCAATTGGACTGTACACCGGAGGTACTCCCAACCTGGCTGCCATCAAGACTGCTCTGGACGTGGACTCGACTCAATACATTATGATGCATACCTACGATGCCGTGAATGGGATTATCTATCTGATTTTTGTTATGAGTATTGGGCAGCGGGTGTTCAATAAGTTTTTACCCAAATTTAAATCCTCTCTCATCAGTGATCCCATGGGAGATGGCGATGAGAATATTCATAGCTATGTGGGAATATTTGTACCGAAGATAGTCAAGGGGCTGCTGGGTGGTCTAGGCATTTCAATTCTCATTCTGGCTGTGAGTGTGGGTACCTCAGAGTTGATACCCGAGGAGTATTCAACGGCAGCGGTTATGTTATTAATTACCACCCTGGGAATAGCCTCCTCCTTTGTGAAGCCCATTCGCAATATTGAAAAAACCTTCCAGTTTGGGATGTACTTCATCCTGGCTTTCAGTCTTATCGTAGGCTCAATGGCCAATCTGGAACAACTGGTTAATATTAATTGGTCCATGATGTTTTTTGTCAATTTTATCGTCTTTGGAACCATGCTGCTCCATGCAGTTTTCTGTAAACTGATGAAAATCGACACGGATACTTTTCTTATCACATCTGTCTCCGCAGTTTGTTCACCCCCTTTTGTTCCCGTGGTGGCCAAAGCCCTTAACAACAAGGAAGTAATCCTTTCTGGTCTCACGACTGGAATTATTGGATATGCCATTGGCAATTATCTGGGGGTTGCCTTTGCGTATATTTTTAGAGCCATACTTTTTTAGGAAGTCCTATGAAATCAATTATCATTGGAATAGCAGGTGGCACAGGATCGGGTAAAACCACCATCGCCAAGAACATTGTCCAGGAATATGGGCCAGGTGAGGTCGTGCGTCTGGACCTGGATTCCTATTATCGTGATTTGTCTGACCTCAGTGTTGAGGAACGAGCCAAAATCAACTTTGATCACCCTTCATCCCTGGAGATAGAATTATTGGTGAAAAATCTGGATGACCTTTGTTCCGGGAAGCCAACCGCCGTGCCCATTTACAACTTTGCCACCCACAATCGAGCCCGGGAAACCCGCCGGGTTGAGCCCCATACAGTCATTATTATTGAAGGTATCATGGCCTTGTACTACAAAGAGCTAACCGAACGGATGGATCTGAAACTCTATGTGGATACACCCTCAGATATACGATTTATTCGTAGATTGAAGCGAGATATCATCCAGCGAGGTCGATCTGTAGACTCGGTAATCGAGCAATACCGGGAAACCGTGCGACCCATGCACCATTTATTTGTGGAACCGAACAAGTATCAGGCAGATGTAATTATCCCGGAAGGTGGGATGAATCTGGTGGCTGTAGATTTAATCAGAACCAAGATTAATGCAGTATTGAAGGACAAAAAGTGAGTGAAGCTCAAGCACATATGGTTACACTCATAGAATTGGATAAATCCAACTACAGAGAAATATTAAAACTGAAAGTAGCTGAAAACCAAACAGGCCTGGTTGCCTCAAATGCAATTTCAATTGCCCAGGCTCATTTTCATCCGGAAGCCTGGTTCAGAGGGATTTACGCTGAGGATACTGCTGTCGGCTTTGTCATGCTGGAAATAAATGAGAACAAACCTGAATATTATCTCTGGCGATTCATGATAGATGCAAAGCATCAAGGGCATGGATATGGCTTTCAGGCCATGGAGCGGGTTATAGAATATGTAAAGGGTCTTCCCAACAGCCAGGAGTTTTTGCTAAGCTATGTACCGGGTGAGGTAAGTCCTCAAGGCTTTTATCAAAAGCTGGGATTCCTGGATACTGGAGAAATGGAAGCGGGTGAAGCCATTATGCGGCTGACCTTTTAACAACTGAATTATGGGTGAAACAAAAGATGAAACAATCTGGGGCTCCCATCGTTTTTCAATGGACTCGGTCCAGTAGAAAACTATAATAAGAAACATGAGATATACATATTATAAAGACTCCGTCACTCCCCTTACGAACAGGGGTAACTTTTTGAAAATATTCCTGCTGTCACTGATCTTCATTGTGGTTGTGATCTGGGTAGTCATGTGGAATGCGTCCAACACTTATGAACCCGAAGTCATTTCTGAGCAGGCATTTTATGAAGGCTATTTTACGCTGAACACTCGCCTGGATCAGACGCTGGTCAGACGTTTTCCCAGTCTGGAATTTGTTGAGGGTCGTTTGAGTGATGATGGATTGGGTACCCATACTTTTCATATCAAGGATCAGAAGAAAATTCGTTCAAACGATATTGAGAAGTTGCTTGAGAGTACCCTGGGTGGTTTTGGATATCAGGTCAACCAAACAGCAGACGCTGATGACCATTGGGAATTCCAGATTGGTACTGATTCCACCATCTGGTCGGTTTACAGATTTGAGTATCCCATAGAGAAAGCAGCACCTACATCCATTCTTCCTGGAGACATTGCCAAGGTTACCAAGAAGCCCCAGTTGGCCATAATCATTGATGATTTTGGGTATTCAATGAATGAAACCATTGATGGCTTTTTGGCTTTGAAGGAGCCCTTTACTGCTGCCGTAATACCAGGCAGACCCTACTCAACTCAGGTGGACGAACGCCTTAACTCCAGACGCATTCAAACATTGATTCACATGCCCATGGTCACGGTAACCAATACTACCAGCGAACCGGATTATGCGTTATCAGATGAGTTAAGTGACGGTGAAATTCTGCGTCGCTTGAAAAAAGCTCGCAAGGATGTCCCCCGTGCCGCCGGTATGAATAACCATCAGGGAAGTGGGGGTACTCAAAGTCGCAAGGTAATGACCAGTGTCAGTGATTTCCTCTCTGAACAATCCATGTTTTTTATAGATAGCCGCACCATTGCCGCCTCCGTTGCTGAATCCGTTGCTAAAGAGCACTATATCCCGACCAATAGTCGTGATGTCTTTCTTGACGAAGTGGATGATCCTGAAGCCATTGCTGGGGAGCTATTCCGTTTGGCTCGCCTTGCAAAAGAGCATGGGGAAGCAATCGGCATTGGACACTGTCGCCCCAATACGTTGAAAACGATGAAAAAATATTTACCAGCCCTTGCTGAAGCTGGATTTGATCTGGTTTCAGCCTCCAAACTGGCACATTGATCAATATGAAGAAAGCATAACTCGAGGATACTATGGCGCAAATGGAACTTAATCTGGACAGCTTTGTCAGCGCACAACAATTGCTCAAAGTGGATGGACTTACCCTCCCAGGTATTGTCACGATAGCTGGACTTTCCGGTGTAGATGGATTCAGCCTTACTTATGATGGACGATCCCCTCACTTCTCTGAAAAGGATCTTGAACTGACCATTGCTGCGGCAATGCATACCCGTTTTGCCCTGAGAATTTCGCCCCGGGCAGAATTGTTGCAGTTGGCGCTCAACCTGCCTGTTTCACAGGTGATCTTT
Organism: Fidelibacterota bacterium; assembly: GCA_016844955.1. Taxonomy (GTDB): domain Bacteria; phylum Fidelibacterota; class UBA8477; order UBA8477; family JABMPR01; genus JABMPR01. The sequence continues at coordinate 20,385 of JAERTH010000042.1, read as the reverse complement.
TCAGCAGAGAACCTGTTTGATGACTACGGTGCAGACCTGGAAACTTTTATTCCACAGCTCAAAGATGCCGGCAAACTCATTTCTTTCTGCCTGGAACCCGAACTGGCTCTGCTAAAAAAAGCCTATCGCCAGCAGGCCGATATGGTGGAACTGAATGTCACCCATTATTCAGAAAATATCAGTCTCGCCGGGAAAGCTGAGGCACAGGAGCAAATCGCCCTGATGTCTCGTACTGCTGAGAAAAATGGTATTGGTGTTGCCGTGAATGGTGGCATCAGCTTTCAGAACGTGGTTCCGCTGGTAAATATTGAAACGGTGGAAAATATCGTTGTCGGTCGTGCGGTCCTGGGGCGTTCAATTTTTGTTGGACTGGAAACGGCCATTCGCGATTTCAAAGCTCAGGTGCAGTGAGCTCCTTAATAACGCAGGTCACTCGCTCCGGGCATGTGGAGAGTTTCCATGTAGGTTACGGTGTCATCGTCGATGCATCGGGCCAAATTGTCAAATCCTACGGGGATTCCCATTATTCAACCTATGTTCGATCTTCTGCCAAGCCCATGCAGGCCATGGCGGTTATTCGGTCAGGAGCCTATAAAGATTTTGGGTTTACACCTGAGGAACTGGCAGTTATTTGCTCCTCGCACAGCGGTGAACCCATCCATGTCGAGCTCGTAGAGCAGATTTTTAACAAGACTGGTATTAGTTCGGATATTCTGGCCTGTGGTTCCCATCCTCCCATAGACAGGAAAAGTGCCCAACAGTTGGTGGATGTTGGCATTAAACCTCAGCAGATTCACAATAATTGTTCGGGGAAGCATGCCGGAATGCTCTCCACCTGTATTCAGTTGGGGCATGAACCTTTGAGCTATCTGGATCCTCAGCACCCAGTTCAACGCTATATCTATGAGATCGTGAAGGAATTTACTTCCTCAGAAACCATTCATCGGGGTGTTGACGGTTGTTCTGCCCCAGTTTTTGAGCTGCCCCTTTCAAAAGTAGCCTTGGCATTTGCCCGCATAAGTGTGAAAGAAACGGTGGAGTGCAGACAGGTCTTTGATGCCATGAATCAACATCCTCACCTGGTGGGTGGGAATGGTCGCTTTGATACCCTGCTTATGGAAAACTTTCCAGGTCAGCTTATATCCAAAGGCGGTGCTGAAGCTGTTTCGGCTGCTGGATTCACCATGCCTAATGGACAGGTCTATGGTTTGGCAGTTAAGGTTCTTGATGGTAATTACCGGGCCATTGGACAAATGGTGCTGACCATGCTCCAGGATATTGGTTATCTGAAAGAACCGATATCTGAATCTCTGAGCAAATGGTGGACCCCTAAGTTAAAAAATCACGCAAGACACATTGTTGGCACCATGCGAACAATGATCGTTGAGTAATAAAGGAATTATTTCGATGGTAAAAAACAGAGCCTCATGGGACAATTACTTCATGCAGATCGCTGAGGATGTTTCCACGCGTTCAACCTGTGATCGCAAGTTTGTGGGTGCAGTCATTGTCCGAGATAAAATGATTCTGTCCACTGGTTATAATGGATCGATCCGTGGCTTGCCCCATTGCGATGAAGTGGGTCATGAGATGGACAATGGCCATTGTGTTCGCACCGTTCATGCCGAGGCAAATGCTATTGTACAGGCCGCTAGAACCGGTGGCAATATCGATGGAGCTGATATTTACGTGACGGCCAGTCCCTGCTACAATTGCTTTAAGCTCATCGCCAACTCAGGGATCAAACGCATTTTTTACGGAGAGCTCTATCGTGACGAGCGGATCAAGACCCATGCAAAAGAAGCCGGCATTGAACTGATTCACCTCTCCAGATAAACTTCAGACCTAAACGAAAGATTTCTGGCATGATGCTCAAACTTTCACGAATCCTGATCTTGGGTAGTCTGTTGGTCGGTTTTTTATCTTGCGTCTCAACCAGGACAGCACCTGGAAGCAAAATTCTTGAACAAGACCTGAAACAGCTCACAGCCAATTTTCATGGTGAGGTTGGGGTATACGCAAAGAACCTGAGCACTGGACAGGAAATCAATATTCAGGCTGATTCTCTTTTCCCCACCGCCAGCATGGTGAAAGTCCCCATCTTACTGGCACTTTTTGATCGCATTGAAGGGGGTGATCTGGATTATGATTCTACCTTGATGTGGCTGCCAGAAGTTGTGAATTATCCTCCTGGAGGTATGCTCAGCTCGTTCAAAGACAGCGCTCACATTTCATTAAAAAAAGTCATATCACTCATGATCACCTATAGTGATAATCATGCCAGTTTGTGGTGTCAGGAATTAGCAGGTGGCGGGATTGAGATCAATAAATGGTTAGATGAAAAAGGTTTCAGCCAGACCCGAATGAATTCACGGACGCCAGACCGGCGAGATGATTGGGAAGTTTTTGGCTGGGGACAAACCACTCCCAGGGAAATGGCTGGTTTAGTACAGCTGATTTATGAGGACAAAGCGGTGTCGTCCAAGGCCAGTGAGGAGATGTACCGTTATCTCACCCGTATTTTCTGGGATGATGAAGCCCTTGCCGTCATTCCGAGAACTGTCCAGGTTGCATCTAAGCAAGGTGCAGTAAACGCTTCAAGGTCTGAAGTTGTTCTGGTTAATGCTCCTGCTGGGGACTATGTATTCTGCATCATCACCAACAACCAGAAAGATCAGTCCTGGGATGATGACAATGAGGGGTTTGTACTCCTGAGAAATATTAGTCAGCTACTCTGGAATGCCTGGGGTACTTGAAACAAAAAATATCACAACTTCTCATCGCTAGTTCGTCTTCCCCTGCAGTTTGATCATCTTATAAATTCATTCGTTATAATCCGTTGACACGCGCTCAAGTGCCGTCTATATTCGCTGGCTTTTTAATAAAGGAGATAAAGTTATGTACGCAATTATCCAAATTGCAGGGAAACAGTTCAAGGTGAAACCTGGCATGGTCCTGAACGTTCCGACTCTCGATGCTGAACCTGGTAAAAGGGTCAATGTCGAGCGCGTACTGGCTTACTCTGACGGTAAAAGTCTTGAGGTTGGCACACCAGAGCTGACCAATGTTGACATCGATGGAACAGTTGTGGCTCATGGTCGCGCTAAAAAAATCATCGTCTTCAAAAAGAAACGCCGCAAGGGTTACCAGAAGAAACAGGGACACCGCCAGGGTTATACACAGATTAAGGTAGAAGGTATTGCACCAGCAAAACCGGCTCCCAAGAAGAAAGCAGTTAAAGCTGACGCCGACGTGAAAACTGAAGCGAAAAAGCCAGCTGCAAAGAAGGCAACAGCCGCCAAGAAGCCAGCAGCTAAGAAAACTACAGCTGCAAAGAAACCAGCCGCTAAAAAGGCTGCAGCTAAACCGGCCGCTGATAAAGCTGACAAAGGAGAGTAACAATGGCTCATAAAAAAGGTGTTGGTAGCTCCAAAAACGGTCGCGAAAGTCATGCAAAGCGCCTGGGCACAAAAGCCTACGGCGGTGAGTGGGTTTCCGCCGGCAGTATTATCGTCCGTCAGCGCGGAACCGCCATCCACCCCGGCCAGAATGTTGGCATCGGTGGAGATGATACGCTTTTTGCAAAGGTAGACGGTATTGTGACCTTTGAACGTAAAGACCGCACGAGAAAACAGGTTAGCGTCTATCCAGAAGCATAAACCTGCTTTCCAGTACAAACCTCAAAATCCCTCGAGCAATCGGGGGATTTTTATTTTATTGACTACATGGACAAATAACTTCCCAGTGATTTAAAGCTCAGGATAGGTTCTGATGTCAATCAGTGGTATTATGCTTCGCGAGCGCTTCGACAGGCTCAGCGTGACACCTCAGCAAGACAGTCAAATGGCTAAAAACCATTGACTCGTCTCCCTGAGCCTGTCGAAGGGTTTCTAGACAGTAGTTATTTTCAGGTGTTTTCTTTAACGACTCGAAGGATGTATAATACAAATGAGTAATGATGTACAAAAACTGAATGAGATGGTAACGGCTTTTGATGGTCTGAAAAAAGAATTATCCAAAGCCATCGTGGGTCAGGATGCAGTAATTGAACAACTGGTGATCGCCATGCTGTCCCGAGGACATGCCCTGTTGGTTGGTGTGCCGGGTCTGGCAAAAACCCTGCTTATCAAAAGTCTGGCTGAGGTGCTGGACCTCAGCTTCTCACGAATCCAGTTTACTCCAGACCTTATGCCTTCCGATATTACTGGAACTGATATCATTGAAGAGGATCATACCACAGGCAAGCGTGAATTTCGTTTTGTCAAAGGACCCGTTTTTGCAAATATTGTTCTGGCCGATGAAATCAACCGAACACCGCCCAAAACCCAAGCGGCTCTGTTGGAAGCCATGCAGGAGCACAGGGTGACAGCGGGTGTGGAAAGCTACGTATTAGAAGAGCCCTTTTTCGTACTCGCTACTCAGAATCCCATCGAGCAGGAAGGTACCTACCCATTACCCGAGGCTCAGTTGGATAGGTTCATGTTTAATCTACGGGTGGAATATCCCAGCCGCGATGAAGAGCGTCAAATTGTGGGTCAGACTACATCAGGTGCTACCGTTGAGTTGGAAAAGGTCCTGGATCGCCAGGCTATTATGGACTACCAGGATTTAATCCGACGGGTTCCCGTGGCAGACAACGTCATCGACTATGCAGTAGATTTGGTGGGTAAAACTCGTCCTGATGAAGATGTCGCCCCCGATTTTATCAAGAAATGGGTGGGATGGGGAGCCGGTCCACGGGCATCACAATATTTGATTCTTGGTGCCAAAACCAGAGCTGCTATGAATGGCAATCCTACGCCTTCCATCGAAGATGTACAGGCCGTTGCTCTGCCCGTACTCAGACACCGTGTGCTCACAAATTTTAACGCAGAAGCCGATGGTGTTTCTGTGGATGAGATCATTAAAAAATTACTGTAGATGTGCATTTCTTTGTGATGGTACGGACGGAATGCATTCCGTCCGTATAAGATTGACAAAATGAAAATTCGATTTGTCATATTATTCTTGGTCATTATAGGCCATCCCCTCACCGCCCAGAACATGTGGATGTGGAATCAACGTACCCACCCTGAGCTGGAATGGCAAACCCTGGAAACTGCACATTTTAACATCCATTTCCATCAAGGATTAGAAGACATTGCTGCCAGAGGTGCGCTCATTGCAGAACAAGCCTATCAGCCTATCATGGATCAGGTTCAGGTCAAAGACTTTGGTAAAACCGACATGGTTTTCTCTGCTGAAGACGAAATTATGAACGGCTTTGCCATGCCCAGCAATCAGATTTTCATCTGGGTCAGTCAGAACGATGTAGCCGGTAATTTTGGTGGATCAGACAAGTGGCTGAAGTTGGTCATTACCCACGAATTTCAACATGTCGTTCAGTTTCAGGCACATCGAACCTGGGCCGGTATCTGGGCTGGTGCTTCAATCCCTGCCTGGTGGATTGAAGGCATGGCAGAATACATGACTGAAGTGTGGCGCGTGGGACGCAGTGATTCGCGGATGAAGATTCATACCTATCGCAACACCATGGATAAGCTGGATGCCCATGATGATGGGTACGCAAAAGTACTGTATCTGGCCTGGAAATATGGGGATTCCACCCTGGTGAAAATTTCAAAGCATCGGCTGTACCTGCTCCAGGACCAGAAGAAACTCCCCTATTGGTATGATTTTGAGACCGCCTTTAAAACAGCCACAGGCCAGACACTTGAAGACTTTAATGAGGAATGGCGCAGGGCCATGAATACCTACTATTATGGCTATAAGGCGCAAAAGGAAACTATAGAAGAGGTCGGAGAACCATTCATCCTGAAAGGCTTTTCACGGATACAGTCAGCGATCTTGGCACCTGATTCATCACGGATAGCCGTGATTAGTAGACAGAACTCACAGATGCGGGACTATAGCTTCTATCTTGTGAATACCGATTCTACCAAAAAGGTCCAAGAGATACACTCCGGTCGCTTTAGTGGGCAGCCAGCCTGGTCTCCAAGTGGTCAAAAGATTGTCGTATCAGAATATCACCGAGGGAGTCATGGCTCTCTCATCCATGATTTGCGTCTTCTGGATTTGGGTGCAGGAAAAAAGGAGTGGATTACAAAAGATATCAGGGCACTTCATCCGGTCTTCTCAGACGATGGCAGGGGCGTATATTTTGTAGCCCACCCCTCAGAGACCACACAGATTTACTATTATGATATCGTTACAGGGAATCAGAATCAGCTGACTCACTTTAAAGGTGATGTACAGTTACAATCACTGAATTTATCTCCCGATGGGAAGCGTCTGGCATTTATGATCCAGGATGCATCCGGTGATGTGAATATTGCCACCATCCAAATTGATGGAACCCAATTTCAGACCGTGACAAATGATCCTGAAGAGGATCTATATCCTGTCTGGACATCAGATGGCAAGGCAATCGTTTTTACCTCATACCGCAATTCAACCCCCAATCTTTTCCGTGTGGACTTGGATAGCATGAAACTGGTGCAGATGACAGATGTGGCCGAGGGGATTTATTCCCGCCAGTTGTTAGCTCAGACCGGCCAGATTGTGGCTTCTACTTTAAATGATGTAGATACGGTCAGAATCAGATTGATTGAGCCTGACAGAGTTGCACCTGAACTGGGTCTACACATCAGGGTGCCCTTCAGTGCCTGGCGGAGTAAGGCTCCAGATATCCAGATGCCTGAATTCAATGATGAGGCTGTACTGGAAAAGGAGGTTCATCCCTATGAAGCATTCCGAACTTTTCGGCCACTCTTCAAGCTGATTTGGCCCTTTGATACCGGATTGTTGGCCATGGCAGGTATAAGTGATGCACTGGGCAAACATTTAATCCAGGGTGGGGTTGTTCTGCCCTACGATGGTTCCGACTGGGGTGGGTATTTCAACTATACAAATCTAGAGTTTTTGCCAGCAGTTAATTTTTTTGGTGCCCAAAATCTGGTGATGCAGTACCACAACACCTATCGTTATCGATTTCTGGAATTTCGAAATGGGATCGGCATGACCATACAAGTGCCCATGAATTCCGGAAATTCGCTGGCCTCCAACCATGCCCTTCAGGTGAAGATTCAGGCATACAGACGTGGGGCGGACTCCTTTGAAACCGATGATCAACCCATTGCGGGAGTCCTGGTAACCAGCCCCATGACAGAAGAGTTAAAGCTGGGGCTTACCTATACCTGGAAATCCCAGCGACCTCATACAGATATCTATTTCCTGCCCAGGGATGGTACCGGGTTCCAGGCACACTATGAAATGACAGTTCCTTCAATCTGGGGTGAAAATGACTACTCCCAGTATTGGTTGGATGGGTTCATGAACTATGATATTCCCAGATTACCCCTGGTGTTTTATAGTCGGTTAAAATATGCCGGACAACGCGGGTCAATACTTGTTCAGGATGAACTGGGATTCTCAGAGCATGCTCCATTCTACTTCTCGACCCAGACCATGCGTATGTACAGGAGTACAGGAATTTTTGACGCACCTGAATCATATAATTTGAGAGGACAGGTAGGGCATTATGCGGCCGGCGACCTCTTGTATTCCAGTACTGAACTGAGAATGCCCCTGGTTAAAAAGCTACCAATAAACATTCTGGGATTGAGTATTCAAAATGTGACTGCAGCAGTATTTCTTGATTATGGTTACATCCCTGAAAGTGAGTTGAGCATGAACACTTCTGGTGGTGAGTTCAGGTTTGATGTGAGTCTGATGAAGCTGCCCCTGGTTACACTGGCCTACGGGTGGGGAGGGGATAGTGATTATTGGAACAGAGACAATAATGAATCTGACTTCTGGGCTGAACCCTATTTCAGGATGGCGTTGGTGAACCCTTTTTAATTAAGAATTAAGAATTCAGAGCTAAGTCCAGGAAGGTGGAAAAAGGGTAGTTGGGAATTTTGATGAGTACAAAACTAATTAGCTGTTTCAATTTCGTGCACTTCGTCTATTTCGTTGTGAAAAAAGGGGAGTTAGGAGCTTGATCCAGAGTGGAAAATTATAATTGATGAAAGTTTATAGCACATATCTATTTGATGCCGATGGGACTTTGTTTGATACTGCGGATCTGGTGGTTCGTTGTTTTCAATATGTCGCCAGGAAGCACTGTTCTCAAGAATTGTCTCGGGAGGACATTCTCTCCGGGTATGGCCTGCCATTGAAGGGACAGTTGTTGGAGCGCCTGGGCCAGGATGTGAATGTTGATCTGATGCTTGATGATTTTATCTCCTATCAATTGAAAATCCTGGATGAAAACGTAAGCCTGTTTCCGGGAGTATCAGAGACTCTGGAAACACTGAAAAGTCAAGGGAAGAAACTTGCAATTGTCACCTCAAGAAAACGATATACAACAGGACGTATGCTCGAGTTGACGGGAATACAGCAATTTTTTGACACGGTGGTGAACCCGGAGGATACCCTACTCCACAAACCAGAAGCCGAACCTGCATTACTGGCCTTAAAGCGCCTTGATGCAAACAGTGGTGATTCACTTTTTATCGGGGATTCACAATTTGATATATTCTGTGGGCAAAGAGCTGGAATGGACACGGCTTTTGTGAACTGGAGCCACATGGATGTGAATGATCTGCCGGTACAGCCGACCTGGCAATTAGATAACATGCAGGATTTACTCAATGGTCTTCTACCTTAGTGGATGAATTACAATGAACCACATTGGAAAAACACACACCCGAAATTTCAATATCTTCAGCAGTAGACTGTTAGCATAATTATGGATAAGCGTAAATATTTAAATCCCCGCACCCTGGCAACTCTGGCTAATATGCAGCTACGCGCTCGCATGGTGGTGGAGGGTTTCATTGTGGGTTTGCATAAAAGTCCCTACCATGGTTTCTCAGTTGAGTTTGCTGAGCATCGTGCCTATGGTCCAGGAGACAATCTGCGCTATCTGGACTGGCGTCTATATGGCAAAACGGATCGCTTCTATGTCAAGCAATTCGAAGAAGAAACCAATCTCAAAGCCCATATCATGCTGGATATGTCCAAATCAATGGCTTATAAGTCAGGCGACATTACCAAGTTGCAATATGGGAGTTATTTATCGGCAGCACTGACCTATTTGCTATTGCGCCAACAGGATGCAGTGGGGCTGACTCTCTTTGATACTGAGATACGTACCCACATTCGTCCCTCATCCCGACCTTCCATGCTCAATAATATTCTCAGTCACCTGGAACATGTGTCCCCGGGTGAACAAACAGCCATTGGGCATAGTCTCCACCACCTGGCAGACCGAATCAATCGTCGAGGACTGGTGATTATCATTTCGGATATGCTGGATGACCTTGAAAATATTCTCAATGGCTTGAAACATTTCCGCCATGATCGGCATGAAGTCCTGGTCTTTCACATTTTGGATCCACGCGAGGTTGATTTTGAGTTTGAGTCTCAAGCGAAATTCAAGGATATGGAATCAGGGGAAATTCTGGCTACAGAACCCTGGCATATTCAAAAAGATTACCAGCAGGCCGTGGAGCAATTTCGAACCAATTTAGGTGCCCGCGCCAGAGAACAACATGTAGACTATGTTCCCTTGACAACCGACCAGTCACTAGATGTGGCCCTGTTGGCTTATCTAAACAAGCGCCACTCCGCCATGTAACCAAAAACCTACTTTCAGGTCGCTTACTACCCAAACAAGTTTCACTCATCTTGAATCGCCATTTTACTAACCACCAACTTCAGTTGGTGGTGCCCCATCGCATAGTGCGAGTGGGTTTAACCAGGGGCTATTGTAATACAACGCCAATGAATTCTATGTGTTAATGCTTATCAAGAATTTAAGGATTCTTGATTCTTTTTCACGTTGCGTGACTTTCACACCTAATCTATATTCGCCAACTTCATGAACTGTCAAAATAAAAAACCAGCCTGGTCCTGGCGACTGGCTCAGTCCGCTTTGTTCCTGCTTATTTTGTTATCAGGGCATGTATTGGGGCAGACCGAGACCCTGCTTTCAGGTCAGGTACTTGACGCCAAAACCGGGGAAGGTCTCCCCGGGGTCAATATTCAAATCCAAAAGACCGCCTCAGGGACAACCTCAAATCTCGAAGGCTCATTCCAGCTCAGTGGGTTAGCACCAGGAGTATATCAGATATCCTTCTCCATGATCGGCTATGCCCCATATGTAGAAAGGGATGTTGAACTGGTTGTTGGCGTTCCTGTCGATCTACAAATCGAATTGAAATCCAATGTTCTGGCTTCGCCTCAGGTTGTGGTAACATCAAGTCGTAAGGAACAGGATATTCTGGAATCCGCATTTTCTATTTCAGCCATCGGACCTAGAGAAATTGAAGCCAAGTCGGTTGTAAATATGATCGATATTTTATCATATGAATCGGGTGTATCTACCATCAAGGGTCAACTGAATATCCGGGGTACTTCAGGGTATACCATGGGAGCAGGCACTCGCTCACTGCTATTGCTTGATGGTATCCCCATGCTGGGAAGCGCCGCCGGGAATGTAACCTGGGGAACCATACCAACTTCCGAAGTGGATCGGGTGGAGATTGTTAAATCAGGTGGCTCGGCCATGTATGGTTCCAGTGCCATGGGTGGGGTTGTGAATATCATAACACGCAACGCTCCACTGAAACCAGAAACACGGATGTCAACCAAATTTGGTGTTTATAGCCATCCCCGGGTGGAGGAATGGAAATGGCGTGATTCCCGTGGATTATTATACAATACAGAATTTTCTCATTCACGCAGTATTGGTAAGCATGCTGCCTGGGTGAGGGTTCAAAAACGACGTGATGATGGATTCATGGAATTGAACTGGGAGGAAGCCCTCAATATTTCTGCCAAGGTCAAACTAAATTTCGCCAATGCCCATTCAGCAGCTGTTTTTGTCAATGTGTTGGAGGACAAATCAGGACTGACCTCAGTCTGGAAGAGCTCAGCCAATCCCCTTGAAGCTCCTGATGGCTCAAAACGGGATCGGACAGAGGGTACAAAAGTCGTCCTCAATGGACTATACAATTATGTGTATTCTCCAGATGTAGTAGTTAAAACCAAAGTAAGTGGTTATTGGAATGGCTGGGATGGATACGGTGTAGACCCATATTACTCAAGGGAGAGTCGCTTCTATGAGGAAGTACAGGCCAGCAAGAGTTGGTCAGATAGTTTCACAAGTATTATTGGCTTTACATTACAACAGAATGGCGTAGATGCTCAGATTTTTGGCCAACACACCAGCAGTTCGCTGGCATCCTTCATCCTCCTTGAAAAACAGTTACAGCAGTTCACCCTGACTATGGGATCCCGCTGGGAGGGATACAAGGTTGATGGTAAGAATCAGGATCAGGTACTTTCACCCCAACTTGCATTGAACTGGAAGCCATCTCCCTGGTTAGGCTTGCGGATATCCACGGGAAAAGGCTTTCGGGTTCCCACAGTGGCCGAAATGTTTACATCAGCCCGCAGAAGTATCTTTACCATCGAACCCAACCCGGATTTAATCTCAGAGACAAGTATTAACCGCGAAATTGGAATGACATTGCTGGCTGGTCAAATAGGCATAATTGACCTCTTGAAATTTGATGCAGCATTTTTTAGCAACAGATTTGAAAATTTTATTGAGCCGGTCCCTAATTCAGATGCCGTCATTCATTTTACCAATATTGCAGATGCACGTATCATGGGTATGGAACTGGGTCTGGGAATGAGTGCATTTAGTAACCTCGTGGATTACAAGTCAGCATTTACGGTTCTGGATCCCTTGGAGTTAGATGCTGAGGGTGAGATTCAGGACACCTTATCCTACCGGCACAGATATCATTGGGTCAACGCGCTGGGAATTCATTTTTTGGGTTTGGATGCATCGCTTGAATATCGCTATCTGAGTCGTATGGAGAGTGTAGAGCTTTTCCAGGAAATTGATGCGACTGGCCAGGATGCACGGGTACCCATTCATATCTGGAATGCAGGACTGGGTAAGACCTATAAGAACTGGCACTTTGTCCTGCGTGTTGACAATGTATTTCAATACTACTACACCCAGCTTGAGCGCAATATTGAAGAAGAGCGTATTTTAACCTTCAATGTTGAAAGGCGATTCTAATGCGATATTTGTTTCCACTACTCCTCGTGTTAATGCTTGCTTTCATTGCCTGTGAGGAACCGGCAAGTCTTGAGGCCATCGCTGGCGTTGAAGGGTCAGTCAACTTTAACACATCCTGGCCAGATTCTATCAAAGGAGCCGTGGTGGTTGTCTTTGATGACGAACTTGCACTGGATAGTGTGAGTGTTGTTGAATATCCCGTATTCGATCATTTTATAACTTATGGTGACCCCATCAGCGCAGAGGCTGGGAGTGCCAATTATTTTATCCAATTGGAGCCGGGTGAATACTTTCTCATGGTAATTGGTTTCCTGCTGGAACCGGCAGAGCTGTTGACAGACGAGGAAAAATTTCAAAATATTCAGGACTATATCGTAGTACCTGAAAACATGTCTCCGCGAGGTATTATTGTGCGTGAAAAAATTGTAAACGAACAGACCGGCTGGTCTGTTCGTTTCTGAAGTAAAAGTATAAAAAGACATTTTGATTTGCTATCACCAAAAGCACTTCTATTTTAGGTGATCACAGTTAAACAGTTACGGATATTCTAATCGAATCTGTATTTAGTTAATAAACAAGGAGAAAAAAGATGAGTAAATTGTTGCGCGTACTACCCCTCTTGCTGATTGTTAGCGTCGCATTGGGTGGCGGTATGGTAGAGAACACAAACCAGAGTGCTGATTTTGTACGCATGATGGCTCGAAATGCTTCTACCGATCTTGATGCTGTGTTCTTTAACCCAGCTGGATTAACAAAATTAGACAATGGAATGCACGTATATTTCAGTAGTCAAACAATCACACAGGGTAGAACCATTACAAGTGATTTAGCTACGTTGACGAGTGATACTTTCGAGGGAAGCACTTTTGCCCCTGTTTTCCCAAACTTCTACGCTGCTTATAAAATGGATAAGCTGGTTCTCTCAGCTGGCCTAGTTCCGGTTGGTGGCGGTGGTAGTGCTGTGTTTGATGATGGCCTGCCAGCTTTTGCAGCTCCTGCATCAGCCCTACCAGCATTACTCAGTGCTGAGAATATTGCTACAACCAAATATGACTTCGATGTTGCCTTTGATGGATCTTCCCTCTACATGGGTGGCCAATTTTCTGCCTCCTACGCCATTAACGATATGATTTCTGTATCAGCAGGTGTACGATACTTTCAAGCCTCTAACTCATATAAGGGTCATCTAAAAGATATAATGATCGATCCTATTGCGGCATTTGATACAGATGGCGATGGTACTCTTGAAACAGTTGTAAATGACGGTTCAATGACATCAGCGCCTCAGTTCTTTACTGCGATGGCCACCATTCTCAACGGTGGAGCCGCTCAATATGCTGCAGGTGCTCAACAAGCCACAGATGCCGCCGCATTAGCAACTGGTGGTGCTGCAAGTCTTCAACCTGCCATTGATGGTGGTTTTGGAAGCACAACGTTTGATAATCTGGTTCTGGATGGAGGAATGACTCAGGCAGAAGTTGACCAATTGGCTGGAGGATTAGCCGCATTTAGTGTACCCGGTTTTGATTCGTCTACGTGGACACCTGTTATGGCTCAGGGAGCTTATACAACTGTAGCAACAACCATGACACAAACAGCAGCAGTTGCATCTGCTACTGCTGATGCTTATACCGAAAATGCAAATAGTATGACAGAGAATGCTGCTGCAACTGCAGATATTGAAGTTGATGCAAAGCAGACAGGCTCAGGTTTCGCTCCGGTTCTTGGATTACACCTCAGTCCAATGAAAAATTTGCAAATTGGTCTCCGTTATGAAATGTTGGCACCCCTCTTATTAACCAATGAAACCGAAGTTGATGGTTCTGGGTTATTTCCTGATGGTGCAGAAACCAATGCAGACATGCCCGCCTTACTCGGGATTGGCGTTTCATACCTGGCCCTCCCTTCACTAAACATAGCCTTTGATTACAACATGTATTTCAATGAAGATGTAAATTGGGATGGTGATGAAGCCAATGTTGAGAATGGCTCAGAAATCGCAGTGGGTGTGGAATTCGCACTTACTGAATCTCTACTTTTAAGTGGTGGATATCTGATGGCTACATCTGGTGCCAAAGAGGCCTATCAATCTGATCTGAGCTATAGCTTGAATTCAAATACATTTGGCCTGGGTGCCAAATATTCATTGAATCCATCCATGGCCCTTTCACTTGGTTTTTCCAACACCTCCTATGAAGAAGGCTCAAGGGCCAATGTTGTTTACATGGCTGATGACAATGGAGTTCCTACATTAGCTGGGAATGAAACCTATATGAAAACTGCAACAGTTTTTGCAATTGGACTGCAAAAGAGTTTCTAAATTACTGATGTAAACTGTGCAAAAAGGCCGCTACTGCGGCCTTTTTGCTCTTAAGGAGTGACTGAAATGTCAAGATTCATCAATGCAGGAGTGATCATACTATTATTCAGTGGCCTGTTGACAGGTTGTGAGGATGATGAAGCCACTCCTGAAATCCAGCATCCGGTTGCAGGTGTTTATACCCTGACAGAAATGACTATCAATGTTGAGGCGACAACTTTAGGTGACACCAGTGTAACTTTGATTGTCCCTCAGAACGATACGAGTGAGGTGCATATTCCTGCCGGCGCGCTGATTCTCACTGAATCCACTCTCTACACTGATAGTGATGAAACTCCCATTGGTGGGACTGTTACTCTCAGTAATGATCTCAGTGGAAATCTACACGGCTTTCTCCCAATTAACTGGGGGACTGGCTGCAATCCCATTCTTTCCATTGATGAATTGGGATCCGATGGTACGTGGTCTGCAGATACAAGTACTGGAATTTTTGCACTGGATCTTGTCTTTGATCAACTGGATATCGACGGCTTTTTCACTCTGAATGGTGATCAATTGGAGGTCACTTACCTGGCTCATGATGGACATGATGAACGGACCATAAGCAGTATATCCTATATGGGTGCACCAACGGCTGTGGAACCTGTCTGTATTCCCGTATCTACGACCACTGAAAGGATTATGAAGCTGACCCTGGATTAAGCTTCCAGGCTAAATTCCTCGATATAAGTACACGCTATAAACTCATGATTTCCAGAATCAGGCAGATCAACACCTTGCGCACCCTGAAGCAGGGTCTCACAAAAGGATCAGTACTCACTGATCTCATCCACAGATATAGCTATGCCCGAGATGCTGGATTCTATCGACTTTTGCCCAGAATTGTTGTCAAAGCTAAAACGACAGCAGATGTTTCGACCCTTTTTCAAACCGCTACTGCACGAAAACGGAAAATCGTTTTCAGAGCAGGTGGCACAAGCCTTTCGGGTCAGTCGATTAGCGATGACATCCTGGTCGAAGTAAAACAGGGCTGGCGAGAACTGGAAGTTCTCAATGGTGGCAAACAAATCAAGCTCCAACCCGGGGTTATCGCCGCCAAGGCAAACCAGCATTTAGAGCGGTTGGGATATCGAATTGGTCCTGATCCTGGCTCCATTAATTCTGCACTAATGGGGGGCATTATTGCCAACAATGCCAGTGGAATTGGATCTGGAATCGAATTCAACAGCTACCAGACCCTGGCCGCCATGGAAATGATCTTACCCAACGGATTGATTCTGAATACCTCAATTCCTGGTGATGATGCGAAACTGCATGCAAAAGCTCCCCATATCTATGAAGGTCTGTTGAAACTGCGTGATCAAATCGGTTCAAATCAGGCCTTGAAAACCAGGATTCAAAACAAATATAAACTCAAGAATACAGTGGGCTATTCACTGAATAGCTTTCTTGACTATAGTGAACCGCTGAGTATTCTGGCACACTTAATGGTAGGTTCGGAAGGTACCCTGGGATTCATATCCAGTGTTACGTTGAATACGGTTCCACTCCAGAAACACAAATCGACAGCCCTCCTGTTATTACCAAGTCTGGCCGCAGCCGCCAAGCTGGTTCCCAAGCTCAAAAGGCTGAAGAGTTATGCACTCGAGATAATGGATGATGCTGCCATTAATGCCATAAAACACATACCGGGTTTGCCAGGTGAAATTGAGTATGGGGTGGAAAAGGGACGTGCCGCATTACTGGTTGAGTATCAATCGAATGACCCTATAGCTCTGGAGCAAACGATTGAGAAAGCTGTTGAGGTTATCAAGGTGTTACAACCTGAAATCCGCGTAAACTTCTTTGATGATCCTGCTAAGCGGGAAAAAATTTGGAAAGTGCGCCGCGAGCTGGGACCCCTGCATGCATCCACCCGGCCAGATGGAACCACCGTTCTCAGCGAGGATGTCTGCTTCAAAATCAAAGATCTGGCCCGTGCCATAAAGGATCTCAAGGTACTCTTCGAAAAATATAAGTATTTCGATGCAGTAATCTTTGGTCATGCAGGAGAGGGTAATCTCCATTTCAAACTCAGTCTTGATTTATCCCAGCCGCATGTCATGAAAGATTATACAAATTTCATGACTGAACTTGCTGACCTGGTCATTGAAAAGTACGATGGCTCTCTTAAAGCTGAGCATGGAACCGGTCGTAATGTTGCACCCTTTGTGGAAAAGGAATGGGGTTCAGAAATATATGGCATCATGCAGGAGATCAAAAATCTTCTGGATCCAGCCGGTATTCTCAATCCAGATGTTCTCCTGAGTGCAGATGAATTTATTCATGTAAAAAATATCAAAGCGTTGCCCCGAGTAGATCCTGGTATCGATAAGTGTATCGAATGTGGCCTTTGTGAACCATGGTGCCCCTCAGCTGATCTCACATTCACGCCGCGTCAGCGTATTTCGGTATTACGTGAAATCAAAACTCTTGAAGATGATGAACCTGAAACAGCTACACTGATAAAGCTTCACAAAGCCTACAAATATAATGGAGTGGAAACTTGTGCCACAGATGGTCTGTGCGGAATTAGTTGTCCGGCAGATATAGATACCGGACTGTTCATGAAACAACTGCGGACAGATCAACACGGGGCAGTAAGTCAAGCCTGGCAGAATACCAAGCAAAGGCACTTCTCATGGTTTGTAAGCGTTACACGCATGGGTCTCTACCTGATTACCCCCTTACGTTTGCTTCTCGTAAATGAAGCGGTATCCAGAGTTTTTAGATTTCTGGCCAGGATCACTGGGGGAGTTGTCCCTGCACTCAACTCATATTTGCTGGCCGCTAAACCTCACTTACCAACCCACGCTCATGATGAACAGGTGGATGTGGTTTACTTCCCTTCATGTTTGAGCCGTACACTGGGAGATCCAACACAGAGTGATTTGTCTCTCCCGGATGCATTTGCAGAAGTTTTGACCGCTGCTGGTTTAAAGTTCAAATATCCTGATATGCTTTCAGATCTATGTTGTGGTCTCAGATTTAACTCCAAGGGATATCAAAATGCCGCTTTACAGGCTGCCATTCGAACGACTGAAATGTTATGGCTCAGTTCTCAATCTGGAACCCTGCCCATTGTGGTGGATACCAGTCCCTGTTCACACCATCTTCAGCATTTTGACCAACTCTTGAGTGGCATTCATCTGGCCCGATGGCGGGCGTTGAGAATTGTGGATATGGTGGAATATTTACACGATGATGTCCTTGAAAAATTAAGCCTCTGGCAGGTTAAGGAACGCATTGTATTACACCCGACCTGCTCCACCCGCCAAATGGGTATTGAAGCAAAAATGGAAGCAATCGCCCAGCGTTGCTCTCGGGATGTGATTATTCCACATGATGTGGGCTGTTGCGGATTTTCTGGAGACAGAGGGTTGATGGTTCCTGATCTAACGGCAAAAGCCACCCAGGCCGAAGCATCTGAAGTAATGGAGCTGGAGGCAGACGCCCATTATTCAAGTAGCAGAACCTGCGAGATAGGAATGAGTCTGGCCACAAATCAGAGTTATCAATCATTGATCTATTTAGTCCATGAAGCCATCATTCAACCAGAATCCCCACCAGGTAAATCGCTTTAAAACAGTTTGTCGTTGTTGATAAATATTTAATTTACAATAATCCAATAGGGAGGGGATATGCAATGCAGCAAGCCAGTACAATAGTCCTTTGTATCCTCGTCAATTTTTTAATTGCACATGAACTCAATTTGTTGATCTCTATGAATCAAATGATTCCTGGAGGGGAATGAACTCGGTTATTTGACATGAACCATTCAGTAATTGAAGAAATTCTTAGTAATCGTGATCAGGGTGCGTCCGCGCTACTGGATAAGTTTACCATCGCCCTTCCTGAGCTAAACCGAAAATCTTTATCCCTGGTTCTGGGTCAATTGCAAGCAACCTTTCCATCCATGGCGGTTTGGTGGTTTGCCGAGAAGTACTTTCACGATCTGGAATTAAACCCTGAAACCATTGCCCGTTTCATTGTTCAGATTAAAGCTGAAAAAAGCCATTCTATTCAGAGGGGACTGGATCATACTGCCACGCATCGAACCCTGCTTACATTGAGCCGAAGCTCACTGGTTGAAGCCTTTCTTTTGGCGCGTAATGACAAAGGTGCCATCCGTGTCATTTGTTCCCGAAGTCTACCTGCGCAAGAAGGGATCAAATTGCAGCACAATTTGTTGGCAAATGATATTCACACCGATCTGGTAGAAGATTGGGAGTTGAAAGATCAGGTTCCTGCATCTGATGCACTGATATTGGGCGCGGATTGGATCACCGAATCTACAATCATTAATAAGTGGGGCTCATCCGAAATCATTGATGCAGCCTATAACAGCAAGAAGCCCATATATGTGCTGGCTGAGAAATTTAAACAGGTCGATGGCTTCAATTTTCAGGAGCAGGCCTATTTCCAAAGCTGGGCTTCCGGGTATGTGTGTAGGCGAGTTAAGGTATTTGAGCCAATATCTCGTACACAGCAGATACAGTTGCTATAGCTGCTTGTATTATCATTGCTACTAGGAATTTTTGAAAAGCACTCCTACTTTTAGATCATGTCAGAGTGTTGCAGAAAATATTTTATGAACGCCTCCATTAGATACATTTTAAGCACCAATCTCTGTAGAGTACTGCTCCTGCAGCTACTTCTGATTGGCTTTGCAAGTGGACAAACACTCACCACCAGAATAAGATCCATGAGCATTGAAGAGGGGCTCTCCTCTCACAACATCAGTAGTGTCACACAGGATCAAATTGGATACCTCTGGGTTGGTACAGATGATGGCCTTAATAGATTTGACGGTACAAAATTTAAAGTTTATCGTAATGATCCTGGAGATTCGCTCACTATCTCAGATACCAGGATTACTACCATTTATGCTACCAGGTTTAATGGGTTTCCTGAACTCTGGGTGGGCACACGTAACGGTCTGAATCGCCTTGATCTGCAAACGGGAAAATTCAGGACATTTTTTCATGACCCCGCTGTGGCAAATTCACTAAGCAATCCTGTTATTACCTCCATTAGCTCTGATAATGATGGCGCTTTATGGGTTGGAACTGAGAATGGTATCAATATGCTCAGCCCTGAGAATCGCCAGGCAGGGGCTTTCTTTCGTTTTCTACATGCCAAACAGGGTGAAGAACCTACTAACAAAAACTTTATCAGACGGGTCATATCTGCTCCAAAGGCTGGCAAGGAAAACCAGATTTGGATTGGGACACGGGATGGTCTCAGGAGTGTACGCTACTCAGATGAAACCAGTCACAGCTTCCAACAATTCGATTTCAGCAAATATGGCTCCACAGCCAACGAAAACGATATTCGTGGTTTGTATGTCAAACGGCAAAAAAATGGGGTGTTCATTTACGCTGGATCAGAGGCAGGGAGGTTATTCAAAATCAATGTCTTTGACCCTCAGTCAGCGGCCCAAAAGATTTGGGAGTTTGACTCGTTCATAAGATCAATTTATGTTGATGATTATCGCCGGGTCTGGGTTGCCACCTACGGTGCAGGCCTGTTTCGCTTCCTTGAGAATGAAAACAGCCTTAGTGATGTAACTTCATTTGAAGGGCATCCCGAATTAAAAAATAATCTGAGCAACTCGCACACTTCAGATATTTTTGTTGATAACGCCGGGGTTCTGTGGGTGGCTACGGACAATGGATTAAATTCTGTACTTGAACCTGTGCAGGGGTTTTCAGTCTTAACCCATATCCCCGGAGAAGTGAATTCTCTGGTAGGTTCAGGAATACGATCGGTGTATGAGGATTCTTATGGTATCCTGTGGGTTGGAACTGTATCCAGTGGTCTTACCCGCCTGGATCGGAAAGCCGATGACTATCAACACTTTTTTAATAATCCAGACGATCCCAATTCACTGAGGGTAAATTCTATCGCGTCAATCTATGAG
>JAERTH010000041.1 GCA_016844955.1 Fidelibacterota bacterium | reverse complement strand
GACTACCTGAGAGAAGCGGTGGAAAGCGTTGTCAGTCAGAGCTTTAACGACTGGGAAGTAATCATAGTTAATGATGGTAGCACGGACAATTCCGTTGAAGTATCCAACAAGCTCATCAAGCAATATTCCAAGTACCAGATTCGACTGATCGACCAGGAAAATAGCGGTCAACCAGCAATCGCAAGGAACAATGGAATCAAGGCTTCTTTCGGACGATATATACTGGCATTGGATGCTGATGATTATCTGCATCCCCAGGCTCTGGAAAAACTGGTGGGTGCGGTAGCGCCTTATGGCAATAATCCCACAGTCGCGTTTGGCTGGTTACAATCCTTTGGTAGTGATGACTCACTCTGGACCGCTTCTGAATTCAGAACTGCAGACCTGCTCAGGCGCAATCAATTGCCTGCCGGCTCTCTGTATCACCGAACCGTCTGGGAACTACAGGGGGGCTATCGTGAGAATGTCCCCGGTTTTGAAGATTGGGATTTTTGGATTGGTTCGGCCCGCATTGGAGCCACTTTTCATAATGTTCCTGAAATCGTTCAATACTATCGAAAAACTGATAATACCTCGCTGATTGATACTGCAGTTGTGAAACACGAGTGGTACGTAGCCAGCATCATGCAGAATAATACTGAAGTCTACGAACCCTGTGAACTGGATTGGGCAAATGATTATCTTTCTCGTAATCCTGAAATTCCCAGCAAACCTGAAGTTCATGGCAGTGGGGATGCATTTCCAGCTACCATTGCGCTTTTGGTGAACACTCATCCTGAACGCTACACTGAAGCTGAACAGGCCTGGGCCAGTGATTATCAAAGCAAAACGCCCTTCAAATTGACCAAAAAGATTCCCACCTGGCAGGAATCAAATTCATTGCCCATTACCGCTATTATTGCGGCCTACAATGAGGGGGATGTAATCTCGCATGTTATCAAGGACTTTATTGACCAGGGTATTCAGGTCTATTTCATCGATCACCATTCAACTGATAATACAGTAGCAGAGGCCAGCAAGTGGCTGGGCAAGGGTTTGCTAAAGATTGAAACCTTTCCCGAAGAGTCAGGATTTGAAATTGAAGACAATACCTACTCCTGGCGCTTCATCCTTCAACGCAAGGAACAACTGGCCAAACAATTAGGACCGGGCTGGTATATCCATACCGATGCAGATGAATTCAGGGAATCACCCTGGCCAGAATTGAACCTGAGAGAAGGCATTGAGAAGGTAGATGAATCAGGTTTTAATGCCATCAATTTCAAGATTTATGACTTTAAACCCACAGATGACAGCTTTGTACCTGGGAAGGATGTTCGCCAGTACCTGAAGTACTATGATACTGATATTCATTCATTTAACCATGTTCAGATCAAAGCCTGGAAGTATGCTGGAGAAGACTTCAATCTGTGGCAGTCAGGTGGACATGATGTACAGTTTGAGAATCGCAAAATTTTTCCATTCCCATTCATTTTGCGCCACTACGCCATCCGTTCACAACAACATGGTGAACAAAAAATATTCTCCGATCGGAAACCCCGTTTTGACGCCAAAGAGCGTGCGGATGCCTGGCATACGCAATACGATGAAATCGAAACTGTGAGCCACACATTTATACGAGATATGTTCGAGCTGGTGCGCTACGATAGAAAAACAGCCTGTGAGGAAATCATGAACGCGAAAACCAAATCCAATACTGGTGCCAACTATTATCAATATACACGCCCTGAAGTTCAGGAGATGATCAATCCATCATCCCAGAAAATTTTGGATGTGGGCTGTGCCACAGGTGTCATGGCTGGAGAGATCAAACACAAGCTGGGTGCCGAAGTCTGGGGCATTGAACTGGTTGCCGATGTTGCAGCTGAAGCTGCCAAAATTCTAGATCGGGTCATTGCTGGCAAGATTGAAGACGCGTATAGCCAACTTCCTGATGGCTTTTTTGATACTATCATCTTTGCCGATGTCCTGGAACACCTCCAGGACCCAATGCCCGTATTGAAAGAGATGAAGAAAAAACTTTCACCTCAGGGTGAAATCATCGCAAGTATCCCTAATGTGCGCCATTGGTCAGTACTCAAAGGGCTTATTGAAGGCCGCTGGGACTATGAGGATGCCGGAATCCTTGATAGAACCCATCTGCGCTTTTTTACGCGCAAGTCGGTTATGGAATTGTTTCCTCAGGCTGGATACAAACTGGCTGATATGCGAGCCACAGAGATTGGTGGGGAAGGCGCTCCACAAAATGTAGTAGACGCGCTGGGTAAAACCGGTATTGATGTTTCTTCCCTGGCCAAAGAATCATCACATTACCAATACCTGGTTAAAGCCAACCCCATGGGCATGGTGATGCAGAAAGATGATAGCAAGGATCTGGTGAGCATTGTTATGCTTACCTATAATGCTCTGGATTTTACAAAACAGTGTCTGGACTCAGTATTGGCTCATACCCTGCATCCATATGAACTGATTCTGGTGGACAATGCCTCAACGGACGGAACGCCAGAGTTTTTGAGGGAGTTTGCCAGGCCGTATGACAATGTTACTGTCATAGAAAACAATACCAATACAGGCTTTGCTGGTGGTAATAATCAGGGTGTGGAGGCCGCCAATGGAAAATATGTCCTCCTGCTTAACAATGATGTCCTGGTTGCCGATGGCTGGCTTGAAGACATGATGATGGCCATTCAGAAGGATGAACAAATAGGAATGGTTGGTCCTATCACAAATTATATCAGTGGCCTCCAACGATTGGCTGAAGTACCCTACACGGATACATCACAGTTCCCCGGTTTTGCGTCTAAAGTCAGGACACTCAATAAGAATAAAATTACAGCCCGCAGGCGCATTGCCGGTTTTGCTGTGCTCATGCCAAAAGCACTCTATCAGGAAGTGGACGGACTTGATGTAGCTTTTGGCATTGGAAATTTTGAAGATGATGATCTGTGCGTAAAAGTAGCCAGAGCAGGATATGCCATCATGGTTCATGAGGGTGTATATATTCATCATTTCGGTCACAAAACCTTCATTGCAAACAAAGTTGACTACAGCAGCAATGTTGAAACCAACGGTGCCAAATTTAGAGAAAAATGGCCTGATGTTGATTACGATGAATTGCTGGAGATGAAAAATCCTCTGCATGAAGTGCATCCAAAACAATATGAAACCGCATTGGCGAAATTGGAAAGTGGAGATGTCGTTTCCGCTTACACCAGTTTCACTGATTTGGTGAATGAGAATCCGCTGTATGAAGATGCATTGGCTGGATTAGCGCTGGCCGCCAAAGCCAGTCAGAAAATGGAAGAAGCCATATCAACTGTAAGCAGACTGCTCCGTGTAAATCCCAATAATGCAGTTGCCTTCAATCTTTCAGGATTGATGGCTGCCGAGTCTGGGAATCTTGAAGGGGCTGAGAAGCTATTCAAGCTTGCAGCTGAAAAGGATCCTCAATTTCTGGATGCGAAACGGAATTATGCTGAGATTCTAATCATGAGTGACAAGTTTGAGGAAGGTGTCCAGATACTGCTGGATATCCTGGCCAAACATCCGCAGGATATCGCAACACTCTTACGGATGGCCGATCTTAACCTTGAAGCGGAACGGATGGAAGATGCAAAAGATCTGGCCAGAGCCGTTCTGGAGATTGATCCAGGTCAGGAGCATGCGCAGAGCATCTTGAATATGGGGGAGCAATAAAACATGAGTTTTCTGGAAAAAAAAGGTGCCCGAGAATTTGCCGAAGGTGATATCATCTTTAATGAAGGTGATGCGGGATCTTCAATGTTCATTATCCAGTCAGGCGAGGTTGAAGTATCGGCCATCAAAAACAAACAGAAAGTAGTATACGCCCAACTGGGCAAGGGTGCTATCTTTGGTGAAATGGCTCTCATTGATGGTCATCCCCGATCAGCAACTGTGGTCGCACTTCGCCAGACCCACTGCATTGAAATGAGTCGCATGCTCTTCCAGAAGAACCTGGAAGGAATGCCTGCCTGGATGGCTTCCTTTTTCCAGATTATGGCTGAGCGACTTCGAGATGCCAACAAACATGCGGAAACCCTCACCACTCAGGATAATTCCAGACAAGTCGTGATGTTGGTCAGCAATTACCTCTCAGCGATGGAACCGAATAATCTAGATGAGATTGTCACGCCGTGGAAGCCACTGGTCAAGGACATCTCTTTACTCCTGAATTTGCCCTACGATCAGGTCGATCAGGTTTTGAATAAAATCACCTTGACTCCTGTGGCCAAAAGTGAAATGAATTATGAGCATGGTCGTATGTTGATAATGCAGGATTTTAGTCATTTCAAATTCTTTGCAGACTATTGCAAATCAAGGTTCGATGAAAAGCTGGGCAATGAATTACCTGACCAGTTTCGAAAGATGACCGCTAAAGAGACAGAAATTATTCTGTTTCTGAAAAAGGTGATGCAGGAACAACGTTGGGAGCCTGAAATCGAGCAGCATCTGTTCGAGGAACAATTTGATGCGGTCCATGCAAAACCATTGAGTGATTACCGCACTGAGTTACGGAAATTCAGGAATAGCAACCTGATCTCATCAAAACTGGATTCAGATGATGTGAAAATGTATGTCGTGGATGCTGAGAAACTCAAGACCCTCACCAGCATGACAGAAACTATTCAGGAGTTTGAGGAGATGGACTCCAAAATATGAACGGAATAGTGAAATTTTTGGGACATTTGATTTGAATCGCCTTGGAAAGCAGAGCCTCAGCGTTTGCCTCATCATAAAAAATGAAGAAAACATGCTGCGTGAATGTTTGGAGAGTATATCGGACCTGGCTGATCAACTGGTTGTAGTCGATACTGGTTCTACTGATGCATCAATTGAAATAGCCGAGTCTTTTAAGGCTGAGATTCATCACTTTGAATGGTGCAGCGATTTTTCAGCTGCCCGCAATGCATCTATCAGACACGCAACCGGTGATTGGATTTTGTGGATTGATGCGGATGAGCGACTCTCAGCAGATTCAAGAGGAAATCTGGAAAAACTTCTGAAGTTTGAGTCGAAACCAGTGATCTATAAGGTCAGGATTCGAAATTTGAAAGAAGATGGTGTCAATTTTTATCTTTCTGATGCACACCGTCTGTTTACCAATTTTAGGAAAATTCAGTTCTCAGGTAAGATTCATGAGCAGGTCTCACCCAGCGCTAAGAAGGTTGGAGCGGAGGAGCGAGCCTGTGATGTGGTTCTGGATCATCTGGGATACAGCTTTACAGGAGATGAAAAGCTAAACAAACAAACCCGAAACAGAGCAATACTGGAAGCCGAGATTATTGCCAATCCCAATAGCGCTTATACCCATTTGACCATGGCTCACAATTACAAAGAGAGTGGCAAGCTGGCAGATGCTGAGAAGCACTACCGTATCGCTATGGATCTCAAACAATTTGACTCAACTATGGAAGCCTCCCTGCTCAATAGTTATGCAGACACCCTTGTGGATCTGGGACGCATTGCGGAGGTTGGAGCTCTGGTGAACCGGTCGTTAAAACTCCATAAATTTCAGAATGCTGCCTATTTCATCAGATATCGGGTAGCGCTTGCCAAACAACAAAATGAAAAAGCGATTGATGCCCTGGAGACAATTCTATCCAATCATTCCATGATCAAGTCCAAAGGCAGCGAGATATCTACGGATATCGAAATTAGCAGCACCATGGTATGCAAGACCCTGGGGGATTTGTATTTTAAGCTGGAAAAGTGGGAACAAGCCGCCCAAAGCTATGAAAGTGGTCTTCAAGCTTCCCCTGATTCCATAGAATTGCTTCGAGCACTCTTTAAAGCACATGAAAAACGAAGTGATTGGCCAAAGGCTCTAGATGTCCTGGGAAAACTCATTCAATTTGAAGGTGAATTACCCGGATATGTGAATGCCCTGGGGGCAATTTTGGTCCGGATG
>JAERTH010000040.1 GCA_016844955.1 Fidelibacterota bacterium | reverse complement strand
CTGCTCCAGATCATCGATTGCCTGTTCAAATGAATAACCTTCACCAGGGGTATAGTCTGAGAGACCACAGCCTCTTTGATCATAGTAGATTACCTGAAAGTCCTTTGCAGCTTCAGACAGCCAGGGATGGAAAATGTGGTGAGTATCTCCAGGACCTCCATTAATGAGCACCATGGGAATTCCCGTACCCTCTATGGCGACATAAAGCTTACAATCACCGATATCGACATAACGTTTATCCATATCCATGGCATCACAAAGTCTGGGAATCTGAGGCAGTTCAAGGATGAGACTGTCTTCTATGTGACTGACATGATCAAGAATGGATTCACGAGCCGGGCTAGCTTCAGCTGGTGGAGGAGTATGACTGCAGGTCGAAATTAATAGTCCAATTGTGGCTACAAGCATAATTGATTGAAATGATTTCATAAGCTCCCCTTCGGATATTGTTTTTGGGTGGTTCGTGTCATGATCCAAAATAATTTGAGAATCATTATACTCCACGGATTGTGGTTCGGGGGCACTATCCCTCGGTGAGTGGTTCCTTTATGAGTTTGGACAAGATATTCACCCCTGCTT
The DNA here is from genome assembly GCA_016844955.1 of Fidelibacterota bacterium. GTDB lineage: Bacteria > Fidelibacterota > UBA8477 > UBA8477 > JABMPR01 > JABMPR01. Next base: position 6,294 of record JAERTH010000040.1, on the reverse strand, counting down.
CGTGAGTGACCGTAGGGAGCGTGGCGATTCCTTTTTATTTACAACGAATTTAACGAATGGAACGAACTTTTTTTAATGGCTTGGTTTTTTTCGACATTCTTCAATCGTTAATTGACATTCTACATTGCAAAATACTTATCATCACGCTCGTCTTCGCGAACGGAGTGAAGCGATCTCTCTTGTTCACACATCCAACTGGAGATTGCCACGCCCTTCGGGCTCGCAATGACGGTTGGCGTCATTCATAGGCCTCATCATGGACAGTTTTAACAGCCCGACCGGAGGGGTCGTTCAGATTCTGGAAGGATGCATCCCAGGCCAGGGCTTCAGGGGTACTGCAGGCAACGGAAGGCACTGAGGGAACACACGATGCAGCTGAATCCGACGGAAAGTGCTCGGAAAAAATACTGCGGTAGTAATACTCCTCTTTGCTCTGGGGCGTGTTAATCGGGAATTTGAACTTAGCATTGGCCATCTGTCGATCTGAGACTTCCTGCTCAACCAATTCCTTCAAACTATCAATCCAGCTGTAACCAACACCATCGGAGAATTGTTCTTTCTGCCTCCAGGCCACACTCTCTGGTAAATAATCTTCGAAGGCTTTGCGGAGTATCCACTTTTCCATGCGTTCTCCATTGATGAGCTTGTCTTCTGGATTCAAGCGCATGGCCACATCCATGAACTCTTTGTCCAGAAATGGAACCCGACCTTCAATCCCCCAGGCTGCCAGGGATTTGTTGGCTCTGAGGCAATCATAGAGATGAAGCTTGCCCAGCTTACGAACTGTTTCCTCGTGAAATGCCTCACCATTCGGTGCTTTATGAAAATAAAGATAGCCGCCAAAAATTTCATCGGCTCCTTCACCAGAGAGTACCATTTTGATACCCATGGCTTTGATTGCCCGGGCTAATAAATACATGGGCGTCGAGGCGCGGACCGTGGTGACATCATAGGTTTCCAGGTGATAGATGACATCATGGATAGCATCCATACCCTCCTGAATTGTGAAAAGGATTTCGTGGTGAACCGTATCTATGTGGTCGGCCACTTTGCGAGCAGCGGCCAGGTCAGGTGAACCCTTCAAGCCTACAGCAAATGAATGCAACTGAGGCCACCAGGCTTTTTCCTGATCATGCTCCTCAACTCGAAACTCAGAATATTTCTTGGCCACAGCTGACACAACGGATGAATCAAGGCCACCTGATAGCAAAACACCATAGGGCACATCAGACATTAATTGTCTATGCACTGCCGCTTCCAGAGACTCTCGCAACGCTTGAATGCTGCTGGTTTCCTCCTGAACTGATTTATAGTCAGACCAATCCCGTTGGTACCAGGCTTTCAACTCACCGTCTGTGCTTGATAGATAATGCCCTGGAGGAAATACTTCGATTTTGGTGCAAACACCTTCCAGGGATTTCAATTCTGAAGCCACATAGAAATTGCCGCTCTCGTCCCATCCCATGTACAACGGAATGATGCCCATATGATCACGAGCTACCAGATAACTGTCATTTGTGGTGTCATGCAGCGCAAAGGCAAAAATTCCATTCAGCTCATCCAGAAAATCCACTCCCTTTTTCTCATACAATGCCAGGATGACTTCACAGTCCGAGTGAGTTTGGAAATGATAGTCACTACACGTTTCTCTTAGATCCTCGTGATTATAGATTTCACCATTCACGGCTAGGACCAGAGATTTATCTTCACTGTAAAGTGGTTGACCACCGGAAATGGGATCAACAATGGCCAGTCTTTCGTGGGACATAACGGCATGATCCCCACAGTAAATACCTGACCAGTCCGGTCCACGATGTCGAACCTTTTTTGACATTTTCAAGACCTGGGGGCGGAGAGATTTGGAATCCACTTGTAGATCAAACACACATACTATTCCACACATATCTAATATCTTTCTATTCTAATTGGGTTTCATCGGTTCGGTCATTGAGGCTCTCGCACTTCCGAAATATCCATTTGTGATGGCTTCGGTTGTTGAAGTTCTCGAAATGCCCAAAGACCCAGGGCTGACTGAGGAGGCTTCGGCGAGCTCAGCCTCCTGGATGTCATTGATGCCTCTTTTTCAAAGTTTCAACCATATCCTTTAGTTTGAGCCCTTTGGAATTAATCAGGACGAGGAGGTGGTACAGTAGGTCTGCACCCTCGTCAAGAAACTCCTTTTCATCGCCTGCCACGGCGGCCAGGGCGGTTTCCACAGCCTCTTCACCCACTTTCTGGGCTATATATTTCGGCCCTCGCTTCAACAGCAAGGCCGTATATGAGGATTCTGGCGATGCGCCTTGACGTGATTCAATAACCGTCTCCAATTCATTAAGAAATGCAAGACCGGGCTGAGAGCTGTCATCCCAGCAGGTTGCAGTTCCTTTATGACAAACCGGACCTGTGGGTGAGGCGAGAATTTTCAAACTATCATTGTCACAATCTGAAACGATCTCCACACAGACCAAGGTGTTGCCAGATGTCTCACCCTTCTGCCACAATTCCTGACGACTTCGACTAAAGAAAGTGACCAGACCAGAATCCAGGGTCTGTTCCAATGATTCAACACTCATATAAGCCTGCATCAACAGCACACCTGAATTGACATCCTGAATAATGGCTGGTAACAGTCCGGACTGTTTCTCCCAGGCCAGTTGGTTTAGATTTTCTCTGGTAACCTTCAATTGCGTACCTCCACTCCTGATTCTGATAGATAGGTTTTCAATTCTTGTATATCGATTTCACGTTTATGAAATACACTGGCTGCCAATGCTCCATCCACATCGCTCTTCCTGAACACCTGCTCAAAATGCTCTCGCTTCCCGGCACCACCCGAAGCAATCAAAGGAAGATCCGTACTCAGACGAGCCATGGTGAGTTGAATCGTGTCATAGCCCTGCCTGACGCCATCCTGATTCATACAGTTCAGGACAATCTCACCGGCACCCAACTCCTGGACCTCTTCCATCCACTCGAAGGTATTCCAGTCAGTGAGTTGAATTTTATCTACATCACCGGTGTATTGATACACTTTATATTCATCTGACTCTTCATCGAAATAGCTATCAATCCCTACCACCACACATTGCTGGCCAAAGCGTTGGTTCAATTCCTGAATTAGATAGGGGTCCTGCAGGGCCGGAGTATTGATGCTGATCTTGTCGGCACCCATTTCCAGCACCTCGGCAGCCATATCAAGGGTCTTGATACCACCTGCTACACAAAACGGAATGTCGATGACCTCTGCGATTCGCTGGATCCAACTGCGATCCACACTGCGCCCATCACTACTGGCTGTGATATCATAAAAGACCAGTTCATCAGCACCCATCTGTGAGTAAGTCTCTGCCAGTGGAACAATATCACCTACAATCTCATGATCTTTAAATTGGACACCCTTGACCACTTTGCCACCCCTGACATCCAGACAGGGAATTATGCGTCTTGCCAGCATGACATGGCCTCCTCCAGTGTAAACAAGCCATCCAAGAGGGCTTTGCCGACAATGATTCCTGACACATCTGTTTGAGCAACGTCTTTGATATCCTGCAAGCCACCAATCCCACCAGAAGCCTGCCAGGTTAACTGAGGATATTTTTGTTGAAGCTCAGTATAGAGCTGATTATTGGAGCCTTTCAGGGTTCCATCCCGACTGATGTCGGTGCACAGGATATGTTTGATATTCACAGCCAGGAATTGGTCCAATACTTCTTCCAGGCGAACCTGGCCACCCTCTTGCCAGGCGTGAGTCGGTAACCATTTCTGTCCCTGATCATCCAGGGCAACATCCAAGGCCAGCACAATCTGATCAGGCCCAAACTGTTTCACCCACTCCTGAACCAACGCTGGTTCCTTGATGGCCAGACTGCCAATAACTACCCGACTAACACCCCTTTTGAGTAAATCGGAAATATCCTTTTCAGAGCGAATTCCGCCACCAGATTGGATAATTGCCTCTACTCCGGAAGCAAGCTCACCAATCAAATCCAATTGTCGATTGGCTACATCCCGGGCACCTTGAAGATCTACTATGTGAATGACTTCAGCACCCTTTTCTGAATAAGCCTTCACCAGCTCCTGAGGTGCTTGCGGGTAATTGGTCACCTTTGCATAATCACCTTTAAATAGTCGAACGGTCTTACCCGCGATAAGATCAATAGCAGGAATGATCATGATGTGATCTCCAGAAAGTTTTTAAGAATTTGAGATCCAGCGCTTCCAGATCGTTCGGGATGAAATTGCACACCCCAAAAATTTTTGTAAGCCAGAGCAGCAGAAAAAGCCCCTCCATATTCACAAGAGGCGATGGTCGAATCTGAGACTTCAGCTCCATAGCTATGGACGAAATAGAAATATTCATTCTGGGAGACATCCTCAAAAAGTGGGTGGTCACTGATATCTGTCAATGTATTCCAGCCCATATGGGGCAAACGCCAGCCCTCAGCCTGCAGAGCCTGTACCTGTCCTGGTATTAGGTCCAGACAGGCTACATCACCTTCTGTAGAGCCTGAGGTTAGCAATTGCATTCCCAGACAGATTCCCAGGAGTGGCTGGGTCAAATTTTGAATGACTGGAATCAAACCCTTTTGCTCCAGAATACCCATGGCATAACCAGCACTCCCCACACCAGGCAGAAAAACTCGCGAAGCAGACGAAATGATTGCTGGATCATCGGTGACCAAAACATCATTGGTCAAACGCTCGAGGGCAAACTTCAAGGAGGTGAGATTTGCACAACCCGTATCAATAATTATGCTCACAGGACACCTTTTGAGCTGGGAACTTTATCTCCAGACTTTTCAATGGCCTGACCCAAGGCACGGCCAAAGACTTTAAACAGAGACTCTACCTGATGGTGAGCATTCCCTTCAGTGGTACTGAGGTGGAGGGTAATGCCCATACTCATAACCAGTGATCTGAAAAAGTGTTGCACCATTTGGGTGCTCATTTCACCCACCTTCTCGGCTGTAAACTCAGCCGTGAATTCCAAGTGCGGCCTGCCAGAGATATCCAGCAAAGACTCGGCTCTACACTCATCCATGGGCAAGGCAAAACCAAAGCGAGTTATGCCCTGCTTTTCGCCCAATGCTTGAGACAGCGCTTCACCCAGCGCAATGGCCGTATCCTCAATACTGTGGTGATCGTCGATTTCCAGATCTCCATCTACATGGCAGTAGAGATAGAAGCCGGCGTGGACGGCTATTTGATCCAGCATGTGATCAAAGAATCCAATACCGGTTGAGATTTCGGCTGGCTTGTCACTGTCCAGATCCAGTTCTATCTCAATCTGAGTTTCAGAGGTTTTCCTGGTAACTGCTGATGTTCTTGCGATGCCTGTTAGTTTTTTAACAATGGTTTGCCACCCCATTGAGACTGGACTATACAGGATACTATCGATTCCCATATGGTCTGCCAGTTGTACATCAGTGGGGCGATCACCGATGACCCAGGAATTTTGAAAATCAACCAGACCCGCCTTGAGGAGTGGTTGAACCAGCCCAAGCTTGGGTTTACGGCAGCTGCATTTGTCTGCTTCAAAATGCGGACAAAAGAGGGTTTCCTGAAACTGAATACCCTGGGAACTGAATATCTCCATCAGTTTGTCCTGGGGTGCGCTAAAATCGGCTTCTGGAAAACTATCTGACCCACGACCATCTTGATTGGATATCATGATCAGCACATAACCGGCTTTCTGGAGCGCCAACAGTCCTGGAATAACATCTTCTTCAAGCTCCAGCTTTGCCAGTGAATCCACCTGAAAATCCACAGGTGGTTCTTTGATCAGGGTTCCGTCCCGATCTATAAACAGGGTGGGGCGGGCTTTCATAATTGCGCCTCGTAATTTTTTAAACTCTGGTAAAATTTTTGAATCTCCATTTCCGTACCTATTGTCACCCGCACCGTGTTCTCCAAACCGATCTGGGATGATTGATTTCTGATGACCACACCATCTTCTAAAAGCGCGCTCATGAGTCCGGCTGCGTCCTCTACCTGGAACAAGAAAAAGTTGGCAACACTGGGGTAAATGGTTTTAACGAAGGAGAATTCCTTGAGCATATCATTCAATATCTGCCGATCCTTCCACAGGGTTTCCACATCCCGGATCATACAATCGATACCCTTTGCTGAAAGGGCATCGCAGGCAACATCAACCACGGGGACAGGAATAGGATAGGGTGCTGACACCTTCTGAAGCGTTGAAATAATTTCAGCACCAGCCAATAGAAAACCACATCTCAACCCAGCCAGTCCAAAGGCTTTTGAAAGGGTGCGCATGACAACCAGATTGGGGTA
>JAERTH010000039.1 GCA_016844955.1 Fidelibacterota bacterium | reverse complement strand
CCGGAGGTTGAGCTCGCCGAAACCTCAAGCTCGTTACAGAACCTGGCCACTTCGAGAGCCTAGTGTCCGAACTGCTACATTGGAGATTGAGGCTCCCGAAATCCCCATCCTCATCACATTAAGGAAATAAAAAAGCCCCGGTTTCCCGAGGCTTCCTATGCTTTAATCACATGTTGATTAACATTTTGAATAGCCACAATTGTGGCAGAGTAAACAACCGCCTTCATGAGAGATGGTTAAACCACATTCAGGACAGGTCGTCATGGTTTTGGAGGTGGTGCCATTTGACGGTTCCACCATATTGAAGTGAGCGCCACTGGATTCAGAAGGTGTCTCTTCTTTTTCCCTTAAGCCCATAACCTGATCATTGGTGAGGTCCTTACTGAACTCTTCCATATGCTGTTCCAACGCTTTACCGATGGCATCAGGTGTGGAGAGAATCAACTGACCATTTTCCCATACCGGGTTAGGACCACTGATACCCTTGAGTTGTTTGACGATCTCGGTGACATCCATCCCACTGCGCAATGAAAGTGAAATCAGACGACTGATAGCCTCCGCTTGAGCCGCGGCATTTCCACCAGCTTTTCCAATGGTAGTGAAGATTTCACACAGGCCATCTTCATCATGATTAATAGTAATGTAGAGTGTTCCCTCACCAGTTCTGATGCGATGGGTAACACCAAATGTATCCTTGGGACGCAGACGGGGACGAAGTTGTGGTGGCTCGAGTGCAGCGACAGGATCGACTACAGGAGTGGCAGTAACTGCAGCTGGTTTTTCCTCCGGCTTGTCTGTAATGAGAATTCCATCACGACTGCCTTCCCGATAAACCGTAATACCTTTCAATCCAGCTTTATAAGCAGCTTGGTAAATCTTGGCCACAGTGTCCACAGAAACATCCTCAGGCAGATTTACGGTTGAGCTGATGGAGGCATCAATGTATTTCTGAATAACACCCTGCATTTTGACCCTGAAATAGGGATCAATTTCATGTGCGGTGACAACTGAATCAGGAAGATTCTCGTCGGTGCCATATTTCTTAAGAATTGTGGGATGAACAACTTTGAACTCATTGAAATCTTCACCAAAGCCATCATTCTTTTTAACCCGACGTTTGTAACTCACATTGAAAATGGGTTCAACACCTGAACTAACCTGAGCTACGATAGCTCCAGAACCTGTAGGTGCAACGGTTAGTATAGTGGCATTGCGAACGCCATGGGCTTCGATCTCTTCCTGGACTTCTTCAGGGAGGTTTTTGATATACTGACTGTTCTTATAGCCATCCCACTGGAAATTGGGGAAAGAACCCTTCTCTTTTGCCAGGGCAATTGAGGTATTATAGGCTGTTGTTGATAGTTTTTCCATAACTTCTTCAACGGCTTGAAGTGCGTCATCTGTGTCATATTTGATGCCACGGAGCATCAACATATCAGCCAGTCCCAGAATACCCAGACCTACACGGCGATCGCCCAGAGCATTTTTTTTCTGATCTTCCAGGGCATGACGATCCACATTGTAATCAATTACATTGTCCAGATAGCGGACACTGAGACGGATGGTATCAGTGAACTCATCCCATTGAAAATCACCATCCTTATCGACAAAACGAGCCAGGTTAATGGCGCCCAGATTACAGGCTCCACCATCGGGGAGGGGTTGTTCGCCGCAGGGATTGGTACTTACCAGGGGGCTGCAGTATTCAGCATTATGGTAATCCACCATGGTGTCCCAGAAAATGATGCCGGGTTCAGCACTAGCGTGTGCAGCTGAGATGATTTTATCCCAGAGTTCTTTGGCACGTACTGTTTCGTAAACTTTATCGTTCCATCTCAATTCAAAATCAGTGTCAAGCTCTACGGCTTCCATGAATTCATGGGTAAGAAGTACTGAAATATTGGAATATTTAACTTTGGACAGATCCCGCTTGACTTCCACAAATTCTGCGATGTCTGGGTGGTCAACTCTCAGAGTCTGCATATTGGCGCCGCGACGACCGTGCTGGGCAATAGTATTCGTATTTTCGCTAAACAAATTCATGAAGCCAACAGGTCCACAGGATTCGCCACCAGTTCCGTCAATGGAGGAGCCTTTGGGTCTTAGAACGGAGAGGTCATGTCCGCACCCTCCACCATATTTATAAGTTTTGGCTTCCTGAATAATGGCATCATAGATAGCGTTTATGGAATCACTCTTAACACCAACGACATAACAATTATTAAGTGTGGTTTTTATATCTTCACGTCCAGCCCCATGCATAATTCTCCCACCGGGAACAAAACGGAAATCATGCAGGATGGTATAGAAGCGGTCTTCCCAGACCTCAGGGGTTTCTTCCAGAGCAGCCATGGCACGCGCTAAGCGACGCCATAAATCTTCGGGTGATTTCTCATTGGGGGCCAGATATTTATTCTGCAGTACACTCTTCCCGAGTTCATCCAGGCCGTAATAGTTGTCAATGTCAGTTCCGCTGCGTGGTTTATCCTGGTTTACGATTTCTTCAATCTGTAACTCTGGATTTTGCAGTGGGGCCTGGCCCAGCTCTTGATCGTCGAACTCAAAGGGGAATTGTATGGTTTCGGACATGTAGGTGTACTCCTCGGCGATTTCCTGTATATGTTAGCTGCTTAACTCCTCAAAAATGAACGCGGAAAAACGACAGCGAGAAGTGCATAATCCAATTGTTGGTTGACTGGTTAGATGGTGTCCTGCACGTGATTCTGGTCACAATTATCCAGCGAAACGAATATAGCGGCGAGACAAATTATGGCAATACACAATTTGCAATAAAACTACAAAATGTTGCGGTGAATCCAATTCAAGGGCTACATCTTGTGTTCGGAACAGAGTCGCTGAGTATCAGACATTTAGAGGAATTTCGTCTGTTTTTGGGATAAAATAAAAATCAGAATTGAGAGAAAATGGAAATTACTGAGGCGATAGAATTAATTCTGGCGCCGTAGTTTGCACCAATAGGAGATAATGCGAGTCATGTATTTGGATGGGGTACAAGTCGAATTCAATTCATGCAGTAATTGACTTGCTCATGGCTCAATATTTCTGTTAATTTCGTCTGTTAATTTTCATGCGGGTGTCGCATAGTGGTAGTGCCTCAGCTTCCCAAGCTGATGGGGGGAGTTCGATTCTCCTCACCCGCTCGTCCTGAGCCAGTCGAAGGGCTCTTCGCTCCACACTGAGAATGTTGTCCTTGTAGGCCCACCCTACATCTCAATACCCGATCATGACTACACCACCACATTTCTACCCGGACCAAAAATTGAGTTTTAGTATCGTTCATACACTTGGTTCTGGTGAAGCCCCAGGACAGTCACAAATCCTCCTTGTTTGACAGCACGAAATCCTTACGTTAAATAAGGAATCAAACCTTCAAAAAATGGAACCCGAGGCATGGTAAAACGCAGCGATATTTTTCATCTCATGAGAGGATTTATCACCAGAATTGACCTGGCGATCAGAATTGTAGATGAATCTGGCACAGTTATGTGGATGAACCAGGCACTGGCCACTCTGCTGAATTGTGAACTGCGTGCATCCATTCAGCAAAAAGAGGACCAGATTCTCAGCCAAACACACGCTCAGATATCCACAGCCCTGAGATCTGAAACCTTCAAACTTATGACTCACCTGGATAGCATGGAGATTCAGGTACAGGTAAATGGAGAACCGGCTGTTCTACGAGAAAGTGTGTACCCCTTTATTCAGGCTGACAATACAAAATATTCAGCAATCATAACCGAAGATATCAGCGCTATAAAAAGGCTGGAAGAGTCCATCAAGAAAGACAAAGAGTATCAGAAAGCGGTTCTCTCGCGGTTGCCACTAATCTTCTATATCATGAATGCAGAAGGTGTGATTCTGTTAACCGATGGAGCCGGTCTATCAACTCTGGGCTTAAAGCCCGGGGAATTGATTGGCCAATCGATTTTGGAAGTCTATCAGGATAACTCTGAATTCGTGGCAGTTATGCAGGAAGTTATCCAGGGGAAGCGGGATCATGGTGTTGTGAATCTCGAGAACAATTGGTTCGAAACATGGTTCACTCACATCTTTGCTGATGATGGTGAACTCAACACGATTTTAGGAGCCGCGATTGAGATATCCACACGAGTGGTCGCCGAATCAGCTCTGAAAGAGAGTGAGAGTAGATTGCGCATGATCTTTGATCATTCTCCAATCGGGATTGCCCAGTTTAATACTTCAGGTCAGGTGGTTCTGGCAAATTCAACACTTGAAAACCTGATTGGATACTCCACAGGCGAACTTCAAAAAATGAGTTATGAGGACTATACACATCCTGACGATATAGAGCAGAACAGGCAATATTTCCAGGAACTGGTTTCAGGTGAGCGAAATTATTTCCAAATGCAGAAGCGTTATATCCACAAGGACGGACATCATGTCTGGAGCATTCTGCGCATGAGTGTTGCCCGGGATGATGAAAATCAGAATATAAGCATCATTGGGATGGCAGCCGATATTTCGGATCAAATTCGGGCTGAGCAAAGCCTGGAAAGAACTGAAGTCAAGATGGAAGCGCTGTTTGACCATGCCCAGTATCCCATTGGGCTGAGTCTGAAGGGAGAAACCATCACGGTAAATCCTGCTTATGCCACCTTTTTTGGATACGATAATCCAGAGGAATTAAAAGGCAGAACCATATTGGAGATTTTCGCAGATTCTGAGCAGGCAAGAATCAAAAATTATATCCAGAAAAGAGCTAGGGGAGAAGACCTGCCCTTCTTTTACGAAACCATTGGTCGGAGAAAAGATGGCAGCCTCTTCCAAATGGAGGTAAGGATATCCGTCTATCCACTATCCGGTGTGCTTCACACTGTTATGATGGTGCAGGATATTACGCAACGCAAGGAAGCAGAAGCTGAGATCGAGAGAGCAAATGTAGACCTCAAACGTGCGTTGGATGAATTGAAAGAGCTAAAGGATAGAATTGAAGCAGAAAACGTCATACTGCGAGAAGAAGTCCGTTTAACCAATGTATACAAGAATATTATTGGCCAGAGTGATTCCATGCAGTCCATCCTTGTCCAGGCTGAGCAGGTTGCAAAAACGGATTCCACTGTCCTCATCCTGGGGGAGACTGGGACAGGCAAAGAATTATTGGCTAGAGCCATCCATGAGATGAGCAATCGGAAAAATAACTCACTCATTGTTGTCAATTGCGCAGCCATGCCTGCCACCCTGGTTGAAAGTGAACTCTTTGGCCGAGAGAAGGGTGCCTTTACAGGGGCTATCACTCGGCAGATCGGAAGATTTGAGATTGCTGATGGGGCTACCATCTTTCTTGATGAAATTGGTGAATTGCCCCTGGAGACGCAGTCAAAGTTATTGAGAGTTTTGCAGGAAGGCCAGTTTGAGCGTTTAGGTAGCTCAAAAACTATTTCTGTGAATGTCAGAATAATTGCAGCCACAAACCGTGATTTGACTGTGGAGGTAAATGAACGAAGATTCCGAGAGGATCTTTTCTACAGGCTGAATGTTTTCCCGCTGCACCTGCCTCCATTGAAAGACCGGCTTGAGGACATTCAACCACTCGTTTGGACATTCATTGATCAATTCGCTGAGGATATGGGCAAACGGATAAAAAAGCTATCGGTGAAGAGTGTTAGGAAGCTGGAAACCTATGATTGGCCTGGAAACATCCGCGAGTTACGCAATGTTATCGAGCGAGCCATGATTAAAGCAACCACCAATACGCTGTCCATAGAATTGCCAGATCATCCTCAGAGTAAAAAGCAACAGTCCAAAAAAATGACTGAGATGGAGCGTCAACACATTCTATCCATACTTGAAGAAACACGTTGGAAAATCCGTGGGCCTGGAGGAGCAGCCGAAATTTTGGATATGAAACCGACCACCCTGACGTCTCGCATGCAGCGGCTGGGCATTCAACGCCTGAGTTAATCTCCAGTTTCCCCATAATGTAAGATCATTCGCCCCAGTAATCCCCCGAATTAACCCGGCAGATCATTTGGGCAAGCAACGATATATCGTTGATCCAACGATATATCGTTGCTTGGTGACCGACTCGCAGAAATATACTAGTTTTGTATGGGCTGTCTAAGTTATTGTATTTAATGGTGTAAAAATACCTGCTGACTGGGAAAAGTGCTATTGGCATGTGATTTGAGATACTACAGGCCATGAACATGACGAATTATCAAAAGCAATTCTCCATCCTCGAAGGGTCTGGTATTGGGCTTTTTATTGAATCGAGCCTCAGTGAAACCTTCAAGACGGCTTACCTGGATATCATTGATGGATTGATTGAACCCATAAAGGCTCAGCATGGTTGTCTGGATTGCGTTTCTGGTCATCATGAAGACAATCCGGCCGTTCAAAATTTTATCGAGATATGGAAGTCAGTCAAACCGCTTAAAGTCCATCTAACCGGACCTCATTTTCGGAGACTCCTATTTGCTATGGACCTGGCAAGCAGCCCTCCCAAAATTAGCATTATCAATGCAGGTAAAAAAATTCACGTGTCATCCATTGACGCCTTGTTCGAGTTAGTGGATGAACTGGACTGCACGCACCCTAAAGCTAATGTCGAGCAAACAATGAAAGGAAAAAGCAAATGAACTATTTTCAGAATTTAAGTATGATGAAAAAAATCCTATACACGATGATTCCTCTTTTTATTGCGGCATTGGCCATCTTTGATTGGGTGGGTATCACCCAGTACAGTAGCTATGCATATTCAGCACAAGAAGAACGATTGGCAGATGTTCTCGATAAAACCTATATCGCACTCGATAACTGGCTTGAGGATCATGAGCAAGCAGCCATTAGATTCAGTCACAACCCAACCTTCAGTGAAGCATGTCAGAATACCAACCAGGACCAAGCCAAAACACTGATCAACGATTACATGCAAAATAGCGTGGTTTATGAGAATATCTTTCTGGCTCGACCCGATGGTGAAATATTTCTGCTACACGGGGTCGATGCCGAAGTAGTGAATATTGACTTATCCCTTGATGATAATTTTGCCAAAAATGTACAGATGGCTCAAAAGGGGAAAGTATGGACTAGCAACGCCACTGTATCTCCAGTGAGTGGTAGACCCATCGTATTAATCACCACCCCCATATATGCAAATGGTCGCATCGTAGGAATTCTGGGTACCCCCCTTGAGTTAAATGAGTACTCCGAATCCTACATCACCCATGCATCTTTTGGTGAGACAGGTTACCTCTACATCGTTGACCAGTCAGGCATGATTCTGGGTTATCCTGATTTGTCCAAGGTTATGGATCTTAACATTGCTTCTACAGAGTTTTTTCAACATATGAAATCCTCTGAAAATGGAAGCTATGAGTATGAGTGGAAGGGGGGAGATGTTCTGGTACAGTATAAGACCCACCCCGGAACAAAATGGATTTTGGCAATTCGCGTATCTGTAGATGAGTTTATGGCTCCAATCGCGCGCTTCAGAAATCTGGTGCTCACACTGACACCAAGTGTAGTATTACTGGCAGGACTACTGATCTGGTTAGTCACAACATTAATATCCGCCCCCATAAAAATGATGATCAGTTTAATGAAGGACATTGCCCAGGGCGAGGGTGATTTATCTGTTCGTTTGAATATTGGGACAAAGGACGAATTGGGAGAATTATCCAAATGGTTCGACGCCTTCGTAGAAAAACTTGAGATAGCTGAAAATGAACAAAAAGAAATTCAGTCCCAGGTTCAGAGCAGTACAGTTGATTTGAGTGCTGCTGGGACACAGCTGAGTTCAATCTCATCTGAAATTGCCGAAAAGTCTACCAGCATCGCTGATATGTCCAATATGGTAGCCGTTGCCTCGGAAGAGATGAGCACCAATATGGATACCATCGCTCAGGCCTCCCAAACCTCACAGGACAACATGAATTCGGTGGCAGGTGCAACCGAGGAAATGACCAGTACTGTGAGTGAGATTGCTCAAAATGCTGAGCAGGCACGTGAAGTCACTGCTGAGGCCGTAGAAAATGTTGCAACCGCTTCTTCAAAAGTAGATCAGTTGGGTTCAGCAGCTAAGGAAATCAGCAAAGTGACAGACACCATCATGGAAATTGCTGAGCAGACAAAACTCCTGGCTCTGAATGCGACCATCGAAGCTGCGCGAGCCGGTGAAGCGGGGAAAGGGTTTGCAGTCGTTGCCAATGAGGTCAAGGAACTGGCCAAACAAACCAACGATGCCACCGCTGATATTAGCCAAAAAATAGAAGCCATTCAGGGGGGGACCAACGAAACGGTCAAAGAGATTGCTTCAATTACCGATGTTATCGAGAAGGTGAACACAATTGTAAACACCATAGCCACAGCTGTGGAAGAACAGAATGTGACCACACAGGACATTGCCGGAAACATTGGTCTGGCCACTGGCGGTATGACGGACATCGTCAACAATGTTAGCCAGGCCGCTCAGGTAGCTCGCGATGTTGCATCCAACATCTCTACTGTGAATACAGATATCAAGAGTATTGAAAATTCAGGGAAGGACTTAACCAGCTCAACCACCCTGATCAATGATACTGGCAAACAGTTAACAGAAGTTGCCGGCAGGTTAAATGCCTAAACCTTGACATTAGTTTTGACGAAAAACTTTGGTTGCTGTCCCTTGCTCAGAAAGCAGAAACCTTAAGTGTTAAACAAAAAGGGTAGAGTCGCTAAGAATCTACCCTTCAACTGTTCAGCGTTAAATCAATCTCATTGTTTGGTCAATGTCATGGCAATGCAAGCGGGGTCACTCCAATAATAGCCTGAATCCTCGCACTCCATTTGATCCAGATCGTACTCAACATAATTTTCATCTTCACAGCTGGCTTCTATTAAATCTTCAAATTCCAGGGTTTTGTCACCATCGGACAGTGTGTAATCTATACAATCCCCATCGATGCACAGCTCATCTTCTGTAGCTGTCCAGACACCTGACTCCGTATCAGTCTCACCCATCCCTGCCATGGTCATGTCAATCGTGCCATCATCATGGAAAACAAAAGTCATGGTGAAGCCATAGCTCTGCATCATTCCAAATTCTGTATAGTCAAGCGCACCGGAACAATCGTCGTTGGCGTACAACCCCATATTTGAAACCTTCCATGTACCTGTAAAGATCTCATCAATGGTTGGGTCTTCCTCACATCCCAAAAAGAATAGAATAATTAAGGGTAGGATAAGTAGCAACTTTTTCATCTGTACTTCCTTTCTGTTAAATGATCACTCTTTTTGACCCAGTTCGCCGATGTAACTCAAGATATGAAATGTTCAAACAAGCACTTGCTCGTAATTAGAATCCACGAAATTAAGGTTGTGCTCAAATTCTGGGTCTTGTGAATGTTTGAAGAAGATAATCGGGTTAAAGTGAATTGCAAAAAAGCAAATTTTCTAAGGTGGCAGTCAGTAATTATAATTTTTATCAGCCTAAAGACATTATCTTTTAAGCCGTTAATTATATTGTAAAGAAATGAGGAAGACCCGTATCAGCGCTCGCAGTCAAAAGTTGCATCAGAACCTGACAGAAGGTGAAGAAAATTATCACCGGATTATTGATCTGGCCCGTGAAGGCATTGCCATTCACGTAGATGGGAACATCGTTTATGTAAATCTTAAATTGATGGAAATGCTGGGTTACAAAAATCCAGCTGACTTGTTGGGCCGGTCAGCCACGGACCTGGTTGAACCTGCCCGCCGGGAAATTTCACGTGAAATGGAAGCCACGATGCTCAGTGCGAGCGAGGAATTGTTTTCCATTGAGGATGTCTATATGCGCAAGGATGGCAAACTCCTGCCAGTGGAAGTTTCTGCCATTTCAATTCAGTATCAAGGTTCACCAGCAGTGCAGGTCACAGCTCACGATATATCAGAGCGAAAAAAAGTAGAAGCTGAAATCTGGGAATATCAGGATATGCTCAAGCGGCTGTCCTCGGATCTCATTCTGGCAGAAGAAGCCCAGCGGAGGAATCTGGCCATTGTACTCCATGATCACCTCGGTCAGAGTCTGGCCATGGCCAAAATTAAGATGGCCGGTGTTCTGAATATCATTGAGGATGAAGATCTTCGAATCAAGCTCAAGGCCATTGAAACAGATATCAGCGATGCGGTCAAACAGACCCGCTCCATTACCTATGAACTGAGTCCGCCAGTACTACATGAATTGGGATTAATCGAAGCCCTGGAATGGCGTCTGGAAAAATTCCATGAGCAGACCGATATCAAGACTTCCTACGACCACAATGTGGATACCATTCAACTGCGCAATGAGCAGGAAGTTATTCTGTTTAGATCGGTCGATGAAGTGCTGAAAAATATCATCAAACATGCCGAAGCCAGTATAGTCCTGATTACAGCTCAGGCTACGAGGTATTCTTTCATGTTGAAAATCCAGGACAATGGCAAAGGTTTTGACACCAGTATTTTAAAACCACAGAAACGCAAGACCGGCAGTTTTGGATTGTTTAGTATAAAAGAACGAATAGAGTATCTTGGAGGTATTCTGGATATTCAATCCAGCAACGGCAGTGGGACAGTGGTGACATTAAATGTGCCAGTATCCCTGGAAGGAATCTAATGTCTGTAAATATTATTCTAGCTGATGACCATACCCTTTTCAGAGAGGGCTTGCTTTCCATTCTGAATAGTGAATTAGGCTTCACTGTAATTGCTCAAGCTGAAAATGGTCGCGAGGTAGTCAAGTTGGCCCGCAAAATGGAAGCTGATGTCATTGTTATGGATATTGCCATGCCAGAGCTGAACGGAATAGAAGCCACGCGACAAGTGCTTCAGGAAAATCCTGGTTTAAAAGTGGTAGCGCTCTCCATGCACTCTGATAGACATTTTGTTACAGGCATGCTCAAAGCTGGAGCCAAGGGTTATTTGTTAAAAGATTGTGCTGGTAGTGAGTTGATCAAGGCAGTCAGGGAAGTGCTCCAGGATCGCTACTACATCAGTGAGGAAATCTCCACCACGGTTCTGAATGACTATGTAGGCAAGCTCGTGGAGCAGGGGGGAGACGTTTCAGAATTATCCAGTCGTGAGCGTGAAGTTCTACAACTCATTGCCGAGGGCAAAGCCACCCAGGAAATCGCAGAGACCCTGTTCATCAGTGTGAAAACAGTGGAAGCACATCGTGCTAAAATTAAGGCCAAATTAAAATTGAACTCAATTCCAGAGCTTACAAAATATGCCATCAGGGAAGGTCTGACCTCTCTGGAATAACCTCACATTTTTCAACTCTGTAATTCACGAACCCCTATACCCCCATACGCTTATACCTCTATACCCCAGACCTTACTTCCACGAGCTTCTCCACCCTTCGAGTTCCAGCTTCGCCACCGCGCGGTCTAGAAACCCACAACCCAATCAAACACAGAAACTCATTCAACTCAATAACTCAAATCCCATGACCCTTCGACTCCGCTCAGGGAGACGGGCTGAATTATCTTATGAAAATGAGATATCTCATTGAACTCAGTAACTCGTGTTCCATGACCCTTAGACTCCGCTCAGGGAGACGAGTTAGATTATCTCATAAATTGAGATGCCCCATCTAACTCACAAACTCATCAATTCAAAAACTCAGTAACTCAATAACTGAGTAAGGGATTTCCTACCACACAATAAGGCGCTCCCCGATAGAAGAGATGAGCAGGTTTTGTACTTTAGCTCAGGATGAACAACATGACCCCTGGAGGTTGAAGATGAAAACAAATTTGAGCCACCTAACCCTGATCACATTGATACTGAGTATGTCAGTGTTTGCCCAGGACTCTACTTCCATTGACCGATATAATGATCTTCCCAAAGGCGTTTATGATACACTGGTAGAGACAGATTTCTTTGACGCTTTCGATGTCTATTTCCAGATGGAAACCTATGCACAGTATGGGGATTTCAATGGAGATGGTGCTGTAGATGCAGCTATTCAGATCATAAATAATAACTCACATAAAAGGGGCATTATCTTTTTGCATGCCAATGACGAGAACATCTACTTGATTGGAGCCGGTAAAGCATTTGCTGAACTCGGTGATGATTTTAAGTGGCTCAATAGTTGGCGGATTGATTCATTTACTAGACTTTCTGAGGGCTCTGAGTCACTGATCCTGACACATCCTGACCACACCAAAAGTCTACTCTATTTTGATGGCAACAACTATGCGTTCCAGGGTATGGAAGCCCCACCAAATTACTCCTCCGGCCCAATATACGGTGAACCCATACCACAACTCTTGTTGCGATTACCTGGTATGTATCCTCATCAGGATTTATAGAATAGACCATTCCTTACAATGGGGTTGTTCATCCTGGTGTGTAAAAACGCCAGCCCCAAGAGCCGCTTCTTTAGGAGGCGGCTTTTTTCTTTGCGGACTCAATTTGCTATTGGGGTGTAAAGCCATTTGTAATTTTACGTTGGCTAAGTAGATTTCCGTGCTATGGGAATTCTAACCATCAAGAACCTTGTTTTTTACGGCTACCACGGAGTCCAGGATTTCGAAAAGGAGCTGGGCGGGCGTTTTGAGGTCGATGTTAAAATTCGCTATCCTTTCAGCCGTTGCGCTTCTGAGGATACCCTGCATAAAGCGGTCGATTATCAGGAAGTGTATGCCGTGGTCAAGGACATGGTTACCGGCCGGAAATACCATCTGATTGAGACCCTGGCTGACAATATTGCCGATGCCCTCTATAATCAATTTGATGTAGATGAGATGACCGTCGTGGTTCGCAAGAAAAAAGTCCCCATCGATGCTGTTCTGGATTATGTGGAAGTTGAAGTTACCCGCAAAGGGAAGCAGGTATGACCAGAGCCATCGTCAGTGTCGGTTCCAATCAGAATGACCCCCACGTCAAAATTCAGACGGCCTACGAGAACTTGTCGATCAAATTCCCTCAGACCAAAATAAGCAGGTTATATCTCACAGAACCGGTTGGTGATGTTGTTCAAGATGCATTTGTCAATGCGGCCATCAGTCTGGAAACAGAGCTCTCGGCCAGTGAGTTGTTGGACTATTTAGTGGAACTGGAGAATAAAGCAGAACGGGATCGTGAATCAGAAATTCCAAAAGGACCGCGAAATCTTGATCTTGATATCATCTTTTTCGGGAATGAAGCCGTACAGCAAACAGATCTTGAGATTCCCCATCCCCGCTTCAGGGAGAGACGCTTTGTCCTGGAGCCCTTGGCAGAAATAGCAGCAAGTTTTATTGATCCCATTACCGGAAATAGTGTGGCCAAATTGTTGGCAGATTGTACGGATTCAAGTTGGGTAAAACTTTTTGAGGGGCAAACACTGGAAGCATGAGAAATCTCTATCATATTGCCATTGAAGGAGTCATTGGAGTAGGTAAGACAAGTCTAGCTGAACGACTTACAAAACATCTGGATGCACGTCTGGTATTGGAAGAGTTTGAAGAGAATCCATTCCTGTCCTCCTTTTATGGCGATCGCAGACGCTATGCTTTTCAAACCCAGCTATTTTTCCTCCTAAGCCGCTATCGCCAATTCCAGGATTTAAGACAGACCGAGCTTTTCTCAAAATTGTTGATCACGGATTATATGTTTCAAAAGGATCGTCTTTTTGCCTATCTCAATCTGGATGAGAATGAAATGGGACTCTACGATCGGATTGCAGGTATGATGGAAGAAACCATCACCCATCCGGACCTGGTCATCTACCTCCAGGCTGATACGGACCGTCTCTTATACAATATCAGGAAACGCGGTCGGGATTTTGAGTCTAACATTAACAGTGACTATATTGTTGCTCTCAATCAGGTCTACAATGAATATTTTTTCCGCTACAAGGCCTCTCCGCTGCTTATCATCAATGCCACAGATATTGATTTTGTTAATGATGAAGATGATTTGACGGATCTCCTGACCACCATTCGTCAACCCATTGAGGGCACCAAATTTTACAACCCGATCAAAAGGTGAAATTATGAAATATCTTTTGCTTATAGCCCTTACTTATTTCGTGCTTAAATACCTCGGGAAAATGCTGACCAGTCTCAAGATTGTTGACCCCAATGCACCTGAAGTGAAAAAGGAGAGCGGGGACGCTCATGCTCGCTTACATGTAGATGAGGCAGATATTGAAGATGCTGACTTCAAAGAGCTGGAAGACTAGTTTTTCCCCAATCTTATACTGGAAATTCAGCATTGAACGTACTTGTCCACAGCCCCTTTTGTTCTTATAATTCCGGCCGTGAAGTATATGAATAACAGGCAAGTCTTTGATCATTTTCTGGCCATCCCGTCAGACATCAAAGAAATTGAGAGAGTTCAGGATTTCGCCCACAACGTGTTAAGCCATACCAGCTATCCCACAGACATTCGCCAGGATATTATTCTCGCCCTTCAAGAGGGTGTAAATAATGCAATTAAACATGGGAATGGAAATGGGTCGGATCAGGAAGTTTCCATTAATATGACCCTGTACGATTCTCACCTGGAAATGCGAATTCGTGACAAAGGACTAGGGTTCGACCGTGATTGTCTCGATGATCCCACCTCTCCTGGTCAACGGATGCGCTGCAATGGTCGCGGCCTCCTGTTTATCGAAAACTATATGGATGAAATTTGCTTTGTTCGTGCTACAGACTATCATGAACTGAAAATGATACGTTATAGATGAAACCAATTCGCTTCTTAGCGATACTTCTGTCGCTAAGCCTCTTCACCGCTTTGCATGCACAACCCCTGGAAACGGTGAGGTTCAACACCATGGGTCTTGATATGGAATTACTGAGCTATGGTGGTAGCTTTGGTGGGTTCTATAGTTTTCATCCCTCAGAAGCATTGAGCTTCGACGTAGAGATGGATTGGTCCCTGGTAGAGAACAACGACACCTTCACATATTACAACTATTACAGTCAACCAGTGTCCCTTAATAGCCGCAATCTGAGTTTTGTTAAAATATTACCCGGCGCTACCTGGTTTCCCTTTATTGATTCCATGCACCCCTCCATGCAAGTCGGTGGTTTTGCATGTGCTGGACCCGTTTGGGCATTAAACACGGATGACAATGAGAAGCTTTTTGAGCGCTGGCAGGATGTTGAAACCAGCCTCGCTCCCATGTTTAGAGCTGGGGTCCATTTAAGAATTCTCAATGGGCAAGGTGCTTCCTATAATTTCAGATTGGGTTATGATTATATGTCATTCAACGAAGTGATAGATGCTCAGAAGACCTATCAAGGCATCTTTTTTCAAGCAGGAATGGAGTTTCTCCACCGGTGATCACCGGTGAGCAAGTCTACTGGCCGGCATACTCAAGCGGGCAAGCACGTCTCACCATAGACGGTTCTGAATTTCATCATCTCATTCGCGTTCGGCGCTTTAATATCGGTAACCAAATCTGGGTTGTTAATGGAAGAGGTGTGGCCGCTCAGGCTCAGATTGATTCCATCGGAGACAGCTCGCTCGATCTAATAGTAGTAGAGGAAATGCCCCATCGGGGAGAATTAAACACCGAACTGATCCTGGCTGTAGCCAATCTTAAGGGCGATCACCTCAATCTCATTGTTGAAAAAGCCACTGAACTCGGTGTCCAGAAAATCATACCCCTGCTCACAGAACACACTATCAAAAAGGGTGTGAATCGCAAGCGTTTGGAGCGAATTGCTATTGCAGCCATGAAACAGAGCCGACGCTCAATTTTACCTGAGATTCACGAAATTACGCCATTTAAAACAGCCGCTGAGGGCTATGCAGAAGGCACACATCTGTTCTGCCACGCTGATGAATCGAGCCATTCTTTGCTGAATTCTCATAAGCAGCTTTACCATGCCAGACGTGTGATCATCTGGATTGGTCCAGAAGGAGATTGGTCCAAGGATGAAATTGATTTCGCATCAGTTTCCGACTATACTTTCACGGGTCTGGGACCCAGGCGTTTACGTGCGGAAACGGCTGCCATTCATGCAGTCGGAATGGTATCTGCAATTCTTCAGGATCCCGTCTAACCCCATTAAGGAGATAGCATGTCGCAAGAATGTATTTTTTGCAAAATCATCAATGGTGATATCCCGGCAAAATTAATCTATGAAGATGATGATGTGGTTGCATTCAATGACATCAGTCCACAGGCACCAACTCATATTCTGGTGATCCCCCGCAAACACATGGCCGGACCCGCAGAAGTGACTCAGGCTGATGAAACACTCATGGGAAAGCTGGTTAAGCTGGGGGCAGATCTTGCGAAGGAAGCCGGTCTGGCGGATGGCTTTCGGTTGGTGATGAACAATGGAGAGCGAGCGGGTCAAACTGTTTTCCATCTTCATATGCATGTCCTGGGTGGTAGGAACATGACCTGGCCACCAGGTTAATAACCCAATTAAACGCGTTCGATTGAGACGACTTTTTCTGTAGCTGTAACGGAGACCAAAACACCGCATGTATATATCTGATCTTGAGATAAAAGGATTCAAATCCTTTGCTGAGCCAACCAAACTGAAATTTGCGGAAGGCTTGACCTGTATTGTGGGTCCCAATGGCTGTGGAAAAACCAATGTGGTTGATGCCATTCGCTGGGTTATGGGCGAACAGAAATCCTCTGTGTTGCGTAGCCAGAGTATGCATGATGTCATATTCAGCGGTACTGATAAAAGAAAACAAGTCAACTATGCCGAGGTCTCACTAACCATTCACAATGATCGTGGTCTACTTCCCGTTGAATATACTGAGGTGGTAATCACGCGTCGTGTCTTCAGAGATGGTGCCAGTGAGTTCTTTATTAATAAGAATGCCTGTCGCCTGAAAGATATTCACAACCTGTTTGTGGATACCGGTATGGGGTCAGATGCATATTCCGTTATTGAGCTGAAGATGGTAGAATCCATACTCAGCGAGAGCAAGGAAGAGCGTCGCCGCCTGATCGAGGAAGCCTCAGGAATCAACAAATACAAGCAGCAGCGTCGCCTATCCATGCGTCGACTGGATTCTACTGAGACTGATCTGAATCGGGTGAATGATATTATCAGCGAGGTTGAAAAGGGCGTGGGAACCCTCCGTCGCCAGTTGGCTAAATACAAGCGCTTTGACCGGGTACAGGGCCAGTTAAAAGATGATGAGATTGCCCTGGCCGTCTTCCAGACAGAACAAGTATTGGAAAAACTTGTTCCCATCCGAGCACGCATTGCCCAACTCAAGGATGGCTATGGAGCCAGTGGGGAAGAAGTAAATCTAGAAGAAAAACGGGTTGAAGAAGCCAAAGCACAATTGGTAGCCATTGAAAAAGATCACGGCGAACAGCAGGAAAAGGTCAACTCCGCCAACACCCAACGAATAAATATTGAACAAACCCTGCTCATCGCGGAGGAGAAGATCGCCGGGGCTACCACTGCTCTGGATCGCATCCGGGTTGAGCAGGCGACACTCATTGAGCGTGAAGAATCATCCAATGCATTAGAAGCCGAACTTAGCAACGAAAAAGCTCATATCCAGCCACGCATCGATGAAGCAAAAGCCAAAGATGAACTGTTTAAAGCAGCATTTGATGAAGCGGTAGAAAAGTATCGCAGTGCCAAGTCCGATCATGATGTTCACAATCAGCGACATCTGGATCTTCTGAACCGCCTGAGTGACCTCAATCATCAGAAGAGCCACCAGGAAGCTGCACTAACCCAGCACAAAAGTACTATTGAGCATTTGAAAACAAAAAAAGAGAGGCTGGGTGTTTCTCAGGAACAGTACCGCAAGGAATTGGATCTGGTTGCTTCGGATTTCAAGGAAGCTGAAGAACAATACAAAGCGCTGGAAGAGAATGTGGTTTCAATGGAAGCTGCCTTTCAGGAGTTACAAAGCCAGCTTAACGAGACCCGGGAAACATTGGCAAAAAAACGCGGCCAGCGGGTCAGTGTTGAAAATCAGCTGAATTTTTATGAAGAGCTACTTGAATCGGGAGAAGGCTATTCTGGCGGTGTGAGGACACTCCTCAGTGCTGATATTGAAAAGCTGGGGATCCTGGGAACGGTAGCGGACCTCATTACCGTTGATGAACGTTATGAGAAGGCCATCCAGACTGCACTGGGGCCACTGGCCGAAGCCCTGGTTACCAAAGATCGTATCTCGGCCATTGAGGCGATTGCGTCACTTAAAAATCAGAAGGCAGGATCTGCAACATTTCTGCCCCTTGATCCAATTAAAAATGCCAAACCAAACAATAAAGCTCTACTAAAGGGCAAGCATGTCATAGGTGCTGCGTTGGATTTTGTGACACCGCAGGCTGGTTACGAAGATCTGGCCAGTCTCCTGCTCAGTGATCTTACTCTGGTAGATGATGAATTTGTCCCGGATTGGAAAACCATTTCAGGACGAGCTGTTACGGTTGAAGGAACCCTTTACGATCCCTTTGGACTGGTAAGAGGGGGCGATGGAGGAGAGACTGAAGACACCATTATTGGCCGTCGAGATCGTATCCAAAGATTAAGAGCCCAATTCTCTAAATTGGTTGATGAAATAAATGAGCACTCGGTCTCCATTGAAAAAAATCATGAACGGATAGGGAGTATGGAGCGTGAGCTAAGAACCAGCAAAGCCTCCCGAGATGATCAGCGCCAGATTCTACTGGAAGTTGAGCGCAAAACATCCCGAGCTCAATATGGTATTAATTCAACTGAAGCTGACTCAAAAAGCGTTGACCAGGAAATTGAAGAACTACTCCAGGCCATTCAGGATGCCGAATCCCGTATCGCCGCTTTCATTCCCCAGTTGACCAAAGCTGAAGATGAGCGGAAGCAGGTTGAATCTGAGATCAGCCAGATGGAGGCAGAACTCCAGGGGCTGCTGAACCAGAGGGATCAGACCAGTGAGGACGCTCAGGCTGGCCGTCTTGAGCACGTCAATCTCAAAAATGAAGAACGCAATCTGGAAACCCGCCTGGCAAGTGTTTCAGAGACGCTCAAGGATATGGCTTCACGTCAACTTGCACTGGAGGAAGAAAAACTTCAGCACGAGGAAGTCCTGAAACTAAATCGCGATACCAAAGAAGCCGAAAAAGACCACCTGGCTTCAGTCAAGGCTGATCTGGAACAGAAATCTGAACTTTTGGTAGAGTTAACCGGAAGAGTACAGGTTAAGCGTCAGTCGCTGAATGAATTGGAGCTCAGACTCCGTGATCATCACCACCAGCGCGAGGCTTCAGCAGAAGAATTGCGTGAGCTGTCTGTTGCTGCTGCAAATTTTGAAGCGAAACAGCAAAACATTTTAGATCGAATTCAAGAAAAGTATCAGTGTGAATTACCTCACGAGCTTGATCTAGCCGATTTTGATCAGGAACAGATTGAAAAACGCATTCGTCGTAGTCAGAAATTTATTGAAGATCTGGGGCCCATCAATATGGCCGTTCAGGATGAGTTTGAGGTGGAACAGGGGCGTCTTAATTTTCTAAAAGAACAACAGGCTGACCTGTTGGAGGCAAAATCCAGCCTACTGGAGACTATCTCAAAACTTGATCGTATCGCCAGACAGCAGTTCAGGGAAACATTTGGGATGATCCAAGAGCATTTCAAGGGCACTTTTCAGATGCTGTTTGATGGTGGAGAAGCAAACCTGGCACTTGAAAATCCAGATGATGTGTTGGAATCAGATATCATCATTAAAGCCACACCGCGGGGCAAAAAGACACAACATTTGAAAATGCTTTCAGCTGGCGAAAAGGCATTGACTGCAATCGCATTGCTTTTTGCAATCTATCAGGTAAAACCCAGTCCTTACTGTGTGCTGGATGAGGTTGACGCGCCGCTTGATGATAGAAATATCCGCAAGTATACAAAAATGTTGGAGCATTTCACCACGAATACACAATTTATTGTTATCACGCATAACAAACTTACCATGGAAGCAGCCAGATTTTTATATGGGGTGACCATGGAAGAGGAAGGGGTGTCCCGCCTTGTCTCAGTACAATTTACTTAAAAGGGTCGTTTTCCTACTCTCGCTTGCATTAGCTGCTGTGGCGGCTGATAACTATACCGATGTAGACTTTGGAGTATCGCTAGACTATTCCCGCTTTTCCATTGAGGGTGGTGTCTATTTGGATGTCTACCTGATGATACCACAGTCAGCCTTTACCTATATTGAAGGCGAGTCAGGATTGGAAGCATTGGTAGTGATGCAGGCTGCCCTCATTCAGGATGACCTGGTTCCCTATCCACCAGACCGCTGGCAGAAGATCTTTCGGGTTAAAGATCGTGACGCAATTTCCACCATGAACTATGTACCTGATATCAGCAAATTTTTTGTTGAGGCAGGTGAGTATATTCTTCAGGTTGATGTTATTGATGCACATTCAAAAAAACGCCAACGGCTGAGAAGGTCAGTTTCTCTGGAACTGACACCCCCTTCTGAATTGAAGTTATCTGATATTACTATCGCTTCTCAGATAGTCAAGGCAACCAAAGAGAATGAGTTCACAAAGTATGGTCAGGATATAATTCCCAATGCCCAGAGAACTTTTACCCAGGCTGCGCCCATGTTGTATCACTATTTTGAGATTTATGGTCTTTCGGGGGAAGGTAATTACAAACTCCATACCCAGGTTTTATCTCTGAACGATGAGGTGGTGCTGGATTTGCCGGAGCGCACCAAGAAGATGCCGGGTGTATCAGCAGTAGAATGGGGGGGGATGAATACAGCTGGGTTGGCATCTGGTATATACAAGCTCTCTGTGACTGCAACGGATTTGAGCACTGATAAAAATGTGAATCAGTTACGCACTTTTTATGTTCTGAAACCGCAAAAGAAAAGCAGGGAACCCTCGGCGACAGAAAATGACTACGCCAATGTCAATGAAACCCAAATAGATGAAATCTTTGCAGTGGTCAGTATCATCATGGAGAAGAATGATGAACGCCTGTACAAGCGTTCCGATATTGATGGAAAAAGAAATGTGTTAACCGCATTCTGGGATAGAAATGACCCTGACCCGGATACAAAGGTTAATGAGTTCAAGAATGAGTTTTATAGCCGGGTTCAACTGGCCAATAGAGAGTACAGTCTTGAGACCGAAGCTGGTTGGAAAACGGACAGGGGACGGGTACTCATCAAGTATGGTAAACCCAATAATATTGATCGCTACCCATCCTCTCTGGGACAAAAACCCTGGGAGACGTGGCATTACTATGAAATTGAAGGCGGTGTTCAGTTCATTTTTGTGGATCGCACGGGTTATGGTAGTTTCCAGTTGGTTCATTCTGACGCCAGAGATGAGGTGCAGGACTACAATTGGGAAAGATATCTAAAATAGCATAATGGAACTCTTAGCATGATATACGTACGTGCCGGTATTGATATTGGCGGAACTAAAATTCGAATTGGTCTGGTTGATGACTCTGGAAACCTGGTAGAGCTGGCGGACAAAATTGCTATGTCACAGTTCAGCCATGGTGACGATATAATGGCAGCTATAGCTGATAAGATTAAGGCAATGGTCAATGAGTCAGGTGGATTTGAGCTTAGGGGAGTTGGTGTTGGAGCACCAGGACCCTTGAATGACACCCATGACGCAGTTATGGAAACTCCCAACACGCCCGCTATTCAGAATTACCCACTGGTGGCACGCTTGCAGACCCATTTTGAGGTTCCGGTAAAGATGAACAATGATGCCAATGTGTTTGTTTTGGGTGAAGCTGTTTCAGGCGCAGGTAAAGGTGAATCTCTGGTGTACGGCATTACACTTGGAACTGGCTATGGGCATGGGTTTGTCTGGGATGGCCGCATTCTCAGTGGTGCCCATGGAACGGCCACAGAATATGGTCTTGCACCCTACAATGACGGCACTTTTGAAGACTACGCTTCAGGTCCAGCATTGGAGCGTAATTATAAATCCATTTCCGGTGTGGATAAAAGTGGGCTCCAAATATATGAACTAGCCCAAGCAGATGACCCAGATGCACTGGCAGCTTGGAGCTTGCTGGGCAGGTCTGTAGGACACTCTCTAGTTTATGTGAATCATCTTCTTGATCCGGGAATTATCGTTATTGGTGGCTCGTTGGCAGCTGGATTTGATTTTTTTATTGATTCCCTGAGGGAAGTAGTTGATGCACATCTCTTTTCAAATCAAAAAGGAAGACTGAGGATTGAACCAGCGGCCCTGGGTGATGCTGCCCCGGTAATTGGTTCTGCCCTTCTGATCCAGTAAAACCACTTAAACCCCCACCTGTTTGGTGAGGCAGCTACAATCATGCAGAATTTATCCAATCATATCAGCATTGCTGTGCGTTCGCTCTTTTCTGGAGTAATGGACCTGATCTATCCTCCCATTTGTCTCTGTTGTGAGCAGCGTTTGGAGGAGTATGAAAAAGAGCTCTGTACATCGTGTCTGTCAAATTTCAAGCTTCTGGGGAAAACCCACTCCAAATTTTCGGTTCCAGGAGAAATATATTTAGATACAGCCTGGGCACTTTTTGATTTTGACGAGGCCTTCCAGAACCTGATCCACCATTTGAAATATTCGAGACGCCGTAAATCAGTTGGAGTCGTTCTGGATCATTACCAGAAAGCTATTTATGAACAACTCTCTCATCAGACATTTGATCTGGTCCTTTCCATTCCCCTGCATCCCAGAAAACTTAGGGAGCGTGGATATAACCAAGTTGATGATGTGAGCAATTGGCTAGGCAAGTTGTTAAATGCAGAACTGGGGAGTCACCTGGTGACTCGTATAAAATATACCCGCAGTCAGACGCAATTGAATGCTGCTGAACGATCTGAAAACGTCGCGAAGGCCTTTAAAGTGAGCGATCCATCAAAGATTGAAAACAGACAGATATTATTGGTGGATGATGTGCTTACTACAGGTGCCACTGCCAATGCGCTAGCAGCTGTATTGCGCGAGGCTGGAGCAGGCAGAATTGATTTACTGACGCTTTCTACACCAAAGTTCTAGAACACTTGACTTGGTCTGGTTTTTGTAGTAACTGGCGCGTGAGTTACTAGAAAAGTATTGAAACGGTTAAGTTTAATAGTAACAGTAGTTTTTAACATAGATTTGGAGAATGCAGCATGAAACCCTACGACAACCCACCAAAATTAAACACTTCAAGAAGATTTTCAGACAACCTGGTCAGCGCCCACGCACTGACTCTGAAAGCAAAATTGGGAGAAAAAGGAAATTCAAAAGGCGCTTCCTATGCCCTGCCTGCATTCAATATTACAACAATTCAAGGTATCAATGCAGCTTTTGATGCTTTTGAAATCCTCGGTTCATCTGGTGTGCTGGCGCTCTCCAACAGTGCTTTGAAACATTTTGGTGCAGGTGATGCGATTAGCGGTCTTGAGATTGCAGCTGACTATATTGGTGCCAGAGCCAAACGTTCTACAGTGAAAATTGCCACACACTTGGATCATGGTGACTATACTTCTGAAGGTGGCCGTAAGGTTGTTCAGGGAGCAGTTCAGCATCTTACCAGCGTCATGGCTGATAACTCAACTGACCATGTTAACAAATGCGCTCGTTCTCTTGAAGAAAATATTGGATATACCCGTGAAGTTGTAAATATGGCGCACCCATTGGGTGTTTCTGTTGAAGGTGAATTGGGTGTTTTGGCCGGTGAAGAGGACGAAGATACCAAATCTGAAATTTCAACCTATACCAATCCTGAAGACTTTGAACAATTCATCACTGAAACTGGTGTTTTGATGATTGCTCCAACTATTGGAACCATGCACGGTCCCAATAAAGGAAAACCAGGTACAAAGGTTAAACTCAACATCGAGTTGGCCCATGAATTACTGAAGATTGCTGATCGTGTACAACCCGAGACCATTTTTGTGGCTCACGGTGCATCTACACTTTACCCACAGGTGGTTGAGTATGCTGTTGAACAACTGGAAGCCCTGGGCTCCAATATGTCCGACAAATATGGACAGACCTGGAAAAACTTCGTAGGAACTGACTGGGAACAGATTCAGGGGTTGATTGGT
This sequence comes from Fidelibacterota bacterium, assembly GCA_016844955.1. GTDB lineage: Bacteria > Fidelibacterota > UBA8477 > UBA8477 > JABMPR01 > JABMPR01. The sequence goes on along the minus strand of JAERTH010000039.1, from coordinate 50,933 downwards.
GCTGGTTTTGCCAAAATCAACACTGATACTGAAAATCGTCAGACCTTCTTGAGTGCTTTGCTGGGAGCGGTTAATGAAAACGCCGCCAAGGTTGATATTCGCTGGTATGACAAGAAAACTACTGAAGCCTTGACCCAGAGCTATCTCATCAAGTCAATCATGGCTAACAATTATGGTGTCTGGCACGAGCCTAAAATCAATGTGGAAAAATTCAAGTTCGATCTGCACGTTTCATTGGCAGATGCTCTGAAGAACGCTCAGTAAGTCTTCCATTGTAAGGATTGATGATATGCCTAAACATGTCCGTGATCTTGCCGTAGGTGGCAAGAAAGTATTTGTAAGGACTGATTATAATGTTCCTCTGGATGCTGATGGAAATGTGACTGATGATTTTCGTATTCAGTCATCACTACCTACCATCAAGTTCCTCTTGGATGCAGGTGCTGCAGTTATTCTGGCATCTCACCTGGGACGTCCCAAGGGAAAGGCCGTTCCAGAAATGAGCCTGGCTCCCGTGGCTGAATCTCTGCGTGGAATGGTTGATGCTGAAGTTTTGTTTGCTTCCGATTGTGTGGGACCTGAGGTTGAAAAAATGGCTGCCGCTTTAGGTGCTGGCCAGATTCTTCTCCTTGAAAACCTCCGCTACCATAAAGCTGAAACTGATAACGATGATACCTTTTCACAGCAATTGGCTTCCCTGGCTGATGTTTATGTGAACGATGCCTTTGGAACCGCTCACCGCGCCCACGCTTCAAATGTGGGCATGACTGAGTATTTTCAGGAGAAGGCAGCCGGCTTTCTGCTTATGAAAGAAATCGACTTCCTGGTTAAAGCCATTGAATCACCAGCACGACCCTTTACCGTGGTCATGGGGGGCTCAAAGATCAGTGGCAAAATCGATTTGCTGAAACGCCTGGCGGAAGTTGCTGATAATATTTTGATCGGTGGTGGAATGGCATTCACCTTTCTCAGTGCACCACCTCTGAACCACAATGTTGGTTCATCACTTGTAGAAGAAGATCGCCTTCAGTTCGCAGCAGATGTTATTGATCTCTGTCTTAAAAAAGGTGTTAATTTGGTCCTACCTTCGGACTGTATTGCCGCCAGAGAATTTGCAGAAACAGCTGAAAGTGTTGAACTGCCCATTAGAGGTCTGGAAGATGACCTTATGGGATTGGATATTGGGGGCAGAACGGTTAAGTCATTTGAGGCTATTCTCGATGAATCGAAAACCGTGTTATGGAATGGTCCCATGGGTGTTTTTGAGATGACTCCCTTCCAACGTGGAACCAAGGCCATTGCTGAAAAGCTTTGTGCCATCACTGAACAGGGCGCTACCACCATTGTTGGTGGAGGGGATAGTGCAGCTGCTCTCAGTAAATTTAATTTGGATGGATGTGTAACTCACACCTCCACCGGTGGCGGTGCGTCACTGGAATTGCTAAGTGGGATAGATTTACCTGCTTTTGAAGCTTTGAAAGGAGCTAAATAATTGAAAAGAAATAAGATAGTCGCAGGAAACTGGAAGATGCATTTCGGTCCTCAGGCGGCCGCTGAGTTCGCCGAATCACTGCGTATTAATATATTGGACACCCATGGGGTCTCGGTTATTTTATGCCCGCCTTTTTTGGCATTGAAGTCGGTTTTTGATGTGGTTAATGGTAGTGAGCTCAAAGTTGGCGCCCAGAATATGCATTGGGAAGAGGCTGGAGCCTTTACAGGTGAAATCACTGCTGCCATGATCCAGGAAACCGGAACAGAGTATGTAATCCTTGGTCACTCAGAAAGACGTCATGTCTTTGGTGAGAGTAACGATTGGATTAATAAGAAAGTTCACAGGTCTTTGAAAACAGGTTTGATACCCATTTTATGCGTGGGTGAAAAGATTGAAGAGCGTGAAGCAAAGAACACTGAGCAGGTTATTGCAAAACAGTTGCGACAGGGGCTGAAAGGTCTGAGTGCAGCTGAGATGGAAACTGTTATTGTTGCTTATGAGCCTGTATGGGCTATTGGTACCGGTCTTACTGCCTCACCTGAACAAGCAGCAGATGTTCACGCATTTATCCGTGGTGCTTTAAAAACATTGTTCGATGAGAATGTGGCTGAATCCACATGGATTCTTTACGGTGGAAGTGTCAAACCTGATAATACAAAAGGTTTACTGTCCAATAAGGACATAGATGGAGCTTTGGTTGGGGGAGCAAGTATGAATCTTGAATCCTTCAAGGGCATTATTGACGAAGCCGGAGCCATCGAGTAGGAGAAACTCATGACATTTCTGTACATTATATTAGTGATCATCTCATTATTACTGATGATGGTCATTCTCATGCAATCAAGTAAAGGTGGCGGTTTAGCTGGAACCTTTGGTGGTGGCAACACAGCCAGTGCACTATTTGGCGGTGTTGGTGCTGGAAACTTCCTGACCAAACTCACCGGCGGGCTAGCTGTAGCTTTTATGGTGATCATTATTTTAATCGGTGTCCTCAATAAAGGTGGCGCCGGGGGTCAGAATGATTTCCAAAGAGAGCTGCAAGAAGAAATGATAGTTCCAGGGACTCAGTTTGAAGCTGCTGCCCCTGCTGAATTGGGATTACCTGGAGAAGGTACAGACGCTCCAGCAACCATGCCTGGTGAAACCAGCACGGAAGCTACTCCCACTACTGAATAGTTTTTTGGCCGAGGTGGTGGAACTGGTAGACACGCTGTCTTGAGGGGGCAGTGAGCTAACGCTTGTGCGGGTTCGAATCCCGCTCTCGGCACAAAAACCCTCATAAGAGACCTGATTTTTCAGGTCTCTTTGTTTTTCCGGACATTGAGGCTCCCGAAATGTCCAGTCCACGATTATGAATCCCCTCGGTTTAGTTACAAGTTCACCACTAAGACACAAAAACACAAGACAACAGAAAAACGATTCGTGTACTTCGAGCCTTAGTGCCTTTGTCTTGAAAGTCGAAAGGAAAATATTATCCCAGCTTCGGGAGCCTCAGCCTCCGAAAATGGGGGACTAGCGTTTCCGAATATAAACTACTTTGTGATAAAAACTGACCGCCTCTGATTTTACACTGAAATCTGCAGCACCACCTTCATGCCGAGTAAAAAATAGATTATCATCTGAAAATTGAATTTTTCGGGAAATGATTCGCCCATCAGAAAGTCGGGCAATGACATGATCACCATTCTTCACACTGGCAGCAGGTGAAACAATCATAACATCACCATACCTGGTGTAAGGATCAACAAGGGGATTATTCTCTTCATCAATGATGAGTGAATAGGCCAGTGGATCCTCCACATCGGGTATCCCCTTAAGCGCATGCACCGGTTTTTGACCAATACTCCCATTACGACGAAAGAAGTCTGGTGTACCGCTCTGGCTCCAGGTGTAGACCTTGATAGTCTGCCGAATATTTTGCAGGGGAACATAGGGAACCAGATTATCTTGATCCTCATCAACCCAATGAACCATGACGCCGGATTCCGACTTTACAAATTTTATCTGCCTTCCAGCCAATTGTGCCAGGTGTCTCAGGCTATTCTTCCGGGGAACTGTTTTTCCAGTTCTCCAACGGCTGACTGAGGAGCTTTTAATCCCTGTTAATTTGGCTACTTCATAGTCTGACAAGCCAAGCTCATCGATGGTGTTCAATGCAAAATCTCGAAAATTATTATCCATGATTTTAATCTATTGAACCTGGTTTGGTTTAAAAGAAAAATTTTTACCCTCCAGATCGTTCGACTACCTGTGCCGCGAACAATAGGACTCGTATTCAGCGAGAGTCCTTTTAGACACTGGTTTGTATCAATAAAATCAATGACAAAGGCAGGCTTGTCTCCTATATTGCTCGCCACTTTACGGGCAAGCCGCATTTTTTGTGACTTTGGCTTGTGATGATAAGGGTGGGAATATCCAAATGGATACCCGGAAGATGACCTTAGATGGATGCGATTATTAAAGGGATTAAGGCAACATGAAGAACTTCGCTATAGCAGCACTAATATTGATCTCAACAGTTGGGCAATTGGCCGCTCAATACCCAGATGACCTGGTAGCCACAGCGCGAGAAGCGATCAAAAATTTTAATATCACTACAGCCGATAGTGCCTATAAAGCTGCCATGAAAGCAGTGGATGAGGATCAGTACAAAGAAATCCAGGCAGAATGGCAGACGCTGGAGAAAATAAATATTTTGTTGGCTGATGGCGGACGGGCACAAGATCAACGTGCATATACAGAAGCACTTAAAAAATATGGCGATGCCATTAATGCCATGGATGCTTCACCCCATGACGTTTGGGGAATGCTAAAAGGCGAGGCTTACTTCAGCATGGGCATGGCTCATTTTCGTCTAGAAGAGCCATTGAAAGCTGCTGAAAAATTCCGGGACGCAATGAACTTTGACCCTGAACAAGTAAAATATGGCAAAGCTATTGAAATGGTGCGTAACAAGCACTATAGCGAAGGCCACAAATACATCAAGCGCAAAGATTATGTGTCTGCCAAAGTTGAGTACGAGAAAGCCGTTGCTGTTGATCCTGCTTTTGCCAGTGGGTTTTACCAATTGGCCTATATCGCCAAACGCGATGGTGATTATAAAGCCGCCGAGAATTTTTATCGTGATGCGGTAACCAGTGATCCTACCCATTACAAATCATGGTATGGTCTTGGAAATCTCTACAGTCAGATGGGCAATAACAGCAAAGCCATAGAATCATTGAAAATGTCAATTTCCATCAATGGCAGTTATGAAAAAGCATACTATGTGATCGGAAAGGTTTATGAGAGTCAGAAGAATACCAGCCTGGCTATTCAAAACCTAAAGAAAGCCATTGAAGTAGATAAACAGTATACCAAGGCCTACGAACTACTATCGAAAATTTATATTGATCAGGAAAACTATCAGACTACCATTTCTCTGCTGAAGGGATTAACCGGTAAGGCAACTTCATATACAACATACTACCGATTGGCTCAAGCCTATAATTTTACAGGTAACTACTCTGCAGCGCTTACTGCAGCATCGAAATCTGCATCTAACCCAAAGAAAAAGAATTGGGCCCCCGCTCTCATTGAGAAGGGAACGGCCTTGAAAGCTCTGGGTCGTACAAAAGAAGCAATTGGGGCCTGGCGAATTGCTGCAAAAGATGCGCGTTGGAAAAGTGTTGCTCAACATCTGATCGATGAAGCCATGAATGAGGGAAAATAGTCCCCTTTACAATAAACAACCCTTTAAAAAGGCTGTCCAATGGGCAGCCTTTTTTATTTATCAGACCAGGAAACCATGCTTCCCTTTCGAATGCAGCGAATTTTAAGGAAAATGAACTTGAATTCAACCCAAGTACGGAGAATTGAAGAGAACGAAATTTCCGCTTTTCCCTCCCCTGCCAAGGTATAAATTAAACACCCATGGCGATCAGAGGAATAGGCAGTGATATAGTAGAAGTCAGTCGTATAAGTCGGCTGCGTGAAAAGTATGGAGAACGCTTTTTAAAGCGTGTTTATACCAAGGGCGAGATTGCCTACTGCGAATCCAAGGAACACCCAGAAATTCATTTTGCCGGACGGTTTGCAGCTAAGGAAGCCATAGCGAAAGCTGTCTATCAAGGTGGCTATAATAAGATTATCCCCTTCTCAGATATAGAAATTTTAAATGATACGGAGGGGAGGCCTATGGTCTCTTTTCTCATCCAAATACAGGGAAACTGTTTAGTCACCATTTCACACGAACACTCCATGGCCATCGCTTTCGCAATTCTGGAGTCCTGACCCTTTGAGAGCCTTCCTTTCAATGGCAGCTAACCGAGCTGTCGATGATTTCGCCATAAACACATGTGGACTCCCTGGCGACACTCTAATGAAAAACGCCGGGCTTGCTGTTGTCCAGGAAATGGACCAGCATGGCTATCTCAATGATTCACCGAGTATTCTCATCCTTTCCGGTCATGGTAACAATGGCGGTGATGGATATGTGGTTGCTGCAGATTTGATTCAGAGAGGATTTCAGGTTGACCTCATTCGAGTTGCTTCTGAATCCAGTCTGAAAGGCGATGCACTTCATCATTATCTTAACTTGAAATCTCTGGGTCAAACTGGAGAGACCTGGCGCAATACACCAGCACAAAACGATCTGATCAATAATGCTACAATCATCGTGGATGCCTTGCTGGGTACCGGAATCAAAGGCAGCATTCGCGCCCCTTATGATGATTTAATTAACGCGTGTAATACCAGTCAGGCCGCCATTATCGCTGTGGATGTGCCTTCCGGGGTTACCGGTGACTTGGGGAGTATTTTAGAACCCTGTATACGTGCAAATTTGACTGTGAGCATGGGATTTGGCAAACAGGGTTGTCTTTTTGAACCAGCGCGAAGTCAATCTGGCAAGATAGTTCCAGTAGATATCGGATTTCCAGACAACAGTCTCGATCAGCTTGATGAAACTGTTCTAAATGAATTGGAGCGATGGGACTTCCCAGCATCAGCTTTTACAAGATTTGCCGACACGCATAAATATACTGCAGGCAAAGTTTACATTATAGCCGGTTCCCGTGGCTATACAGGGGCTGCACTCCTGGCCGCATCTGCTGCATTGCGATCAGGTGCTGGCCTGGTAAAGTTGGCCATCCCCGAATCACTGGGGAACATAGCTGAAACCCTATCCATGGAAACAATTGTGGAGTACTTGCCGGAAACGGAGACGCATAGTTTTGCGGAAAAAGCGCTCCTACAGCTCAAAGACGGAGGCGAGTGGGCGGATTGTGTCGCCTTGGGACCTGGGTTGGGGAGACATGGGGACACCATGAATCTTGCGCGCGAACTCATCGGTTCCATCAATAAACCACTGGTTATTGATGCGGATGCCCTGTTTTGTTTAACTGGACACCTGGATCTACTAAAAAACAGATCAGCACCAACACTCATAACTCCCCATCATGGAGAATTTAAACGATTAATATCTGCAAAAAGGGAGCATGTCCCAACCTGGGAAGATGCTACAAAATTTGCGCAGGAATTCCAGGTACACGTCCTGTTAAAAGGAGCACCTTCTCTCATAGCTGCCCCAGATGGAAAAGTCTTCATAAATTCAACTGGCAACCCCGGTATGGCTACGGCAGGTAGCGGTGACGTGCTCACTGGGGTTTGTGCATCCCTCTGGTCACAGTGGCCACAACTACCTGAAGTATTGAGCTTCTCCATGTTCATACACGGGAAAGCGGCTGACTTGGGCCGTGCAGATAAGGGAGTGTTAGGACTGAACGCCAGTGATATAGTAGAAGTATTGCCCCATGCTCTGAAGGTTTATGGTGACATACCGAATTAAATATTATGCACCTGCTGTTCTCTATGTGATTCTAATATTTTCGCTGTCGAGCTTAAACCAACGATTCGTGGTAAATCATACCTGGGGTGTGAAGGATTTTGTTTTACACTTCACTGAATATCACTTTTATGGTGTCACCTTGATCTGGGCCATGCTCCGGGATAAACCACGGATTGAACTAAAAGCCTCATATCGTTTGGCAGTCGGGTTGGGTGCACTCTCAGCTATTTGTGATGAGGTCTATCAGTATTTTGTACCTTCACGATATGGTACTATTGATGATGTGGTGGCAGATGTGTTTGGTGTGATTCTGTCCATCATAACTTTCTCCCTGCTGATGAAGATTCCTGCCCTGGAGCGATTTAGAATAAATGCTTAAAAGTTTGCATATCGAGAACTTCGCCATTGTGGATGAAGCCAATGTCAGTTTTGATAGTGGGCTAAATATCATTACAGGAGAGACCGGGGTTGGTAAATCACTGATCGTTGATGCTCTTAGTATTGCCCTGGGTGAGCGAGCTTTTAAAGATTTTATTCGTGATGGCTATCCCAGTGCTGTGGTCGAAGCTGTGTTTGAGGTCAAACGCACTGAATTGGCAAAATTAGCACAATTCGGGATAGACTCACCCATAATCACTATCAAGCGCGAGATTAAACTCCAGGGACATTCAAAAGTCTGGATGAATGGTCAGAACCGGACAGTTCAGGAGCTCAAGGAATTAGGTGACTTATTAGTTGACTTGCACGGCCAGCATGAACACCAATACCTCTTGAATGAGGAACACCATATCGATTTTCTGGATCAGTTTGCTGAAACCAGTGAGCTAAAGCGGGATGTGGCCGAAAAATACCAGATCTTGTCCAGTTTGAATCGAGAACTGCGCGAACAGGAACGGTCAGCATCAAGTAGACAGGAGCAAATGCAATTGTATGCCTTTCAATTGCAGGAGCTCAATGATGTGAACCCCCAGGCCAATGAGCTGGAGGAATTGGAAAAAGAGCGTCGGATATTGGAAAATGCGCTGACTATTAGCGAGCAAGCTTCCGCTTTATACAAGGAAGCTGAATCCACCGAAGGCTCAGCAATTGAACGGCTCAATCGAATCATAAGCCAGTTGGAGAACTTGAGCACCTACACAGAAACGGCGGCTTCCTTCCTGCCAGAAGCCCTGGCTGCCCGAGTTTCTTTACAGAGTATAGCTGATTTTGCCTCCGAATATGAGAAAGAAGTCCACTCAGATCCTCACCGGCTGGGTGAAGTTGAAGCCAGAATCAAACTGTTATCAAGGCTTTGCCAAAAATACAACAGAACCTTTGATGAGTTGCTTGGCTATTGGGATGACATAAAGGACCGCCTTGGGAAACAGGAGAATCCAGAATGGAGTCAGAAAGAATTGCTCCAGTCTATTGCAGTCAGTACAAAGGCATATTCAAAAGCATGCAAAATACTGAGTGAGAAACGTACTCAGGAAGCTCACATTCTATCCGACTTGGTTGCAAGAAAGCTGAATCACCTTGGCATTCCGCACGCACGGTTCCAGATTGAAGTAATCCAGGAAGAACAAACGGATGGATTTGTCGAGCTCAAGGGACACAAATTGTGGGGTGATGGCACTGGAGTAGACCGAGTGACCTTCTGGATGCAGGCAAATCCTGGAGAACCTTTAAGACCCTTGGCCCGAATTGCTTCAGGCGGGGAAATAAGTCGCATTATGCTGGCAATCAAATCAGCCATGTCTGGGAAAGATGGTATAGGAACCGTCATTTTTGATGAAATCGATACAGGAATATCGGGTAGAATTGCTCGAATTGTTGGCGAAGAACTCAAAGAATTAGGGCAGCATCATCAACTCATAAGCATCACCCATTTGCCCCAAATAGCCAGTCTGGCAGACAGCCATTTTCGCGTAGAAAAACATTTGATAAATAATCGTACCGTAACCAGAGTCAAGCGTTTGGATGACCAGGAACAGATCACCGAGATTGCCACCCTCATAGGAGATGGCGACCCTGGGGAAACGACTCGCCTCGCAGCAAAAGAATTACTCAAACAAGGGGAATAAACCTGTATGTATTTAAAACATTATTTGATATTAATCGTCTCGATTCTCCTGATATCCTGCTCGGGAGAACCTGCCAAAATTGAGTTAAGCAATCCTGGGTTTGGCGTTGTTGAAACCAGCATTGAAGCCAGGTCGGAAGGTGTGGATCTTCCAGTATTGCTCAAAACAGATGAAGCCATAAAGGGGATTCAGTTTACTCTGGCCTGGGAGCCATCGATTGGTATTGTTGGGACGCCAGTACTTACAGGGAACAATTCCGGATTTACCATTACAGCGAAAACGCGAACCAATGGCACCATGAAAGTTCTCATTTTTAGCATGACCGGGGAGGAGCTAAATACTAAAGATCCTGAGATAATGAGGATCCCCGTGAGCATCCTGGATCCTGAATCCTCCCTTTTTACTCTGGAATTTGAAAAGGTTATTTTCGCAGGTCCCAATGCCAGATCATATGATATTCCAGTAACTGATGCCAGACTGAAGATTTCTCACCCATGACCCTCATTGATTTACGATCTGATACGGTAACCAGACCAACTGCTGCCATGCGGAAGGCCATGTACGAGGCTGAAGTTGGAGATGATGTCTATGGTGAAGATCGAATCGTGAATCAATTACAAGACAGGGTAGCTGAAATGCTGGGTAAGGATGCTGGCCTCTATGTACCATCTGGCACCATGAGTAATCAGCTGGCCCTCCGTAGTCACACACAGCCTGGTGATGAAGTCATCTGTGAGTACAACTCACACATCTTCAATTATGAAGGGGGGGGACCCGCCTTACTAAGTGGTGTCCAATTGCATCCCCTTCTGGGAGAGTATGGGATACTGGAGCCTGGCCAGATTTCAGAAGCTTTGCGCCCAACTGACCATCATTATGCACAATCCCGACTTATTGCCCTTGAAAATACCCACAACCGGGCTGGAGGCGTTGTATACCCACTCTCCGTGATTGATTCAGTAGCCAATTTTGCCAGAGAACATGATCTTGCGATGCATCTGGATGGTGCCCGTCTGATGAATGCCGTTATATCCAGTGGGATTGACCCTGCTGTATACTCAGAGCCATTCAATTCAGTCAGTTTGTGTTTGTCCAAGGGGCTGGGGGCACCAGTCGGTTCTATCCTGTCAGGAAGTGCCGAATTCATTGATCAGGCCCACCGCTTCAGGAAAATGTTTGGTGGTGGCATGCGCCAGATAGGGATCCTGGCAGCCGCTGGAATGTATGCGCTGGATTATCATATTGAGCGATTGGCCGATGATCATGCCAGAGCCAGGGACCTGGCATTGACCTGCCGAGACTTGGGATATCTCGAAAATGATATTAGTTGGACGCAGACGAATATTGTTCTCCTGGCATTTCCAGAGCGAAATACGGTCGAAATAGAAGCTCAGTTCAAAGATTCAGGAATGCTTGTTTCAGTGGTCAATAACCAGCGGATACGTTTGGTTACCCATCTTGATTTTGATGATAAGCAGCTTGACCAGGCCAAAGAAATATTAAAAAGAGTGTTGGGGTAGACATGAAGAAAAAAATCGTCATCGTTGGTGCCGGTAGTGTGGGATTTTATCTGGCCAAGACCCTGGTTGAATTAGGCAATGATATCAGCATTATTGATATTGATGCTGAAAAAGTCGCCCGAGCCAAACAGGAGTTGGATGCCCTGGCGATCCATGGTCATGGTGCCCAATCAAATACCTTAATGGATGCGCAGGTTGAAAGTGCGGATCTATTCCTGGCAGTGACCCGGATTGACGAGATTAATATTGTGGCTTCAATGAAAGCCAAAAAGATGAACCCCAACGCAAAAATTTTAGCCAGAGTTCGCAGTGGAGACTATCAGAAAAAAGATGCACTTCTGGATTTGCAAGAACTTGGTATCGAAAAGGTGATTAACCCGGAGCAAATTGCTGCCCGTGAAATTCAACACCTCGTGCAACACGCCACCGCGCAGGAAATTATGACCTACAATCGCGGCCGGGTCTATATGGTTGCACTGACCCCTACAGATAACTGCGACCTCATGCATAAATCCCTACGCGAATTAGGGCTGACTTATGACGACTTGCCATTTCGTACGGTTGCTATTGATCGAGATGGGACTACCATTATACCTAGCGGAGATCATGTATTTAACCCCGGAGATAAAATCTTTGTGGTTTGTTTGAAGGATAATCTCAAAGACATGTATCGTATGTGTGGTTTTAAGCAAAAGAAATTGATTAAAACAGTGCTTATCATGGGAGCTGGAAAATTGGGTCGCATGGTAGCAGACAACCTGAAGGATCAATTCAATGTCCGTCTGGTTGACCATCGTAAAGAAAAACTATTGAAAGCCGCACAGGAAATTCCTGACGTGCTGCTTTTACATGCAGATGGTCTGGATATCGACTTTCTTGAGAGTGAAGGCATCAGTGATTTCGATGCCCTGATCACACTTACAGATGATGAGACAACCAATCTTTTTGCCGGATTGATAGCCAAGAAAAAGGGTGTTGATAAGGTAATTGTGCATATCAATACTCCAGATTACTTATCTCTGGTGAAGGGTTTGGGTATTAACTCTGTAGTGAGTAAGAATCTTTCCACAGTGGATGCCTTTATGCGCTACGTGGTGAGAGGGCAGGTCCATTCCGTGATGATGCTGGAAGGCATTGACACAGAGGTAATTGAACTATCCCCGGCTCCAGAAAGTAAAATTATTGGCGTTCCACTTCAGCATATTGACTTTCCACCGGATGCAGTGGTGGGTGGAATCATTCGACCCAAGGGTGAGGAGATAGCCACAGGTAGCAGTGTAATACAGGCGGGTGATAGAGCTATTGTTTTTGCCAGAGCTGCAAGAGTAAGTGATGTCGAAGCACTATTCAACTAAACGATTCAGCCTGTTACCAACGCTAAATGTGTTGGCAGCCCTGACCCTCTTCATCGGGGCATCCATGGGGCTTTCCCTGGCTGTTGCCCTGGCCTATGGCGATGGTGACGCAATGGCCCTCTTCGAAGCCATGGTCATTACTTTGTCAGTTGGCGGTCTTGGTTATATTTTTACCAGACACAACCATATTCTGGCACCCCGCCAGGTGTTTCTCAGCGTTAGCCTGAGTTGGGTTTCGGCATCACTTTTCGGTGCGCTTCCCATGTATTTTGTTTCAGGACTATCTTACACGGACTGCTTCTTCGAGGCCATGTCAGGATTCACTACAACGGGTGCTTCCATCCTTACGGATATTGAGAGTTTACCTCATGGCATTCTGTTCTGGAGAAGTTTTACCCACTGGCTGGGTGGTATGGGTATCATTGTTTTTACCGTTACCGTCATGCCATTGGCTGGCAGGAGTGGAACCCTGCTGTTTGCAGCAGAAGCACCGGGACCGGTAAGTGATAAAATCACTCCTCGCATATCTGAAACAGCCAAACTGTTGTACATGGTTTATGCACTCATATCAGTTATAGAATTCATTTTACTATGGCTGGGACCCATGGATTGGTTTGACTCTGCATGTCATACCTTTGGCACCATGGCCACTGGAGGATTCTCTACCAAGAACGCCTCGGTTGCACATTTTCAAAGTGCGTATGTAGAGTGGGTTATCATTATTTTTATGATCCTGGCTGGTACCAATTTTTCACTTCACTATTTTGGCCTCCATGGAAAGTTTTTTCGCTACCTGAAGAGCAGGGAGTGGCAATTCTGGATGAGCATCATGGGAATGGCATTGGCTGTTATAGTGGCAGATCTCTACATCTCTTCATTTTATCATTCTGATACAGAGGTTATTCAAGCACTCAAGGCACAGCCCCTGCGCCAGATAGCTTTCCAGGTTGTTTCCATCATTACTACTACCGGATTTGCCACTGCTGATTTCGAACAATGGTCCAACTATGCACAGTTCATGCTTTTTGGGCTCATGTTTGTGGGCGGAATGGCTGGGTCAACCGGAGGTGGAATTAAGGCGATTCGGATTTTGCTTTTTACCAAAATGGCCATTACCGAACTCCGCCGCATGATACATCCCCGGGCCTACCTCCCTATCAAGCTTCGGAACCAGTTTGTGGATGATGACGCCGTGCGTAATACCACCACCTTTCTGTTGTTCTTTATGGTTATTTTTGTAGGTTTTGCCTTCTTCCTCACCGGTTTTGGGCATGATCTTGTGACCAGCACTACAGCTTCAGTTTCCATGTTATGTAACATTGGTCCTGGTCTTGCAGATGTTGGTCCCACCGATAATTATTCGTTTTTTAGTGATTTCGAGAAATGGGCGATGGCCTTTGTCATGATGCTGGGTCGCCTTGAAGTTCTCACCGTTGTCGTATTATTTAATCGCCATTTTTGGAGGTCCTGATGGAAAATATCAAACTGGAGTTGAAGGGTAGAATAGCGACAGTTACCATCACACGGGAAAGCAAGATGAATGCGCTTAGCGCCAATGTTTTGAATGAATTGGAAAACTGCTTTCTGCAGCTTAAAGACAATGAGGAAGTCGGTGTAATCATCCTCACTGGTTCCGGTGAAAAAGCATTTGTAGCTGGTGCCGATATCAGTCAGTTCCCAGCACTAAGTCCGGATGAGGCTCTGGCATTTTCTAAACGCGGACAGACCGTATTTTCACTCATTGAAGCAAGTGCCAAACCCGTTATTGCTGCAGTCAATGGTTTTGCCCTGGGTGGAGGATGCGAGCTAGCCCTGGCTTGCCATCTTAGATATGCAGCTGAGAATGCACAATTCGGTCAACCCGAAGTTAAACTGGGCGTCATTGCCGGATACGGTGGAACCCAGCGCCTACCTCGCCTCATCGGAAATGGCCGAGCCCTAGACATGCTACTTTCAGGACGGATGGTCAAAGCTGATGAAGCATTTGGAATGGGATTGGTAAATGGTGTCTTTCCCCTTGAAACACTCATTCCAAAAGTTGAGGAAATTGCCCAATTGATTCTATCACAAGGTTCACAGGCTCAAGCATACACACTCAAGGCAGTCTATGAAGGTGCTGGAAAATCGCTTGAAGCAGGATTGATCAGTGAAGCAGAGGCTTTTCGGGATGTTTTCAAAACTGAAGACCGAATTGAGGGGGCAACAGCCTTTTTAGAACGTAGAAAACCAGAATTTAAAAATCGCTAGAAATCTTAGATTTATGACCCAAACCAAACGTCGATTCGCCCTATATGCTCAAGATTATTTACATGCTTTGGCCAGTAAGACTGCCAACGGACTGATCTTGTTTCGGAATGATGAAGTGCAAGTCATTATCGATGCTACCAAAGCAGGCCAAACCGCACAGGATGTGCTGGGATATGGCGGCCCCATTCCCATTGTGGCGCACATGAGTGAAGCCCTCGCATATAAGCCAGATACCCTGGCCATTGGAATTGCCCCTATCGGTGGAGCTGCTGATCCTGCCTGGTTTCCAGAGCTGAAAATTGCCCTGGAGAACGGTATAAAAATCTGGTCGGGTTTACATCAATTTTTAGCAAATATTGATGCATTTGAAGCATATAAACATCTCATCTGGGATGTGAGAAAACCACCACCAGCTTTAAAAGTAGCTCAAGGACACTGGCGCCAGTGGAAATCCAAAGTGATCCTCACCATTGGATCTGATTCCAACGTCGGGAAAATGACCACATCTCTCACCCTCCAGCGCCATTTACAGGAAATTGGTCTGGACTCCATTTTTGTGGGTACCGGCCAGACAGGTATGATGATTTCTGGTAGAGGAGTGGCCGTTGATGCCGTTGTTTCTGATTTCATAAATGGTTCAATTGAGGCGGAAATCGATAGAGTAGATGGCAAAGCTCCCTTGATACTTGTAGAAGGGCAGGGCGCAATCACGCATATGGGCTATAGTGGTGTGACCATGGGTTTACTCCATGGATGTATGCCGGACGCCTTTATTCTGGCTCATCAACCCAGCCGTCTTGTGGATGACTATGATTTCCCACTCCCTGATTTACCCACGGTGATCAACCTTCATGAAGCCTTAGTCCAGCCATTTAAACCCGCCAAAGTTTTGGGTGTAAACCTCTATTCTAAAGGTCTGACTGAGGAAGAAAGTCAGTTGGAATGCCAGAAGATTTACTCTGAAATTGGCCTTCCCGTCGAAGATATGGTCAAAGCCCCTAAACGAATTGTAGCAGAAAGTGTGGTACGAGCCCTCTTTCCAGATGCCACACCCTAATTGCGGATTGATAGGGAAAAATTTTGATAAGGAATAAAACGATTCAAATGATCCTATATCCTGCCAGCCCTGAATCGAAATGAGTAGAAGGATCAATCCAATCTTTCGTTCAATTCGTTTGTTTCGTTGTAAAGTATGATTTAAACAGCTCTTCAAAGAAGGAATCAACATGTCTCTTACCTTGAATTGGTCCATCAAAAGGATCACCACAAAATTTGAATTCAAAATAGCCAGAAGTGCTGAAAGCTATTACGATGTAGTCATCCTGGAACTCAGTGATGGTGACAATATTGGTTACGGTGAAGCTGCTCCCTGCAAGAGATACGAAGTGGGACCAGAGGCGGTTCTTGGCATGCTCACAGATAAGAAAGACCAAATCCTCACCCTCTCGATTGAAGATCATGAGAATCGTCAATCAGCCCTGGAGCAACTATTTCCAGATAGCTATTCTTTGCAAGCTGCCCTGGATACAGCCTTCTGGGATTTATATGGCAAGCAGACCGGGATTGCATTATGGCGGACATTTGGCGCCCAACAGAAAATGGTACTCTCATCCTATACCATTGGTATTTCTGATCTAAGTGTGATTCCAGCAAAAATTGAGGAAGCTGCCCCATACCCCATTTTGAAAATTAAGCTGGGTACCGATTATGATCACGATATCATGCGGGCCATTCGCGCAGAAACTGATAAAGTTTTGAGGGTGGATGTAAACGAAGGCTGGAAAACCCTGGATGATGCCAAACGTGGAGCTGAATGGTTGGCACAGGAAAATGTAGAATTCCTGGAGCAACCCATGCCAGCTGATCAGCTTGATGACATAGCCAAATTGAGAGAGTTTTCACCACTCCCTCTGGTCGCCGATGAAAACTCTGTTCGTCCTGAGGATATTCCTGGTCTGGTAGGTGCCTATGATGGTATCAATATCAAGTTGATGAAATGTGGCGGCCTTACCAATGCCCGCAAAATGGTTGACTTGTCCCAAAAGCACGAATTCGATATCATGTTGGGCTGTATGGTGGAGACGTCAATCGGAATTTCAGCCATGTCACAACTGGGTTCATTTGCACGCTGGTTAGACCTTGATGGCAATGTCTTACTGTCCAATGATCCATACCAGGGAGTGGGTAACGACTCCGGTACAATTATGCTCTCAGATTTACCTGGATTGGGTGTAAGCCCTCGATGATTTTCAATTACCTTCTCTGTCAGGAGCTATTCGTGAAAGCCCAATTCAAGTTATTTATCATCTCTCTATTGTCTGTAATGTTGATTGCTTGCAGTACAAACAATCCCACTTCAACCTCCCTTCCCAAGCAGGAGTTCAGACGCAATGCTCAACAGCAGGTTGCATTTGAAGTGGATACGTTACTGAACAATGCCCCCACTGAAATGGGTTGGTGGGGTGTGAAAATCCAGTATGCCAATTCTGGGGAGGTTGTCTACGAGCGAAACCCGGCTAAGCTGTTTATGCCTGCCTCCAACATGAAGATGTATACCACGGCTGCTGCACTGTGCCTGCTGGGTCCCCAGTATCGTTATGAAACCGATTTTGTGACCAATGGTTCAATAGATAAGGATGGCGTGCTTCATGGTGATTTGATTGTAAAAGGCAGTGGTGACCCGTCCTGGTCCTGGCGTTTCTTTGATAAGAACTACGACTCGGTCATGGTATACTTTGTTGATTCCCTGAAAGCCAGAGGTATTACCAGAATTGATGGTGATATCATTGGAGATGACAATGTCTTTGACGATGAATCCCTGGGCTATGGCTGGTCCTGGGATGATGAAACCTATTATTATGCCGCCCAGCTCTCAGGGCTTTCATATAGCGAAAACTATATCGATTACATCCTTACACCAGATTCAGTTTCGCTGGGCAACCCGGTGATCATTGAGGGGCATCCTCAGACATCATATATGAATCTGCGAAATGACCTGGTTACGGTTAGCAGTGATACATCAACCGAGTGGGATTATGGTCGCAAAAGAGGGACCAACGATGCCTGGTTTGAGGGGGATTATCGTCGTGAAACAGGCGAGAGTGAAAAAACTATTACCATTCATAACCCAACACTATTTACTGTGCATGTACTCAAGGAGAGATTGGCGGATTATGGCATTGCAGTAACAGGTAATCCCGTTGATGGGGATGATCTAGCAGACTCTGTGGACTATGCTGCTACCCAACGATTGTTCACATACAAGTCTCATCCGCTCTCAGATATTATCTCAAAAGTGAATCGTCCCAGTCAGAATTTTATAGCAGAATCACTGCAAAAAACCTTAGGCACTGAATTTGGCGAGGAGGGGTCATCGCGTCAAGGACGGAAAGTTCAGATGGCACTCTTTGATTCCCTTGGTATGGATACCAAAAATCTAAAGCTGCGAGATGGTTCAGGACTATCCCGGCATAATCTGGTTTCCCCGAACACATCAATATCCCTGCTTCAGATAATGTGGGAGCATCCCCTCCGTAGTTACTATATCGAATCATTCCCTCTTTCTGGGGTAACCGGTACCATCCGTAAACGTGCACTTGGCACCAGCGCGGAAGGCAATGTCAGAGCTAAAACCGGAACCATTGGTTATGTCCGGGCACTGAGTGGCTTTACCTGGACCCAATCTGGAGCGCCAATAATATTTTCAATCATGGTAAATCATTATACCATTCCAACCTGGAAAGTGAACCTCGTTTTGGATCAAATCATGGCTAAGCTTTCGGATTTGGAGTAATTCCTGTGAGGGTGAAAAAAATAAGTCACATCGCAGTGGCTGGCAATGATGCAGAACAGACCAGAGTATTGTACGAAGATATTCTGGGCTTGAATTTTAGCGGGTCAGAACCGGTAGAATCAGAAGGTGTCACCACCCACTTCTTTGAGGTGGGGCAGTCCAGTATCGAGATGCTTGAGCCGCTAAATGCTGATACACCTGTAGGAAAATTCCTGGAAAAACGAGGACCGGGAATCCATCATATGGCACTGGAGGTCGAAGGCCTGGATGCGTATGTGCAGAAGCTCAAGACTGCAGGAATTGTTTTATTGAGTGAGGAGCCAAAAATTGGTGCCCACGATATGCGGATTATTTTCATCCACCCCAAATCAACTGGTGGTGTATTGATTGAACTCTGTGAGAAATCACATCCAGGGTAGCATCTGATATAGCCTATTGTTGCCTACTTTAACAAAAGTCCTCTACCCGTTCCAACAAACTCACCTCCCCAAATTTTGTATAGATACACTCCGGAAGGCAAATCAGCGCTTTCCCAGGGAATTTGATGTTCACCAGCGGGGAGTTGTGGAAGCTGCTCTTGAGATACGAGCTTTCCATTAATGGTGTATATGGAAAGATTAAGGCTCATTGGTTGGGTGAGAAAAAATTGGATTCTGGTGCTGTTGTTAAAAGGGTTAGGGAAATTCGATATCAAAGATTTCCTGTCAGGGGCTGTCAAATCCTGGATATCAATTGAGGAGGTGATTCCCGTTTCATTAAATATTGTCAATCCCATCCTTGAACCGAACCATTTGTTGTTATAGTCGTCAATCATTATGCAATTTGCGGAAGTGGCAGGGAATCCGGAATTTTGACTATTAACAGATTCAAAGGTCATCCCATCGAAGGTGAGGAGACCATTTCCCCATGATCTAATCCAGGCCAAACCATTTTCATCAATTTCAATATCAATATTTTCACTCTCCAGCTCGTAATTCAACCAGGTCTCACCATCAAATTGAGATATCCAGTCATTGGTAGTCACCCAGATAACATCATCACTGACTTCAATGTCATAGACATCAGAGCGGGGAATGTCAGAATTAGATGGATCATACTGTACCCAGGTGCTGTCACTATAGCGACACAATCCATGGTTATAAGTGGCTAGCCACATAGTCCCCGAAGTGTCAATTCTGATTGTCCTGATGTGATTAGTTGGAATTCCTGAGTTGTCAGTATTAAACGCTGTCCAGTCCACTCCATCGAAGAAAAGGATTCCATGGTTGTAAGTCGATATCCAAACCCCATTGTCCTGGGGTAGCAGACCACTAATTTCGCCTTGAGGTAAGGGTGAGTTGGAGGGGTTAAATACAGTCCAGGTGGAATCAGAATAAAGCATCAGTTCAGCAAAATTTCCACTGAACCACCCACGTCCTGATTCATCAAAGCACATATGTTCAGAATATCTGAAAGGGAGATCGCTATTTTCTGTGGTGAAAACCTCCCAAGTGTCATTTTCCATGGTTACCAGACCCCAAAAGGTACTCATGTAAAGTTTATCGTTATTATCAAACGCCAGGGACATGACATAATTTGAGGGGAAATTATATAAGGTCGTGTTTAGTTGAGTGAATTGACCATCATTAAATGTTTTAATGCCCTGGTCAGTACCAATGATTACAGATTCAAGAGTGATGATAATATTGCTTTCAAAAGTGCATTCGCTCAAATCAGTATTCGAAGTATCATAGATGGCCCAGGAATCTTCATTGTACTCCATAAGTCCACCCTCATAGAAACCGATCCATTTGGTATCGTTCTCATCAACCGTTATTGCGGACGAGTTAAATGAGTATAAACCAAACTCTTCAGGATTCAGGGTTGTCCAGGTCGTTCCATCATATTTTGAGATTTTTCGTCCAACTGCCCACGCGTTCCCTAGAGAATCGAAATCAATATCTCGCACGCCACCATATGGTGTATCATTTTCACCATTTGCAAAAATGGTCCAATTCTCGCCATCAAAGATGGAAACACCTCTTGATGAACCAATCCAGACTCGATTTTCAGTATCAATGGTTACGACCGAGATCAAATGGCTGAGGAGGTCAGAATTTTCTGTGGTATAGACTGTCCAGGAATGTCCATCATATCGGGCGAGTCCACCACCTGCGCCCGATTCATACTGATTGACTCCAATCCAGATAATTGTATCAGATTCAATACAGATTGAATTCACACTGCCCTCAGGAATTGGAGAGTTCTCATGATTAAAGACCTCCCAGTTGGAATCATCATAAGCGGCTATGCCATTTTCAAAGTCGTTGTATCCTTCACCCATCGCTATCCACAATCTGTGGTTACCATCGAAGGCCAGGTCAGTGACATAATTAAATGGTAGTCCAGAATTGGAATTATTCAGTACTTCAAGATTTCCAGTTTCTCTTTCAAAATGAGCCAACCCAGCATCAGTGCCAATCCAGAGGTAGTCCCCATCCTCCAAAATGCAGTTGCTCTGGCGGGTGTTGGCATACTGTTCCCATTGGGGACGCTGTGAAAATACATTACATACTACAAGTAGGAAGAATACAGCATATTTCATTGTCGAATAGTCCTTTGTTTTGTATTAAATAATATACTATGGGAGCAAGTGGGCCAAAATAAAATAGATCAGCAACAGCAAATATATAACCAGGTGATTCTCTTCGATGAATCCCTGCCTACTATAATAAAACTCAAGCATTCCAGGCTCTGCCTTTTAGATTTTCAGCATGAGTACTGTGGTTCCACCCTATAAAGAGAAACTCAAAGACCTGCCTACCCAGCCAGGTGTCTATTTCTATTACGATAGAAGTGGTAAGATAATCTATATAGGAAAAGCCAAGGTGCTGAAGAATCGTGTAAAATCCTACTTCACAGGTACTCCGGATAGTCCCAAAACAGCTCGCTTGGTGGCACGCATTTGGGATCTTCAGACATTGGTTACTCGTACTGAAGTTGAAGCGCTGCTCACTGAAGCAAATCTCATCACACAACACCGTCCAAAGTTCAATATTGACCTTCGCGACGATAAAACCTTTCCCTATATCCGCATCACCAACGAAGATTATCCCCAGGTGTTTGTAGCTCGCACCATTGTCAAAGATGGATCTATTTATTATGGTCCCTACACCAATGTGAAAGGACTCCGTGCTGCCCTGGCCGTGATTAAACGCATTTTTACCATTCGTAGCTGTAGCTATCGCATGGATGATGAATCTGTAGCTGCTAAAAAAGTGCAGCTCTGTCTGGATTATCACATTGGAAAGTGTGATGGACCCTGTCAGGGACTGATCAGCAAGCAGGACTATGCTGAGATGATCAATCGTGTTGAAGATTTTCTGAGAGGTAGAACCGACCCTGTAGATGCCTATCTGGAAACCAGAATGCAATCGGCAGCAGAAAATATGGAATATGAGCATGCTGCCCGTCACAGGGATCAGCTTGAAGCAGTACGATCCTATGTGAGTCGCCAACGCTTACGAACCAGTGATTTTGAAGATCGGGATGTCCTCGGTGTTGCCAGACAGGATAATCTGACCTGCGGAATTCTCATCCGAATCCGTGCCGGTAAGCTCATTGGGAAAGAGCAGTTCCGCTTCCGAGGCACGGAAGATGAAGAATTGCCCAGCATCCTCAGTCGCATGATTACTCGGGTCTATGAAGATGCCTCATTTATCCCCAGAGAAATCCTGGTTCCTGATAAAGTTGCCGATATGGATATGATCAATGCCTGGCTAAAAGATGTATCTGGAGTCAAGATTACTTTCAGTATTCCCCGGATCGGTGAGAAAAAGACGCTATTGGATCTGGCAGAACGCAATGCAGAATTGGTATTAAAGGATTGGGCTTTAGAGCAGGCCCAACGTGTTGAAATCGTACCGAAAATGGTTCGGGCGCTACAAGAGGATTTAAATCTCTCCGCGCCACCCCGGAGAATAGAAGGTTTTGATATTTCCCATCTTGGTGGAACCGAAACCGTAGCTTCCCTGGTTTGCTTTATTGATGGGAAACCTGCTAAAAGAGAATATCGCAAGTTTCAGATTAAAACTGTTGATGGAATTGATGATTTTGCCAGTATGAAGGAAGTCATCCATCGTCGCTATTCCCGTGTTAAAGCGGAAGGGCTCCCAGAACCTGACTTGATTCTGATTGATGGAGGAAAGGGGCAATTGAGTGCCTCTGTTGAGGTTATGGAAAGATTGGGAATGTCCCATATTGCCATATTGGGGTTGGCTAAACGGTTGGAAGAAGTTTTCCTGCCAGGTGAGTCCTACTCGCAGGGAATTCCCAAAACCAGTCCATCTATCATTTTGTTAAGGCGGATTCGTGATGAGGCCCATCGGTTTGCCATTACTTTCCAGCGGAAACGTCGGGGGAAGGCGATGGTACATTCTGCTCTGGATGATATCGAAGGCATCGGGCAATCCAGGCGTGTGGCACTTTTAAAATATTTTAGGTCATTGAAACAACTCAAGAATGCCAGCATTGAAGAAATTGCCCACGTACCAGGTATATCCAAGACCATGGCAATACGGATTAAAGAAGCATTGAATTGATGAGGAGCAGAAGACAGAAGACGGAAGACAGAAGACGGAAGACGGAAGACAGAAGTCAGTAGTCAGTAGTCAGAAGTCAGAAGACAGAAGACAGAAGACGGAAGTCAGAAGACAGAAGTCAGTAGTCAGAGAATAAATACCATAAAACCCATTAAATCATCGAACTCATTGAACTCAAAAACTCACAAACCATACCACCCTTCGAGTCCCGGCTGCGCCGCCTCAGGGTTCGGTAACGTCAACTCATAAACCCAGGAACTATTATGGCTTTTGATTTTGCTGAAAAAGAGAAGGGGATTCAGCCTCGAACTATCTGGTGTCTTGGTCGAAATTATGCCAAACACGCCGAAGAATTGGGAAATGCAGTAGAGGCCAGACCACTGGTATTTCAGAAAGGTTTGAACGCACTAGTACCCCTATCTGGCTCACAAACCCTGTTTCGCAATCATGGGGAAGTTCATTACGAAACAGAAATTATTGCACTGATCGACAGAAATGATAGAGGGGCCTTTATAGCTGGAATCGGGTTAGGTCTGGATTTGACTTTGCGAGACCTGCAAAATGAACTAAAGGCTGCTGGAAAACCCTGGACCCTGGCCAAGTCATTTGATGGAGCAGCCATCGTCAGCCGCTTTATCTCCATGAACGAAATACCCTCACTGAGACAAATTCGATTCACCATGACGCTCAATCAGGAAGTGCGGCAGCGGGGGGACAGTAGCCAGATGATATTGCCTCTGGAGAAAATCCCTGCCTATCTGGAAGCGTATACTGATCTTCAGCCAGGTGATCTCATTTTCACGGGTACGCCTGAGGGTGTAGGCGTCTTAAATCCCGGCGATGAAGTCAACCTGGATATGGCGGGTCATCAAATGGGCAGCATTCGATTTAAATAGTCCAAAGTCAGCCCGGAATGCTTCAATCCTCGACTTATGTGGGGATGTCGTTTAGATTGCAGAGCTGAATTGAGTTCATTAGTCAAAGGTTTTAGCAAGCCTTAACATAAAGAAGAAAGAATTTACATCAGATGACTCCCTCCACTTTGTCCAACGTTCGTGTTCGTTTTGCCCCCAGTCCCACAGGCTATCTCCACATTGGTGGTGTGAGAACCGCATTGTTCAACTGGCTTTTTGCCCGCCATCATAACGGCAAATTCATTTTAAGAGTGGATGATACCGATCAAGCACGCAATGTATCTGAAGCACTCCAGCCCATTATGGATGGCTTTAAATGGTTGGGTATCGACTGGGATGAAGGTCCAGATATAAATGGCCCACATGCTCCCTATTACCAATCCCAACGCTCCGATCTCTATACAGAAGCGGTCAATAAGCTTCTGGAAAAAGGCCTGGCCTACAAGGACTACTCAAAACCTGAAGAGTTTGCTGCCGAACGTCAGGCTGCAGAAAAAGAAAAGCGTCAGTTTATCTACAGTCGGACATGGATGGCTGAAGATGATGCCCAGTCTGCTCAATTTGAAGCTGAAGGTCGAGACTTTATCGTGCGTCTCAAAATGCCGCGTGAAGGCAAGTGTGAATTTCATGATATGATCCGTGGTGATATGTCATTTGAGTGGGCAGGGGAGCAGGATCACGTTATCCAGCGTAAGGATGGCTCCTGTCTTTACCATCTCACCAGCGTTGTTGATGATGGTGCTTTTGAGATCAGCCATGTTATTCGGGCTATCGAACATTTACCCAATACCCCACGTCAGATATTCATCGGCCAAAGTCTGGGTCTTGATATACCCGAATATGCCCATTTGCCATTTGTGGCTGAACCGGGCAGCTCAAACAAATTGAGTAAGCGTAAACTGGACAAGTATCTGAAGAATAGAGATTTTAAAGTGCTCTATGATCATGGTGAGCAGATCGCCACTCAAATTGGCTTTTCTGCATCCCCGGAGACATTCAATCCTGTGATTGTTGATTTCTATCGCGAAATCGGATTCCTGCCAGACGCCATTGTAAATTATTTACTGCTCCTGGGCTGGTCCCTGGATGATCACACCGAAGATTTTACCCGTGAAGCTATGATTCGTGATTTTAGTCTGGATCGTATCAATAAAGCTCCAGCAAGTTTCGATCCCCAGAAACTGACCTCCTTTCAGAGCCGATATATGTGGCGACTGACCCTGGATGAAAAACTAGAGATGGTTTTACCCTACATGGAAAAAGCAGGGATGATTGAAACTCCGGCTTCGGACGATACTCAATCCAGAGTAAAAGCGATTCTGGAAGCTGCCAATGAGCGGATTTCACTTGCAGGTGATATCCTGGCATACAAAGAATTCTTTCTCGCTGATGACAAGATTGAATACGAGGAGAAACCATTCCGTAAGCGACTGGTAAATGCTGATGCACAGCGTGGATTGCTCATAAAATTCCGTCGCAAACTTCCAGAAATAGAAGATTTCTCTGCTCAGAATATGGACATAATCCTGCATGATTTTGTGGAGCAGGAGGGTGTTGGAATGGGGATGATTGTCCACGCCATCCGAGTTGCCCTTACTGGCAAGGCGGTGGGTTTTGGCTTATTCGATATCATGTCCATTCTGGGTAAGGCCAGTTGCATCAACAGGATTGATCGTGCCCTGAAACTGGTGGCTCAACAACAGTAAAACCCCCACAATTTGGGTAAAAATCATCATGGCACTATCAGCGATGAAAATGTATGTTATTTGCTGATTAGTTTTTGTTATCAAGCCCTGTAGAAACAGGCATTAGATATGAGGATAGTATGGTTGACAAGGTAGTTACAGAGAATGGACCGGATGAAGCATCTGCTCCTGAAAAATCCTTAAATTTTGTTGAGGAAATCATTAATGACCATTTGAAATCTGGTCGTTTTGGTCAAGTGGTTCATACGCGCTTTCCACCAGAGCCAAATGGTTATCTCCATATCGGTCATGCGAAATCCATTGCGCTGAACTTTAGCCTGGCTGAAAAATACGGGGGCTTGTGTAATCTCCGCTTCGATGATACCAATCCCTTCAAAGAAGAAGATGAATATGTACAGGCTATCAAAGAAGACATAAAGTGGCTGGGCTTTGATTGGGAAGATCGTGAATATTATGCGTCTGACTATTTTGAACAGCTTTATGAATGGGCTGTCAAGCTAATCAAGGATGGTCTGGCCTATGTTTGTGAGTTAACCCTGGAAGAGGGTCGCGAATATCGAGGAACCCCTACCGTACCTGGCAAGAATAGTCCTTACCGGGATCGCAGTGTTGAAGAAAATCTCGATCTGTTTGAACGCATGCGCAAGGGGGAGTTTCCTGATGGCAGCCGCACCCTGAAGGCAAAAATTGATATGGCCCATCCCAATTTTCACATGCGGGATCCGGTAATTTATCGCATCCTTCATGGTCACCATCATCGGACAGGTGACAAGTGGTGCATTTATCCCATGTACGATTTTACCCACGGACAGTCAGACTCCATCGAGGAAATTACCCAGTCCATCTGTACCCTTGAATTTGAAAATCATCGTCCACTATATGACTGGTTCTGTGAAAAGCTTGAGATTCACCATCCACAGCAAATTGAGTTTGCCCGCTTGAATCTCACCTATACGGTCATGAGCAAACGGAAATTCCTGACCCTGGTCAATGAAGGTTTTGTGAATGGGTGGGATGATCCCAGGATGCCTACCATCTCTGGTTTACGACGTCGCGGTTACACTCCAGAATCCATACGAAATTTCTGTGAATATATCGGTGTGGCTAAACATAATAGTGTGGTTGATGTGACCATCCTGGAGAATCATGTGCGTGAGCATTTGAATGCAGTTGCACCACGCGTGATGTCAGTTCTCAATCCCATTAAAGTGGTCATCGAGAACTATCCAGAGGACAAGGTTGAAGAAATACAGGCCATCAACAATCCTGAAGATGAATCCGCCGGCTCCCGCATCGTACCCTTTACCCGTGAGATATATATTGATCAGAACGATTTTATGGAAGTACCTGTGAAAAAGTATTTCCGTCTGGCTCCCGGCAAGGAAGTACGTCTGCGATATGCCTATATCATCAAGTGTGAATCTGTGGTTAAAAATGATGCTGGAGAGATTGTTGAACTCCGTTGCACCATTGACCATGATACGTTGGGCAAACAGCCCACTGACCGCAAAGTCCGCGGTGTCATCCACTGGGTCTCCGCTGATAAAGCCATTGACGCTGAAGTGCGACTCTATGATCGACTGTTCAGCGTAGAGCATCCTGATAAGGTTGAAGAGGGGCAGGATTTCAGGTCGAACATAAATCCAGACTCACTTGAAGTGATTGAACATGCCAAGGTGGAACCATCACTCCTGGGTGTCAAATCAGGGCAGCGGTTCCAGTTTGAGCGAGTAGGTTACTTTAGCGTTGATCCAGATACCACAGCAGAGAAACCGGTTTTTAATCGAATTGCTTCACTGCGTGATAGCTGGGCCAAGATCGCACGCAAAGGCAGATAAACCAGGGGTATGTCCCGCTGCTTATTGTCTATTGCATACTGGATTGGAACAGAATTAATTTGATGGCGACTAATCTGGACAACTTGGGGTTGATATGAATAAAAAGTTATTCCTTATAATTCTGCTTGGACTGTTGGTGGGGAACGCCATTTCTCAGGAATTTCTGCCAGTATCCAAGCAAAACATGTTGGTCTTTATTGAGCCCTTCGAAGATCATAGCCCCAGAGCTGGTCAGGGGTGGCTGAAGCAGGGATTGCCTGGATTCTTAAAGTCATCACTTTCAGATGCAGATTATTTACATCCCTACATTGCTCCTGACTTTGAATCTAATCTTATAGACAGACCTCATAAACTCCAGGATTTGCTTTGGAAATCTGTTTTTCAAAAAAGAGTGGATCCCGGTTATGAAACTTATCTCGTATTGGGCAGCTTTGTTTATGTAGAGGGAACACTCACCGTTCGCATGGATTTGCTTTCTCTGCACAATACACAGATTTTGGCTCATTTCGAGGATGAACTGCCCTATACCAAATTGCTTACCTGGAAGGGTGAGATGGGGGAATGGGTTTTGGAAAATATGCGGCTCCTTGATGATCCTAAATCTCCAACCTCATCAAGCCAGAAAATTCCCACTAACAGTACTACACCCCTACCAGGAATTGCACTCAAGCAACAGCTCACCACGCTGTTTGATTCCCAGAAAAGCAACGAGAGTGAAGACCTACAACGGAAATATGAGCAGCAGTCCCGAATGAAACTGGGTGTTCAACTTGAAAAGTTGTGGCATGACATTGCCTACGATCCTTACCTGGCCAATATACATGACATTAATACTTTGCGTCTGCAGGCTGAACCAGACAGTGTGCTGGTTACCTTTAAGGTAGGCTATCGGATCAACCCTCGTATTCTGGATGAGATCGAACATTTTAGCAAAACAAGGTCTGGTCTGGTAGGAAAGACGGAATCATTTGAGGGACACGCCTTTATGGATCTTGGTTACATCGATGCTGCATTTACAAAAGAAATTGCCGGGGGTGATTGGAGAATTGTTCCCATCGTGACCATGGGCTCTGAAAAGGTAGATAACCGTCGGGTGTTCTATCATTCATTTCCCCGCCCAATTGAATCACCGGGTGAATACTACTATAATCAAGGAAAATTCAAGCAGCTTCTGTTAGCAATACCCGGTGTGGATGCCATGCGGATATTCGCCCAGGAAGAAAAGCAGGTTTATGAATACTCCATTGTTGTAGGCTACGATGAGATCAAGAAACTCGATAAGATTCAGGTGAAGTTTGTCTCCGAGCAGGACCTTACCAGTCAATTATAATATTACGCCTCTCTATAGTGGCAAATCCCTAAGCAGGTAAATATGGACCTAGTGTATACACTCCTTATAGCAGCACTTACCGCTGTCGTTGGTTTTTTTATTGGTCGTAAAACAGGTGGTTCTGGGAATGCTAGCGACCTGGAGGCATTCACCCGTCTTGAAGTTGAACATGGCAATATGAAATCGCTGCTGGACAAAGCAGAGACAGAAGTCACTGGGTTACGTGATGAAGCACTCGGCTTACGCGAGCAAAATGCCACCATCAATACCAGGCTTGAAGAATCCAAAGCACGCATTGAGGAAGAGAAAAAGCGTCTGCTGGAAATGAAGGAGCAGTTGCAGGACAGCTTTAAAAGTCTCTCCCAGGATGTGCTTAGAGACAGCCAGAAAGAATTTCTGAGAATGGCTGGCGAAAAGTTTACGGATCAGAGCAAGCAGAACGAGAACAATCTGGGTGAAAAAGAGAAATTGATCCAGAAGTCACTGGAAACCATGGACGGACGCCTCAAGGATATTGTCCAACGATCTACAGAATTGAAAACTGAATTACAGACATCCAAGGATGAAACCCAGCGACTGCGATCCACCACAGAAACACTCCAGACTTTATTGGCCAGCTCCCAGAAACGGGGCCAGTGGGGTGAGCGTCTGGTTGAAGATATTCTCCAATATGTGGGCCTGCAGGAAAATATCAATTACACCAAACAGGCCACCATGGGTGAGGGGCAGCGCCCTGATTACACTTTCAAATTGCCCAAGAGTCGTGAAATCAACATGGATGTAAAGTTTCCCCTCGCGCACTATGAAAACTATCTGGCCAGCAGCGATGAACAAATGCAGGACATTGAGAAAAAGGCCTTTCTTCAAGATGTGCGTAAGCATTTGAATGAGATCAGCAAACGCGGTTACATCGACACAGCTAAGGGCACCGTGGATTATGCCATGATGTTTATTCCCAATGAATCCATATATGGCTTCATCAATCAGGAAGATCCGGATTTTATTGGGGAGGCATTGAGTAAGAAAATCATGCTCTGCTCACCCATCACCCTTTACGCCGTTCTCTCCTTGTTGAATCAGGCAACCTCAAACTTTATGATGGAGCAAAGAGCCTCAGAGATCATGAACGAAGTGGTGAAATTTCAACAGCAGTGGGATAAGTTTTCAGAGGTGATGAGCAAAACTGAGAAGAACCTGGACATCGCTGTTCGCCAGTTTCAGGACCTCATTTCAACCCGGTCCCGTGCGCTGGAACGCCCCGTTAACAAAATTATTGAGCTACAGAAAAAGGAAGCACTGCCCGCGGATTTATCACAACTCGAATTGGGCTCAGGAGATATCGACTAGGCGCTTGTCTGAGCCTCAACCTCGCGTTGCACACGGCGGATACGGATTGCTAGCCAGGTGAGTGATGTACCCGCTGCCACAAAAACAGCAATCACAGAACCGTACCATACCCAGACATAGGGTTTATCCAAAATCACAGCGAAGTAGTAAGCCAAAGGTCCGCTGACCAAGGCCACACGAATACCAGTAATCACCAGAGATGGAATCCCGGTACCCAACCCTTGTAAGGCACGACCAGAAATCATTCCAATGGCAATCAGCCAGTAGACTGGTGCAAAGGTGCGGATAATGCTAACGGCTACTTCATTTACATAGGGATCGTCAGTAAAAATCCTGAATACGTAGGGTGCAATCACATAAAATAGGGCACCAGTTCCTAAACCAATGAAAACACCATAGCGCAAACCATCTTTGATGACATTCGTTATCAGATCAAATCTTTGGGCCCCATAGAACATTCCCACCAGGGTCACCAACGATCCGGCAATTGCCATGATAGGGAGAAAAAATATTTGATCGAGTCGTCCAGCAACCTGATATCCAGCTACTACATTGGCAGAGTAGTGCACCAGTATCCAATTGAACAAAGCCCCACCCATGGACATGATAATCATTGAGAGTGATGAGGGAATTCCTATGCGGAAAATGTCCTTGAAGTAGTGCAGGTTGAGCTTGAATGCTTTCATGTTCAATTGAAGCAGTGTGGCCTTCTTGATTAATATAACCCTGGAGTACATCACAACAGCTACCAGCATGCTGATCACAGTAGCCAATGCAGCACCCTTGATACCCATATCAAAACCAAAAATGAGGATCGGATCCAGGATGATATTCACGACAGTACTTGTGATTTGTATCTTTACTGGAGTTTTTGTGTCACCTTCACCACTGAAGATTGATCTTAGGAAGATGCCTGTGATCATAAAGACAAACCCACCGGCAATTATGTGGAAATAAGCCAATGTATCGGGTAGTAGTTCTTCAGGAGTTCCCAGAATTAACAATATCTGTTCCCCATAGATGAGACCTACAGCACTGAAGAATGCTCCAATGACCAAACCCAGGATCAGCCCATGTTCGGCAACATTTGTGGCAGATTTGTGATCCTTGGCTCCGATAAATCGTGCGATCACAGCAGTTACCCCAGTTCCCAACCCAAAGCTTATACCCATTGCCATCCAGAACAGGGGCAAATTGAATCCCAGAGCAGCAATGGCGTTGACCGATATCTTGGCGACGAAGAACATATCAACGATGCTGTATAAAGTTTGAACAGCCATACCCATCATCACGGGTAGGCCCAGGGTCCAGATTGCCTTGCGGGGGTTTTCTATGAAGGAATCGAGTCGAGAATGTTTTGAATTTGTATCAGTACTTTTCATACTGACTAAATAAACTGTTATTTGAGTTGGTGCAAATGTTTGTTTTTATGAAGTATCATTTCTGACAATGCTTTGCGGGATATTTTCAGGCCATTGTTTGCCAGTTCGTCAGGTAACTCAAAAAAATCGACTGGGATCATATAACCGGGTAAACTGGTTCTTAGCTGTGCCTCAATATCTGGTCGTTGAGGTATTTCCAGGTTGCCTTGGATATAGGCGACAGGTCGGAAACCAAATTCGTCGTCCTCCTCAGGTAGTACTACTGCGTTCACAATGCCTGGAATACTGGTGAGGATCATTTCAATATGCTCGGGCTGAATATTTTCACCACCTGAAATGAATTGATTGTCTACCCGACCCGTTACTGTCAATTCACCTCGTACATTCAGGTAGCCCACATCTCCAGTATGATACCAGCCTTCATCATCCGCAAGGGAATGCAGGCCAGATTCATCGCGATAGCCTTGTGCCAAAGTCTCGCCCCTGACCAAAATTTCTCCGGCATGGGAAATCAACAAATCCCGACCGGCAAGTAGCGTGCCTGAATTCTTGAGCACAGCATCTCTGTCATTGGCTGAGGTTGTCGTTATCTGAGACGACATCTCGGTGGACCCATAACTCACATGGATTGGAATATTCTTAGAGAGTGCATTTTGAAGCAATGATTTGGGTATGGCACTTCCACCTAAAAGGATTGCCTCCATCCCGCTGAGAACCCTCTCAGATTGCGACTCTTTGAGTATTCGTTGAAGTTGTGTTGCCACCAGAGAAATGTGGGTCGCCCTATATTTAGTGATTGATTGGGTTATGGGCTGGCTCTGATCTGGAAGAACAACGGCCGAACCGGCGAGCACGATCCGATAGAGTATGGAAAGACCACCGATGTGATAGAGGGGTAATTCCAACAGCCATCTACCTTTAGTACCCAATTCAATATTGAGGTTGGAGCCGATGGCGCTTGTCAGGTGATTTCTATAACTATGTTGGATAATCCTTGAGCTACCACCAGAACCGGAGGTCATGAGCAGACTTGCAGGTGCGTGAGGATTGAATTCAGCATCTTCAAATTGTCCTGTACCTATCTCTAGGTGAAGATCATTAAACTTGATTGTAAGATCTGAGATGAGCGTTCTATCTGAAATGCACTGCGCAGGATTGATCGAATTCAGGAGCGGGAGCAATGTCTCATAGGGAAACCGGGTGTTCACTGGAAAGGCAATTGCCCCGATCAAAGAGGAAGCCCATATCATTTGGATCATTTCCTCTGGTGCCAAATTTCCCAGAACCATTACATCACCTGAAGTAATGCCCCTGTTGTTCAGCACTTGTCCCAGGGCTTTTGCCCGGGATAGTAAGTCGGCATAATTCAAGGTGCATTGAGCACTTGTCACGGCTGTGTTTTTGGGATGTTTTTGAGCCGCCTCAACCAGAGGATGTGTGCGGGATATCCTAATTTTCGTAGAGGAGCTCACTGTAGCTTAGATCCAAATCCTGTGTTGTCAGGGTTCTAACGGGCATCCATCCATTTTGAATTGATGAGGGTGTTTTAGTAGTACCTGCAGTGAGCGCTGAGCGTGTATCCAGACCTACGGCAACCGAGTCACCACCAATGGAAGCTGCCAATTGGGCCAGTGCAGCCAAACCAACATCACTTTCATAACTTGAAGAAATGACAGATAAAATATCCTGTTCTTGCGCTTGATTAACCAAGGCAATAAAACGGGCGGTACAGCCAATGAGGGTGGGTTTTAGTACCAATGCTTTAAGTCCGGTGTATGAACCAAAAGATATAGTTGGATCAATAATTCGATGCAGGGTTTCATCAAAGGCAAAATGAACGCCACATTCATCATAAAAGCGAGGTAACTCAGCGGGATTTTGAATGGGTTCTTCAATGTAGGCAACATTGGCAGACTGGATGGCCTGACCAAACTGGATGCCTGTTTCCAAATCCCAGGAACGGTTGGCATCCAGACGTATCTCAATATCTGGGCCCACAAATTCCCTTACTTCCTGAATCCCCTGGGCTTCTAAAAAAGGATTAATCTTACCGACTTTAATTTTAAGGGTTTTGTAGCCTTCACTTACCAGAAAATCGGCTTCAGGAACCCAATCTGACAGGGAGCTTCGGATGATACCATTGATGGGTATTTTGTTGCTGGAACTACCGTATAGCATTGCGCCAAGTGAAATTTTTCGAGCATTCGCAAGCAGGGAGAGCAAGGCTGTTTCAACCCCAAAATGAACCACGGAAGGAGCTGTTCGATTCTCCCAACTGGTAGTCCGCCGTGAGTGATGATGAGCAGTTAACTCACCAAAGTTGATCATACGATCCACCAACATGGTAGTCTTATAAATTGCGGTTTCTATGGTCTCTCGACTAAAACCAGGCAGAGGACTGATTTCACCCAGACCAACATGGCCAGCGGTATCTGTTAAAATAAGGATGAGTCCATCCCGTTGATGAAGGGTGGTGTGTTTTAGGTCCAATGGATGCTTGAAGGGCAGCGCAAACTTGTAGAGACGAGCAGATTTTAGTTCAAGCGCGACATCCTGAAACTGAGGTGATAACCTGATTCCCACAAAATTTGGTGCATTAAAGCCCATGTATTCCCATCACCCCCTAGATAACCCATGTAATGATAAACATGATCGTAAAGATCGCCTGTAATTTAGCAGTCATCTTGAGCACATACAGTAACTCTTTTGGGTGGTTGTATCCACTGGTTATGCGAATAGCGTGCAGAGCCATAAGGCTGGTGAATGCTGTCACGACTACCATGCTATGACCGGGAGCAAGAAAACAAAAAGTAAGGGGGAGTAGGGTTGCTCCCAGTACTGAAAAGCTATATTCAATCACACCAAATTTTCTACCAAAGCGAGCGATAAGCGTTTTCTTTCCAGATGACTGATCTTCTTTGTAATCTCGCAAGTTGTTTATGGAAAGCAGAGCCAAAGAAAAGAATCCCGCTGAGGTACCAGCAATTATTGAGGGAATGCTCCATGTGCCGGTTTGTACATATGTGGTTGTTGTACTGGCGATGGGACCAAAAAAGAGAAAAGCTGGTAGTTCTGCCAGCCCCAAATAAGCGAGCGGGAATGGACCACCGGTATAGAGAACTCCCAACATCAGGGCCAGTAGGCCGATGATCACAATTGGCCAACCTCCCAGGTATACCAGATAAATTCCCAGAATAAAGGCCAGACTAAAGCAGAGGAGAAATGCATTTCTCACTGTTTCAGGAGCAATCAGGCCTGCCTGGGTAACCCGTTGAGGGCCAACTCTGGCATCCGTATCAGCACCTTTTTTGAAATCGAAATAGTCGTTGGCCAGGTTGGTGCCGATTTGAATAAAGATGGCACCAAGTAAAGCAAAAATCGCTGCAAACCAGTGGATACCGCCTTCGGTGTGGGCAATAACCGTCCCCATAAACACTGGAGATACCGCTACACCCAGAGTCCAGGGTCGAGAGGCCTGGATCCAAAGTTTTAGGCCGGGACTGGATTTATCGATCAAGGGCGCCAGGGGTATTTTTTAAAATCAGGTTTCCGCTTCTCATTGTAGGCATTGCGACCCTCTTGGGCTTCTTCAGACATATAATAGAGCAGGGTGGCATTCCCGGCCAATTCCTGAAGACCAGTCTGCCCATCCACATCCGCATTAAAGGCAGATTTGAGCAAGCGAATTGAGAGAGGCGAGTGCTCAAGTATTCTTTCAGCCCAGCTCACCGTTTCTTGCTCTAGATCAGCATAAGGAACAACCGTATTGACAAGACCCATATCAAGTGCCTCCTGGGCAGTGTACTGTTTGCACAGATACCAGATTTCGCGAGCTTTTTTCTGTCCCACAATTCGAGCCATATAACTTGAGCCGTAGCCACCATCAAAGGAGCCCACCTTAGGGCCCGTTTGACCAAAAATTGCATTGTCAGCAGCAATAGTCAGGTCACAAACCAGATGCAAGACGTGACCACCACCTATGGAATATCCTGCTACCATTGCAATAACTGGTTTTGGCAAGGTGCGGATTTGTCGTTGAAGATCAAGAACATTTAACCGGTGGACACCTTCACCGTCCTTATAGCCAGCATCACCGCGAATGGATTGATCACCCCCTGAACAAAATGCTTTCTCACCTTCGCCTGTGAGAATGACGACACCAATTTCCGGATCTTCTCGTGCATCTTCAAAAGCCTTCACCATCTCCATAACTGTCAATGGTCGAAAGGCATTGCGCTTTTCTGGTCGATTGATGGTTACTTTGGCAATTCCATTATATTTATCATATCGAATATCGGTATACTCACCGGCAGATTCCCATTTAATTGGTGTCACACTATACTCCTTAAATTATTTCTCTGAGAAAATGTCTTATAACCCGGGCTGTTTCCAATGGTTTTTCCATATGGAAAGCATGATCGCCCCCCCTGATGATTGCGAGTTGACCATGGGGTAGTTGTTCCATCATTTCCTCGTTGATTTTGCCATATTTCTCATCCAGTGCCCCCCCCATAAGCAGTACCGGGCACTGTATTTCCTTAAGATGTTCCCAGAGTGAGGGGAGGGCTCCATTTCCAAGCAAAGTCAGGGACAGCAGTAATTGATCTGAATCCTGAGTTGATCTGCTTCCGATCAAATTCTTAAGCAGGTTCTCGTTCTTCTGAATACTTTTGAATAGCGAAAGAAAATACCAGTCTTGTAGAAAATCATCGAATCCAATACTTTGCAGTTTATCCATTAAATCTTTATCTGAATCCAATCGGTTTTGACGCTCTTGTTCAGTCCTTAACCCTGGAGCTGTAGACAAACCAATCAATGCAATGATGTTTTCAGAATGAACCCTTTGTAGGTGAATGGCTGTCCGACCTCCCATAGAATAGCCAATCACCACAAATTTTTGGATACCAGCAGAGGCAAGCTGCTCTATCAGTGAATGGAGAACAGAAGGGTAATCAACTTTATCGCTTAAAACGGATTTCCCATGGCCCGGCAAATCAACCAGGATGTTACAATAATCGTTAAAATGATCATGGACCAGATGTAACCAATCATCCCCAAATCCCATAAATCCATGCAACCAGAGAAGGGGTAATCCCTCCCGATTACCTTCAAATCTCATGTTCCAGGTGAATGTTGACTTGTCAGGCTTCACGGATTAAATCAAACATCCTTTGGTGAAATTCATGGTTTGCATCACGGTCGGTACGCACCTCAATAACAGCAGATTCTGAATTTGAGATTAGTTGACTATACTGCCACGTGAACTCGTTCATATCTTTCGGTTTTGTATAGGGCAGATTAAACAGCTCAGCAGCTTTCTGAAATGTTAGACCATGTGGAGTCCCAAAGTAGGGCTCAAACACATCCTTCTCTGCGCGAACTGGTAAAAAATTAAAAATGCCACCACCGTCATTGTTTATAACAACAATTATGACTGGTTGCCTGGAATTCTTGATGAGTAGGAGTGAATTCAGGTCATGGAGGAAGGCCAGGTCACCGATAAGCAGTGTCAGTGGTTTGTTTGATGCGGACTGATACCCGGCGGCTGTAGCCATCAAACCATCAATGCCACTGGCTCCACGGTTGGCGAACACCTTACCTATGGTTGGATTGGGTGCGGCGAACATATCCATTTCTCTCACTGCCATACTGTTGGCCAGCATGAGCGAGTGTCCGTCCGGTATCAATTCAGATAATTGAAAGCTGATCCCCGGTTCGTTTAGCGAATCTTCAGCTTTCAGCATTTCCAATATCTGTTGTGAAGTTCTGAGATCTAAATCCTGCCAGATTTCTAACCACTTTGAAGAAGTAGACAACCCCGCCTGAATGAAGTTTTTGCAGAAAACACGGATATCAGACTGGACAGCAATGTCAATCTGATGATTCGGATCCACTTTTTCTGGTGTGGTTTTAACGGATACATAAAAAATATCTGGATCATTTATATAGGATAGCAATCGTTTTGACGTGAAGGCACTTCCCAGGTGAATGATGGTATCTGGTTTTTCCGAGGGACAATCATTGTTCAGTAGATCCAGATCAAAATGATTGATTACATTGGGATGTTCTGAAAATCTGAGATTGGATTGTACATCGGCAAAAATTGGCCAATAAAGAGAATCAGCCAGAGCCAGAATGTCCTCGCAAAGACTTGAATCCACAGAACGCCCCACAATGATTAGGCCGCGACTGCTCGTTTTTATTTGAGCATGTATTGCTTCACTTGGAATAGCCGTATCGGGTGCAGCTTCAGCAGCAAATTTGAATTCAGGGGCAGTGGCAAGATCAAGTGTGAATGATACATCGGTTTCACTATTTACCGGAAGCAAAGGTTCTCTGAACTGACAGTTTAATTGGACGGGCCCTGGTCTCGCCCCCATTGCGGCTCGGTAACATTCATCGACAGTCGCTATAAATGTCAGTTCGGAGGAATCCACTGGAGTTGGTGGAAGGTTTCGCGTAAGACGCGGGTAAATGCCATAAATATTATCCTGAAATATGGCCTGGTTGGCACCCACACCAATGAGCTCTGGTGGCCGATCTGCGCTAAGAATAAATAAAGGGATATTGTCCATCGATGCTTCTACAACTGCCGGAAAATAATTGGCTACTGCAGTACCCGATGTACAGATCAACACGGCTGGTTTGCCGGTAGCCTTGGCATGTCCCAGGGCAAAATAAGCCGCACCCCGTTCGTCATAATGGATGGTCGTTTTTGCCTTTAAATTTCTCGCGACGGCAACGGTCAAAGGCGTTGATCGAGAACCCGGGGAAACGACAAAATGAGTCACTCCCCATTGAATGAGTCTTTCAATTATTGCACTACTCACAGCCAGATTTTGTGTCATAAAGCTTATTGGCGGATCAAGGTACGCTTGATATTATTGATTCGAATTAACATGACTACCAATCTAATGAAGATGGGCTTTGAATACAGTCACAAAAATGGTGGTTTAATGTGAGGGGGAGTATGAATCTCAATCAAGAGATCGGGTGACTACAGGTCGAGGGCCTTCAAGAATTTGCTGATTTTATCTTCGATCTCCTGCCACTCCTCTGCAGGGTCCGAACCCTCCACAATACCTGCACCAGAGTATAGTGAGACCCGCTCACGCTCAATAAGTGCTGATCGTATGGCGACCACAAATTCAGTATGAATCGGGCCAACAAACCCGATGGGGGCAGCGTACCAACCTCGATTAAAGGGTTCAAGGGCCTTAATAGCTTCCAGGGCAATATCTGTGGGGTATCCACCCATGGCTGGGGTAGGATGAAGATCGCTGATCAATTCCGCATCGCTGGTGGTTTCATCCAATTCACCCACAAAGTGTTTGCAGAGATGTTGTACATGTGAAAGTTGGGTGATTTGAACCTCTTCATCGACAGCAAGTACATGGCAATGCTTGTCCAAAACGTTCTGGATCATATCCACCACTATGGCATGTTCGCGCAACTCTTTGTCAGAGCCAAGTAATGCTTTAGCATAGCGCTCGTCATCGCGTGTTGTTTTTCCACGGGGGCGTGTTCCTGCAATCGCTTCAGTGAGAATGCGTCTATTCTGCCTTTTGAACAGGCGTTCTGGAGTAGCCCCTAGAAAGGCGTGCCCCTCATCTGCCTGAAAATAGAAGTTGAATGTCTCTTCCGACATTCTTCGCAAGCGTAGCAAATAGGCAACAGGGTCAACAGGGTCGTTAAAGGTGAGGGTGGCTTTCCTGGCCAGAACCACCTTTTCATACTTTTCCAGACTCATATCATTCAGCGCTGTCATCACAGAGGATTGCCAGCCATCTCGATCAGGTACATCCTTGCGGTGTAGCACAGCCCGTTCACCCCAGTCGCTAAGGGTAAGCTCAAACTTTAGCTGATCTAGGTCAGACAGGAGATCATCCAACCGATTCTCCTGATCAATGCGGTAAAAATAGTTACAGACCAAAAAAGTCCCGGCATCTGAGCGGTGAAGTTCAAACTGAGGAACAATAAAGCGGTAGGCGCCAAAACTTTCCCATTCTCTGGAAGGTTTACTCCCCTGATTAAACTGAAAGCCGCCATAATATCTGAGGTCTGGATATTTAGGGTCCAGCAATTCATGCAGTTCGGTAAAGAGCTTGTGCAGGTCAGGTGTTTCCTGGCCGGAAATCTCATGAGCGATACCCACACCTGCCATTTTAAACTCTTGATTACGATTGGCCCAGTAGGTCTTAATGGGAATGGTTTGCCAGGCCAGCCACTGCATGGCTGCTACATTCTCAACCTCAACTTGACATCGTACAATTTGAGAATGATCAGCATTTTGCATTTCCCCGCACTTGTTTTGAAGCTGTTCAAGTAGACGTTGTTTTGCAGATGAAAGTGCCAGTGGATCCATATTGATCAGATTTGCGCCTTAGGATATTGATGTAGGGGATTGCTGAGCATGTTGAAGTGATTCATCGATCATGGCGACTATTTACTGCAAAGCCTCATAGTGGGCAAACTATTTTTTGCCTTAGATATCTGCATTCAGGACTCCGTGAACGAGAGACTGGAGCAACCCTTGTTTCGCCGTTTTCAGCGATTAAATTCCGCATCGCAAAGGAGGGGCAATTTGGCCTTAGAAATGCTAACCAATGTAAGTATTGCTTTCGTTTACAGGGAAGCCAGCTTTAAATCAGAAACCGTCACCCAAACCTATCTGGCTGAGACTCTGGAAGTCTTGGAAGAACAGGGTGAATGGGTTCGTGTGCGACTGGAAGATGGTTATGAGGGATGGGTGGCTCGATTTTATCTGGTCCAGAAACCTGATGACTGGGATAAAAATGATTTCTACTCTGGAAGGGATCAAATAGCCTGGATCTATCAGAGCCCTGATAATCGATCTACTACCATGCGTGACATGACGCTGCTCTCCAAATTGCCTTTGCTTGAGAAGCGTGAGGGGTGGGTACAAGTGAAACTCCCAGATGGCAGGGCTGGCTGGGTAGAGTATAATCCCAGACACCTCGTCGAGGATGTTGATATGGAAGCATTAATCGAAACTGCTTTCACATTTTTGGGTATTCAATACTTCTGGGGTGGCAAATCCCCTAAGGGCTTTGACTGCTCTGGTTTCGTACAAACATCCTATTTCTTACAGGGCTTTCAATTGCCCCGGGATGCTTATCAACAAGCTGAAATTGGCAGGGCTGTAAGTGATGACTTTAACCAATGGCAAGTCGGTGACCTGATCTATTTTACAGAGCGAAATGAAAGTATTACCCATGTGGCAATTTCGCTGGGGAATGGTGATTTCATCCATGCTTCAGGGTACGTGAAATTGAATAGTTTAAATCCGGATCATACCGATCTTTATATTGAAAAATATGCCAAAATCTACACCAAGACCATGCGCATTATCTAATTTAGAAGTGATTATAAAATGAGTGAAGTTAAAAAAGATAAAAAGCCTATTCTACTATCAGGAATCCAACCATCAGGCCATCTGGCCCTGGGTAATTATGTGGGAGCCATGAGGAACTGGGTAAATCTCCAACAGGATTACCTCGGTATTTTCATGGTGGTTGACATGCATGCCATAACGGTTCGGCAAAAACCTGCTCATTTGCGTAATCGTTGTCTCTCTTTTGCCGCCCAATATCTGGCAGCTGGTATTGACCCCTCAAAAAATGTGATTTTTATGCAATCACACGTTCCACAGCACGCAGAGTTAGCCTGGGTGTTGAACTGTTACACCTATATGGGTGAATTGAATCGCATGACCCAGTTCAAGGACAAATCAAAACGTCACGAGGATAATATCAATGCGGGGTTATATGCGTATCCAGCGCTGATGGCTGCTGACATACTGCTGTATCAAACTGACCTGGTTCCGGTGGGAGCCGACCAGAAACAGCATCTTGAATTGACACGGGATATTGCCAATCGATTCAATAATACCTACAGCCCGACATTTAAGGTTCCGGAACCATTTATTCCGAAGGCTGGAGCCCGCATCATGAGTTTACAGGAACCC
The DNA here is from genome assembly GCA_016844955.1 of Fidelibacterota bacterium. Taxonomy (GTDB): domain Bacteria; phylum Fidelibacterota; class UBA8477; order UBA8477; family JABMPR01; genus JABMPR01. The sequence goes on along the minus strand of JAERTH010000039.1, from coordinate 9,548 downwards.
GACAAAAAAATGTCGAAGTCCGATGCCAATGAGAATAACTATATCTCTCTACTGGACCCCCCAGATGTGCTCAGACGTAAAATCAAGCGAGCGGTAACTGATTCTGCACGTGAAATCACACCAGAATCTCCCAATAGTTCAGGAATCGGTAATTTGATTACCATTTATTCAGTCCTCAATGACACGTCAGTTGATGCGGTTGCACAACAATTTGCTGGACAGCAATATAGCAATTTCAAGGGTGAGCTTGCTGATTCGCTTGTGGCTTTTCTGGAGCCTTTTCAGGATCGCTATAATAAGGTGATCGGGGAGAAGGGGTATCTCACCGGTATCCTTGATGAAGGGGCGAACAGAGCACGCTATATGGCCACAAAAACCTTGAGTAAAGTATATCGCAAAATTGGATTTGTACCCGCAGGACGTTCCTGATGCTCAGTAGGTCCCATCGCATAGATCTGGAAATGTTTGAGGGTCCCCTGGATCTCCTGCTCTTCCTGATCAAACGCGATGAACTGAATATCTACGATATTCCCATTGCTCAAATTACCAAAGATTTTCTTGGATATGTGGAGCTGGCCAAGGAATTGAAACTACATTCGGCAGGTGATTTTGTGCTCATGGCAGCTACCCTCATGAAAATAAAAGCCCGCATGTTACTGCCCGTAGAAGCTGAGGGAGATGAGGAGGTCGAAGATCCTCGCACCGAGCTGATGAATATGCTGCTGGAATACAAGCGCTATAAAGAGGCATCCAGTGCTTTTGCTGAGATGGAACGACATGAGCGTCCGCACTACTATCACATTCCAGTGGCCTTTAGTCCTCAGCAGGAAGATCAAACTGCCATACTTGAAGATGTTAAATTGTATGACATAATGTTGACCTTTCAATATCTCCTGAAGAATTTTGAGGAGCCCGTGACTCATGCGGTAGCCGTAGAGGAGGTTACCCTCTCAGAGCAGATCGGGTTTTTGCAGGGATTGTTGCAATCCAGCCCAAAGCTTTCTTTTGCGAATCTTCTGGAGCGCTTTGAATCGCGGTTGATTGTGGTTGTGACCTTCCTGGCCATCTTGGAGATGCTGAGAAATCGCCAGGTAAAGGTAAAGCAATCAAAACTATTTGATGATCTACTTTTATCCCGAGGGAGTAAATTTGAAAATTGATGAATCAAAACAGATTGTAGAAGCGCTGCTTATCGCTTCTCCGGAGCCCCTAACAGAAGCACGATTCAAGGCTGCCATGGGTGAAGTCAAAACCAAGGCACCACTGAAAGAAATCATCGATGAGCTGCAGACCGAATATGAATCTTCCAACAGGTCATTTTTTATAAAAGAAGTTGCAGGCGGATTTCAGATAGTTACCAAAGCCGAATACGAAACCTATATCAAAGGGTTATTTACTAAATCTGGAAAACTAAGACTCTCACAGGCTGCTCTTGAAACCCTGGCAATTGTGAGTTACCGGCAACCCGTCACCAGAAATGATATTGAAGCCATTCGGGGTGTGAGTTCAGATTCATCTCTGCGGACACTTTTGGATCGAAAGTTACTGGAAATACGTGGCCGTGACGAAGGTCCGGGTCGAGCACTGTTGTATCGCACCAGCTCAGAATTTCTCCAATATTTTGGACTGAATTCTGTCAAAGATTTACCCAAATTGAGAGAAGTTGAAGATATTCTCAGCGAAGATCAGGAAGAACTTCTGTAAACGCACTCAGGGATTTCCCCCGTGCGTATGTTTTTAATTACAAAACCATGTCCGAAAAATCTGGAACACACATTCGCTTCAATCGATATCTGGCCATGGCTGGCCTGGGTTCACGACGTGTTTGCGATGACCTCATCCAGCGTGGCCTGGTTTCTGTGAATGGGTCAATTGAAAAAAATCCGGCAGTACAAATACAGGTAGGTCAGGATGAAGTGATTTTTCAGGAGCAGCCAATTCTACTTGAAACCCCCTATCACTACTACCTGCTCAACAAACCGGCCCAGGTCATCACCACTACCAACGACCCCTATGGCCGAACCACCATCATAGATTTAATACCTTCTAAGGATAGAATATACCCTGTGGGACGGCTTGATTATGATACCACTGGTGCTATCGTGCTTACCAACGATGGAGACCTGGCCTATAGTCTGACCCATCCAAAATTTCAGATTCCCAAAACTTATGCAGTTCGTGTGCTGGGCCAGGTAAGTCAGGATGATCTACAACGCATTCCGCTTGGCATAAATATTGAAGCTAAGACACCCGCAATAGCTGAGGTGCTCAACCACGAATATACCGATCGTTTTACAGACGTTAAACTGGTCCTCAGAGAGGGCCGCAAGCGTGAAATTAAACGAATCTTCATGGCTTTGGGGCATCGGGTAGTCAAACTACACCGGGAACAGTTTGCTTTTTTAAGAGTGGATGATCTGGCTGAGGGAAAATATCGCGAATTGTCATCCAAAGAGGTTGAAAAATTGAAGGAGTTGGCACATGGACATTAGAGGTAGACGGGTAATGATTTTTGGTGGTTGGGGTCTTGTTGGTCAGGCCATAGCAAAACAACTTCTGGAAGAACAACCATCTGAGCTCATTGTCACATCTCTGCGGAAAAACGAGGCTGAGGAAATCCAAACAATCCTGGAAGATCATCCCCTAAATCAAGGCACAAAAATAATTTCAGTCCACGGGGATTTGTTTGTAAGAGATGAACTGTCCAACCTATCCAAAGCAGATATCTTTTCCAAGCCTGAGCAGGTTGAGTTAATGATACATGATATCTATGACGATCTAGGTCCAGACATTATTGGAAATTCAAAACTTTACCAGATTATGGATCAGCACAAACCTCAGGTTCTCATCGATTGTATTAATACGGCGACAGCTTTTGCCTATCAGAACGTGTATCAAATTGTGGCTGAGCTTCGTGCTGAGATTAATGAAATCAGAAATGGTAAGGAATCTGACAACAAGCTTATTGAAACTGTTGAGCGGATCATTTCCACCCTGTATATACCACAACTCATTCGTCACGTGCAAATTCTCATTGAAAGTATGCGCCAGGCTGAAACCATGCTCTATTTGAAGGTCGGTACCAGTGGCACCGGTGGTATGGGATTTAATATTCCTTACACCCACTCAGAAGACAAACCCTCAAAAATGCTTATGAGTAAATCCTCGCTTGCAGGAGCCCACACCATGTTGCTATGGCTGCTGGGACGAACTCCTCATGCACCAATCATTAAAGAGATTAAACCTACCGCGGCTATAGCCTGGAAAAAGATTGGCTATGGTAAAGTGGTACGGCGCGGTAGTCACATTCCGCTTTATGACGCACTACCCGGAGCTGAAACGACCCTGGGTCAGGAGTTGGTCAAATCACCTGAAACCACCTGGAATCGCCTGAAAGATGAATTCCTGGAATCGGTCTATATTGATGCCGGTGAGAATGGATATTTCTCCGCTGGTGAGTTCTCGGTGCTAACCGGGGAGGGGCAGATGGAATTTGTCACCCCAGAAGAGATCGCTGATTTAACGCTGCTTGAGATCAAAGGTGGAAATACCGGAAATGATATCATCTCCAGCCTGGATGGATCTGTTCTGGCTCCATCATATCGTGCCGGGCTTATCAGGAAAGATGCTCTGGAAAAAATGGAAACGCTTGAGGAAGAAACCGGTAAAGATTCTGTGGCTTTCGAACTCCTGGGGCCTCCACGTTTAACGAAGCTCTTGTATGAAGTGTATATTCTCAAACGTCTAAAGGGTAATATCGAAGCCGTTCTGGCCGCCAACCCAGAGGATTTGGCTACCCAGATGGAAACTGAAATTCTTGAGAATAAGGAATTACGTTCAACCATTCTTTCAGTCGGTACACCCATTTTACTAAAAGATGGCAAAACCTTTTTGCGCGGTCCAGACATTTCCGCTCCAAACTTCGAGGGACGGACAGTTCTTGAGGTAACCGAGGATAATATTCAGAAGTGGACGGCCGATGGTTGGCTTGATCTACGTGTGGAGAATGTTAAGAAATGGCAGGAAAGATTGGCTGCGCTTGGTGCTGATATGGAGAAAGAAACGCAACAGGATTATTCCTCCTACTATTTCAGAAATCGGCGCTTCCTGGGTGGCACTCAGCGCATGGATATTGGTATTATTGTAAACTGGGTTCTGGAGTATGAGGATTTGGGGTATCGGATCAAGTAATCTTGCTCAGTTCCGCCGCATAAAATTCAATTATTTAGGTCTCTTTTTCTGGGTTGTGTTCGCATCCATGGTCGTCTATATTCCGCGGCTTTGGAGCGCATGAAAAATATATTATTAAATAAAGCGGCTTTTTGAAATGATTATTGCCATTGATGGCCCTGCAGCATCTGGGAAGAGTTCTACCGCACATGGTGTGGCTGAACGACTGAATTTCCGCCATATCGATACTGGTGCTATGTATCGAGCCATCACCTTAAAAATAATCAAAGAAAATATAGATCTCTCTCAAACACTTGAGCTTCAAGTGTTATTGGATAATCTTGACCTCAAGGTTGAATTCAATAACGATAATCAAGAGTTGTACCTTGATGGCCAGTTACTGGGTGAAGAAATTCGCTCGCCCGAAGTCACTGAATTAGTTGCTGATGTTAGTGCCCAATCTGGTGTAAGAAAGCGGCTCCTGGGTGTACAGCGAGCAGTGGCAGAAGCACATGATGTGGTTTTGGAGGGACGGGATATCGGCACCGTGGTTTTTCCCGATGCCAATATCAAAATTTATATGGTTGCTGACGTTGGAGTCCGTGCTCTCCGCCGACAAAAGGATTTTGCAGCTCAGGGGATTGAGAAATCCCTGGAGGAGCTTGAAAAAGAAATCCTGGCCAGAGATGAGCACAATGCCAAACGTGAATTGGCGCCCATGGTTGCTGCCAGTGATGCGATTACTCTCGATACCACTGAGTTAAGTATCGATGAACAAATAGAATTTATTGTCTCCAAGGTGGAGACAGCGAAGTCAAATGGAGGAAACTTAATGACCAAGAAACAAGACATGGATGCAAAGGTTGAAGAAGTAGAAGAAACAACTGAAGTATCCGCTGAATCCCAAGACGCCGTCGAGACGACGCCCGCCGAGGAAACCAAAGAAGCAAATGAAGCAGCTGTGATAGAAGCGGCCGTAGTTGAAGAAGCACCTGTTGCTGAAGAAACACCCGCCGCTGAGGAAGCTCCTGTTGTGGAAGAGGCACCAGTTGTTGAAGAAGCACCTGTAGTAGAAGAACCAGCTGCTGTTGAAGAAGCACCTGTTGCTGAAGAAGCCGCCAGTGATGCGCCCGATGTATCTCAGGGAAAACGTGCCTTGATGAATGACCTGTTTGCTGGTATTAAAACCTTGAAAAGGGGTGAATTGCCTGAAGATGAAGTCGTGTCAAGCAAGGAATCTATCGCTTTTCAGGAACTACTTGATCATGCTGTAATTGATCTTGACCAGCAGTCATTGGTTCAAGCCCGTATCATCTCCGTAAGTGACAAAGAAGTCATGGTAGATTTCGGATTCAAATCTGAAGGTCTGGTACCTCGCCATGAATTCGACGAGGAATTACCAAAAATTGGTGATACCATTGAATTGTTCCTGGAGAGAATCGAAGACAAACTGGGTCAGGCAGTGCTTTCCAAGCGCAAAGCTGAATTCATGGGTGTCTGGAATAACGTCAAACAGAAATATGCTGACGGTGAAACCGTAGAAGGTACAATCTCCCGCCGTATCAAGGGTGGTATGGTTGTCAATATCCTGGGTGTGGATGCATTCCTGCCTGGTTCACAGTTGGATGTCCGTCCCATTAGAGATTTTGACGCATATGTTGGAAAATCTTTCGAATTTAAGATCGTTAAGGTCAACGAATTTCGTAAAAATATCGTAGTATCTCGTAAAGAATTGTTAGAAGAAAGTCTTAAAGAACAACGCAGCAAATTACTGGATGAGATTGAAGTTGGACAGATTCTCGAAGGCCGTATCAAAAACATCACTGACTTTGGTGTCTTTGTTGACCTTGGTGGTATTGATGGTCTCCTACATATCACAGACCTCTCATGGGGTCGTGTCAATCATCCTTCAGAAGTTGTCAGCCTGGATGAAGATATCATGGTCAAGGTTATCGATTATGATACAGCCAAACAGCGTGTTTCTCTTGGACTCAAGCAACTGAAACCCCATCCATGGGAAAGTGTAGTAGCCAAGTATCCTGAAGGTACAACTGTTTCCGGTAAGGTTGTCAGTCTGGCCAATTATGGAGCTTTTGTTGAGCTCACAGCTGGTGTTGAAGGTCTGGTTCACATTTCTGAAATTTCATGGACACAGCACATCAAGCATCCTTCGGATGTATTTAATGTGGGTGATGAGATTGATGCAATTGTGCTCTCTGTTGATGCAGAAAACCACAAGATTTCTCTGGGTGTTAAGCAGTTACAGCCCGATCCATGGACAACCATCGAAGAGAAATACCTCGTTGGTTCCGTCCACGAAGGTTCTGTCCGTAACCTGGCTCAGTTTGGTGCTTTTATTGAACTCGAAGAAGGTATTGATGGTCTTGTACATATCTCAGACTTGTCATGGACCAGTAAAGTACGTCATCCTAAAGAGATCGTGAACCGTGGCGACAAAATTCAGGTAAAGATCCTGGATATTTCCCAAAGTGAACGCAAAATCTCCCTGGGAATCAAACAGGCTCAGGAAAATCCATGGCCTGTTCTGAAAGACCGTTTTGCCATCAATTCTGTCCAGAAGGGTACGGTTATCAAGCTTCTTGAAAAGGGTGTAATCTTGAGTTTCCCCGATACTGATGTTGAAGGTATTATCTCCCTGGGTCATTTCCGTAAGAAAGAACGCAAGGAAATCCTGGATCAGTTTGAAGTTGATGCTGAAGTGGAAGTTAAAGTTGTGGAAGTTGATGCAACTGAGAAAAAAGTTGTGGTCAGCCACGAAGCTGCTATTAAAGATAAAGAACGGAATGACATCGATGAGTTTATGCGAGGTCAGGATCAGGTTAGCGATAAACTGCAGATACCAGATTCAATTCTAGACAAAATCCGTCAAGCTGAGGACAAACCTGCTGAGGAAGTTGAAGCAGTAGAGAAGAAACCAGCTAAGAAAAAAGCGGCTCCCAAAAAGAAAAAAGCTGAAAAAGTTGAAGAAGTTGTAGAAACTCCCGAAGAAGTTGCAGAACCAGAGGCAGCCCCTGAAGAAGTCGAAGCAGCTCCAGAAGTAGCAGATGAGCCTGAGACGGCCGAGGAAGCTACGGAAGCCCCAGCAGATGCAGAAGAGGGAGAAAAGAAATAGTTTCTTTCTAAGTATGCATCTCTGGAAAGGCTGAGCTTTTCCAGATTCAAATATAAAGGCGATGTTCATCACAATATTTTGGGTGCATCGCCTTTTGCTTTGTGCGAAAACCAGTAGCAATTAAGGGAAAGAGAAGTACCGAAGGCTTTGTGTGCTGAACTTCTAAATCTATATTAAACGGATGTTAAAGAAAATATTTACCCAGGATATTCAGATAAAAATCGGGTCATTGATCCTGGCAGTTCTGCTATGGTTTTTTGTGGTCACAGATATCGAATACTATTTTGACCTCGATATTCCTCTCCGCATCGAAGGTCTCACGGATGAGAAGGCCTTTAACAATGAAATTCCTGAACTAATCACCGCCAGATTCCGTGGCAAGGGACACACCCTCTTATGGGCTAATATGACCATGCCCCTCTCTGAAACGGGACTGATCCTGGACCTCACCAAAACCAAGAATACTCAAGTCTATTATTTGAATGACTATTTTTCCATGCATCCAGACAAGTTTATTATTCCAAGAGACTACAATCTGGATTTGTTACATATAGTGAAACCAGAATCAGTGTGGGTGAGTGTTGAGAAAATGTCACATAAAGAGCTAAATGTAAAAGTTCAAGCTGACATTAATCCTGCGCTTGGTTATATGCTGGTAGGTGATATTAGCGTTGAACCCAATAAAGTCATGGCCCATGGCCCCAACTCACTCCTGAAAGATATGACCAGTATTACAGTTCCACCACTCACCATAAATGATGTCAATACTGATGTCACTGTGACACTCCCCATCAGCTTAGAGCCGAGGCAGTTGTTTACCCTGGATACATCAGAAGTAGCACTCACAGCAGATATTCAGAGCATTGGCTCTGTTGAATTTTTTAATATTGACATCAGACTTGAAAATGTTCCTCGGCATGTTGAAATTTCAGTTATTCCCCAGTCCATAGGACTGGTAGCTGAAGGTGGATTGGATCGACTTTTAGAACTAAATGCAGAGGATTTTATTGTAAAGTTTGATTATCGTGAAAACTGGACCCCGGAAAAGCAACTTTATCTCCCCGAAGCGATTCTACCCATGGGGGTTCAGAGAGTGAGTCGCTTCGTACCTGAAAAAATAGAGATCGTACAAAAATAAATGCACCAACCAATCATCCTGGGAATTGAGACATCATGCGATGAAACAGCTGCTGCGCTGTTTCGTGGGCATGAAATTATCCATCATATAACTGCCACCCAATTGGTTCATACCAGTTATGGTGGTGTGGTACCCGAATATGCCTCCCGAGAACATAACAAATTGCTTGGCCCTGTTGTAAGAGGGGTTTTAGAGCAATCCGATATGACGCTGGCGGATATAGATGGTATTGCTGTAACACAGGGGCCGGGATTGGCTGGGTCGCTGCTGGTGGGGCTTAGTTATGCCAAGGGTTTATCCCTGGGGCTTAAAGTCCCCCTGTATGGAATCAATCATATTGAAGGACACATTTTTGCTAATTTTATAGGTCAAAGTGAATTGCCGACCCCATTCCTGTGCCTGTTGGTTTCTGGTGGCCACACACAACTAATTAATGTTGAGAGTTCTAGATCCTATAAGCTGATTGGCCAAACACGTGATGATGCAGCTGGTGAAGCCTTTGATAAAGTGGCCAGGCTTTTAGGGATTGGTTATCCTGGTGGTCCCCTGATTGACAAACTCAGTAAAACCGGGGATCATAGTTTTCATCAATTTTCCAGAAGCTCATTCCCTGATAGTTATGATTTTTCGTTCTCAGGACTAAAAACAAATGTCCTTCAGTATATTAACAAGCAAAAGCCGGAATTCATCAGGACACATTTAGAGGATATTGCCGCCAGTTTTCAGGAAGCAGTAGTAGATGTCCTGGCAAAGCATACTATCAAAGCTGCAAAAGATTTTGGACACGAACGTATTGTGCTGGCTGGTGGGGTTGCAGCCAATTCCAGATTGCGTGAGAAAATGACTGAATTGAGTGAGCAGCATGGGCAGGAATTGTATCAGCCTGATTTACGATACTGTACTGACAATGCTGCCATGATAGCTTACATGGGTTATTGGAAGTCACTTCTGGGGTCTTCAGATTCACTGGATATTGCTGCCATTCCCAATTTAAAACTCAGCTTTGGCGGGTAAATGAATCTTCCAATGGGTTTTTCCATTGCAGCTGATTTTTACGGTGCTGGCCTCACCTTTTTGGGTCTGTTCCTGGCTATGGTATTGTTTACA
>JAERTH010000038.1 GCA_016844955.1 Fidelibacterota bacterium | reverse complement strand
TTCACGGTATTCATAGAGATCAACATATTCCTGGTTTACACGATAGACACTGAGGTGATGGGTACCAATAAATTCGAAAAGTGGGAACCGGACACGATAATGGTCATCCTGAACAGGCGGAAATATTCTGTGCTGGGCAGGTCTCGGACCCATATTCCAGGTATCAATTTCCACAGGATTTGATTCAATGCATTCCAACACGACATAGTACCATGCATCTGGTTCGGCAGTCCAGGTAAGCTCAACATCCTCAGCGTTCTCACGCCATTCCATCATGCTGCTTCGGTCACCAAAAGCTGGTAGAGTCATCGTATTAATATTGATACTCACTCCTTCTGGTCTGGGAGGAACGGTAGTAATCGCGTATACTGCCTCACTCCCGGTGTTGATGGATAATTCTACCTGGTCACCGGTTTGGGCGGAAAAATCATCGCCAGGGTAATAATAATTGCCCGGGTTGGATGTATCCTCAATGCAGATATAGGTAGTCGAGTCAGTGGAAACAACGACGGAGGCACCGGATACCAGTGGAGCCTCCTCCAAATCTGAGTCCAGGGATATGGTAGATGTCAATTTGATATCATCCAGATCCTCATCAGCATAAACATAAGCCCAGACTGCCAGGAGTTCCTCATCGGGGATCAAAGGAGTTGATTCGTCTGTGCAACCAATGATGAACAGGAGTGTCGCCAGGGTAACTAAAATTTTACTTTGCATAATAAGCCTACTTGATATTTGCTTTAATGAATAAAGTGGGGGTAATCCCCAGTGAGGTCACATCAGAGATGACAATCGGACTTACGTCCAGGTCATAGTCTCGATAAATCACGTTGGCGTGGTTGAGTACATTATAGATCGAAAGGCCTGCATCCCAATTCCAATAATCACTCTGGAACGAGCGCGACAAACTGATATCCAGCTGATGACTATCTGGGAGCCTGTAAGCGTTCTTTTCCCCTACATGGATGTAGCTGAAGATATTACCATCAAGCATCTCCAGGAAATATTGGCTTTCTGGTGCAGTATAGGCTCTACCCGTAGCATACATGAACGTACTGGCGAGGGTCCATGGACCCATGGCGTAACTGCCAACAAGTTTTAGTTCGTGGGTACGATCATGCGTCGCCGGATATGCTTCGCCCTCATTTAGATTTGGAAAAGTGTATTCCACGGAACCCAGAGTATAGCCCAGCCAACCGCTGAATACTCCGCGCTTCTTCTGGAATAGGAACTCGACTCCCTTGGCGATACCGTCCCCGAAATAGAAATAGTTCAAGTAATCGGCAGCATCCCTGAAGCGTCTCGAAAACTCAACCAGATCTTTGCTGTCCTTATGGTAGGCTTCAATGTCTATCAAATAATTAGGGTTCTCCCACTGGACCCCCAGGACATTGTGGACAGAGGAACTGGGCTTGATATTTTCATCTGCGGAAAGCCAAAAATTCTTGCTGCCCTGAAGAACATCCTCATTCTCAATGGAGTTGATAAATTGGTAATACTTGCCCCAGGCTCCTTTTAACGAAATTCTTGGCGTCAGCACCCAGTTGAAAGAGGCTCGGGGAGCGACATAGTTCTGGTTCGTCTGTTGGTGATACGTGTTTCTTAGTCCCAAGGTCAAATTCAAGCCAGAGGTTACCGTCCATTCATCCTGTAAATAGGTAGCGTATGCCTGAGAAATCGAACTCACTTCCAGTATCGGGATGGTATCCCTGATTGAGGCTTGGTAGTCAGTTCCCACATTGGCGAAGTGAAGGCCAAACTCCAACTTGTGAAGGGGTGAGACTTGATATTGGTTTTCGAAACTAAGTGTAAAATCCTGAACCGTGTTAAATTCATCCTGTGCAAAACCGCTCAGTCCACGAGTGCTCCCCAGGCTATCAGCTCCAATAACATTGGCATCTCCGACACTCAGATCACGGTTGTAATTGCTCGTATATTCGGATCCTGACACCAGCAGACTGGAAAACCCTCTGGAATTCCATTGGTGAGCCCATCTCAAGCTTGCACCCATGTTTCCCCAATCGGTGGTATTCTCATCTACACGGGTATCAAATTCAGTACCTTCGCTGGTCTGGAAAGGTCCTCCTTGCATACTGAGATCCCGCGATTTATCAAGATAATCCCGGCCTGCGTACACGCTCAAGCTCAGCTTGTCTTGCGCTCTTGGCCGCAGCGTGAGTTTGCTATTTACATCATAGTAATAGAACGATGGCACAAAAGTGGTCTGCATGGCCCCCCTGCCCATACCACCACCCATGGCAGCTTGTTCTTCTGTGTCTTCTCCAGTTGAGAACTCATAAATACTGTTATACAAAGGTGTATTTATCAAATCACTATAGCTTCTTCTTGCTGAAAAAATCCAGTTGGCCTTATCCTCCCAGAATGGAGTCTGGAACAAGAGATTTGCTGACAGGAGGTTAACGCCCCAACTGTAGTTTCTCTCGTTGCTGCCTTCCTTGCCTGTGAGCTCAACAACACTGGACAGACGACCACCGTATTTTGCAGGATAACCGCCTTTGTAAAGTTGCACATCTTTTATAGACTCGGGATTGAAAGCGCTGAACATCCCGAAAAAGTGATCGACATGGTAGATTGTCATCCCGTCGTAAAGAACCATGTTTTCATCGGGCGTTCCCCCACGAATGTAAAGCCCGGCCTTCCCGTCTGTGAATCCGCTGACACCAGGTAAGAGTTGCAGAGAACGGAATACATCCACCTCGCCAAAGTTGGGAAGAATCTGAAGGTCACGCGGCGCGATACTCACCTGACTGACGCGTTCAGCAGCCTGCATAATTTTATATCGCTCTGCATACACTTCTACCTGATCGCCGCTGAGAGACTGTGGATCTAGCTTAATTTCAAGGATGGGGTTATTCACCGGGTGGAGTTGGATAGTGTATTGCAAGGGCTGGTAACCCATAAAGGAGACCTGTAAACTACAGACACCCACAGGAACATCTGTGATTACGAAGTATCCATCTGAATTAGAGATTGCTCCGCGGTTTATATGCTTCAATACAACGTTCGCATACGGTAAGGTCTCTTCAGTTTTTGAGTCAAGAATATAGCCTTGAATGTCTGCGTCTGTCTGTCCCAGGAGAAGCGAGGGAGCGAGTAGTAAAAGTGGAACAGAGGCATATAGCTTTTTCCTCCAGCTCTCAATCAGGTTTAATTTATTTTCCATAATCACTTTCTACATTCGATCATCACGAGTTGAATATTTTGAACCATCAAAAGCTTAGACATAGCAATTATGAAAAGGTTAAGAGTGAATAATGCATTTCTTTGAAGCTGGTCGAAACAACGAGAGCAGATTACCGTTTTTTGATCAGGGATGTTTTCTGGAATTGTTGAAACAGCTTTGATTTAGAAAGATTAAAATTCACCGCGTTCCACGTACTCTGTGAACCGCAGTGATCTGGAATGAAAATTCTGACTGGAAGGCAGTCTCTCTCTCTAAGTCGCGGACTGTCTGCTCCATATGCTGGGAGGGCTGGATGGGCGAGATTCAGGTGTTTTGTATCTTCACGACTCAACCAGCCTTCAAAGTAAAAACCGTGGAGAATGAAAAGAGAGGTATCCTTAAATCGTTACAAAGCTTCTTGGTCTCAACTATCAAGTTTTGCAAAAATGGATGAAAGACCAATTGATGTCCTCGCAAAATCAGCCGTAAAGAGTGCGAATGGAAGGTTGAAACCAATGATTAGACCATCTACAGAACTAAGGATTACTAAAGAAATGGTAAAATTAGACATTCCCCAGATCACATTCGTAACCGCAGATGACAAGCTCTTAATTGGAGGGCTTGCGAAGGGACTGTGAAACATCTTCCCTGAGATCCCATTTACGAAATGGGGAATTCCATTTGCAAATAACAATCCAGAGAGTAGGTATAAAGACAACATGTCGCCTCCAATATATATTCGTTAAAACTTAAGCTGGTTGAATGCTTCTAACTTTAACTCCAGGGGAGAAGATACTACGAAAGTATCGTTCAATGGATATGACTGTCGCAAGGGGAATAAATAGGATTTGTTTGGGGCTGCTCCGGGTGTCTGATATATGGGGGCTTCTTTCTTGGCAACTGCGATATCGCGTCTGCATACTCCCACGCCGCTAGCTGAGCATCTGTACCCCCAGCCTTTTTGTCAAGATTCCGTATCTCATCTTTATATACATAGGCACCGCTCGAATCAGCAAATTTCTCTGATGTTGCAAGCTGGAAGATTCTATTGCCGCCAAGCTCTGGTTTTCAAGAAACATATTGATGAGTTTTATCATCAGTTGTGGATAATCCCTGAGCGCACCAGTAGCCAACATGCCCGGATGTAGACTGAGAACCGTGACATTGTCATCCTGATAACGACGCGCCATCTCCTGGCTCATGAGTACGGTGGCAAGTTTGGAATCTGCGTAGGCTTTACCAGCACTATACTCCTTGGCATTAGCGTAGGCTTGAACAGGGAATTTCCCCTTTTTGTACAGGTCTGAAACAACATTGATTATCCTTGGTGACTTGCTCCCTCTCAAAAGCCCCAAAAGCCCATTTGCCAACAGGTAGGGAGCTCTGGAATTAACTGCCAGACTTAGTTCAACTCCGCCACTATCCGTTGTGAACTGCTTTTTCTGGAGGCCTGCATTATTGATCAATACATCAATACTATCAGTCTTCTCAATTATCATCTCCATTGCAGCCTGGATGCTATCTACCTCCGCAAGATCTACTCCGATAAGCTCAATATTTTTGTTTCCGCTTTCCTGAATAATGTAACCAAGCGCGCGCTCTGATTTTTCTCCGGGTCTACAAAGCAGGAACAGTCTGTCCTTGTTCCTGGCAAAAATACGGGCGGCCTGAAGACCGACCCCACTATTAGCCCCGGTAATAACAACATTTTTCATTATGATTCTTCCTCTGGATGTTTATCGCTCTGAAATAGTCACTACTTCATGAATATGATTGCTGTTCTCAATCGCGTCTAGCATGAAACGAGCAACATGTTTTCTTGAGATGGACATGCTCGGCTTTGGATAATTGTTATTGGTTATAATCAAGGTTTTTAATTCATCTTTATTCATCAAAGAAACAGGCCGAACGATGGTCCATTCGATGTTT
>JAERTH010000037.1 GCA_016844955.1 Fidelibacterota bacterium | reverse complement strand
GAACGCCAACCACCCATGGTATCCTTACCAAAAGATTCCAGGGCTGATTCAAATCGCCAATACCCATTATCATCCGCCCAAACCGTAAAGGGTGATTCCACAGGCTCCCCACGATAGGGTCGATCATCAATACGATGTCCGTGAATGATTCTGGTCTGCAAGCGGGTAAGTGCTGTTTCGCCGCCAATTTTGTTTACATACCGTTGGATCAATTGTTGGGCCTCCTGTTCAGCCCTCAGGTTATCTTTGTTTGCATCTGATGAACAGGTGCAGACGCAGAACAGAACCAAAAGTACTGCCAAGACTTTGATTAATCGCATAAAACCCCCGAAGTTTGTTAATTGTTTAATCCAGATTGATAATATGAATAATATCAGTTCATGAACAAATTTTTCGACAATTGGATACATAAATCGATAAAAGGATAGTGCTGGGCTTATCAGGTGATTGAAAACCCTAAACAGATTTCGATCCTGGCAAGCCCTGGCCTATTGCGCATAGCTGGGAGGTGACCGGAGCTACTACTATTGCTGGTATACTTGGACTTGATTGCGACCTTTTTCTTTGGCAGCATATAGTGCTTTGTCAGCAAATTTGACAATCACAGTTTCATCATCCATTTCCAGGAGCTGTTCAAAACTAAGTGCGCAGACACCCAAACTCATGGTGACCTGTAAATCCTGGTTATCATCTGTGGTTACTATTTTCTCTTCAATGGCCATCCGGATTTTTTCTGCAAATACCCTGGCTCCCGGTGGATCAGTTTCAGGCAGTAAAACCGTAAATTCTTCACCCCCATAACGTGCCACTGTATCGGTGGTTCTGGCCTGAGCCTTGATGACATCCGCTACAACTTTTAGCACGAGATCACCAACTTGATGGCCATAATTATCGTTGAATTTTTTAAAGAAATCAATATCCATCATGATGCAGGCGATACTGCGTTGATGTCGTTTCGATCTGGAAAATTCCTGGTTGAGTTTCTCAAAGAAAAAACGTCGATTATAAAGCCTGGTCAATTCATCAGTGACCGCAAGCTCCTTCATCAGCTCCTGGCTTTTTTCAATATTCTTCATCAATTGACGCACAAAGGTATAGGTGAGAACCAGCAACAGGATGAGAGAAAATGCACTCAGTATAAAAATGAGTACATTATTGAGTCTCAAGGATTTCTCAATCTCAGTTATATCCAACTCAACACTGATACCACCACGGACATCACCCACCTTGTATCCTTGTTTGGCGTGACATTCAAGACAGCCTTCCTCCACCATGAGTGGTGCCATGTAGCGATAATATGTTTTCAGGTTCTTGCTACCTTTCAGGGAGGTCTCTTCAACTCCTTGCTCAAAAGCCTGTAGTGACTCCCTTTCGAATTCATCAGGAGCATTGTCGGGATTCAGCGGAAGCAGGCTCGTAATATGAAAGGAATACAAGCTGTCTTCCTGCGCCAACTCTGAAATCTCACGGGTCATTAAGGCAGGATTTTTCTTGGTGAAGACCGTTCCATCAGCGGCTACAATATCTGGATTTTCTAGATAAGGATTGGATTGTACCCCTTCAGCTTTTTTAACATAAACACCATGAAAATTGGCATTCCACCTTCTGGTAAGTACGATATTCCGAAAATGTGATTTAGCTCGAGACTCAACCTCTTTGTTTAGTAACTGGATATTTTTCACAAAGAGACCTATAATCATTCCCAGCGTGAAGATGGTGATAATTAAGGAGATTCTCCTGATAAATTGCTGCCAAAGTTTAGTGGTTTCCAATATTTCTTCCCTGCTGGTTTCAGTGCTTTCATGCGAGATCAAGTCTTAAATTCTGTTTGCTACTGGGCACAATATGTGATTTTTTCCGCAGGGGTCGAGCCCCTGGAAATCAATCCTAGTGGAAAAAAGTGCTGCCCTTCAATTTCCTTCATGATATAGGCTTTTAACTTCTCCTTCGGTCAATGTATAGTCAAAAATTCGGATGGCATCCATGTTGCCGGTATAGTGCTCGTCATTGTCAGGATTCATACCAAACAATAGAGGATAGTCACTCACTCCAATATCCTGAGACCAGGATGAAGATCTTGAGACCAACTCACCATTGATCCAACATGATGTAAGGGCGGCTGTAGCATCATAGGCGACTACCACATGTTGCCACACACCATACTCTATGGTTCCGAATTCAAGAGATTGGCCACCCACCCTGAATTGGTAGACGCCCGGGTTGTTAAAAAGGAATAATCCATAGGTGGCGTAGGGGCTCATGTGAGTATCACTTACTTGTTTCAGTATGATCGAGCCCACATTCGAAACATAAACATTGTGTGGATTGAGCCAAACCGAAATGGAGATTTCACCTGTGACATCAAGGAGCGCATGATCCGGGATTTCCATGTAACTACTCACAGCGTTGAAATAAGCTGAATGGGATGCATTCCCAAATCTATCATAATCCAGAGCCATGGATCTCCTTTGAGCATGCAGCCCATTGCCGCTGTGTTCGAAATAATTCCCATCAAAAGGATAATAAAGTACTTCTTCTTCGGGGAAACTCTCCTCATAGTTTTCCTCGACTTGCCCGACCATGATGTAAATGGTTGCTTTGTCTGCTCCTCCCTGACCATCGAAGACCCAACAGGTAACGGATGTTGACATGGGCTGTCCTGGCGCAGTCCAGCTTACAGTAGAACCAGAGCCATTAACCGATCCAAAATAACGGGTATATTCCCAGATGTATGATATCTCATCACCATCTGCATCAGCAGCAATACAGGTCAACGAGATTTCTTCCCCCACTACCACATTTTTGGATTCTGCCTCAATGGAACTGATTACGGGGAAGGTATTCTCAGTGGTGGAATCACAGGCCACAATGAACACCGCGATAAAAAATGGCATGATTGCCTTAATCTGTTTCATCTGGCACGCTCCTGTTTGGCTGAATGCATAAACCCACCATGAAGATAATCTATTCGGCATACTTGGCTCTCTTGTAAAGTATGCATCATTAATGCTGTAAAATTAGGGTCTGAAATTTAACAAAGCATTAACAATATCCAACATGAATAGGAATATTCACTTAGGTCTTTTCCCCAGGATAAATAATACCTGCCTTGGCGCGGATAATATCCATGGTTTCCATAATCTGACAGGTCTCATCCAGCGGCATTAAGGGATGCTCGATTTCCCCCTTGTCTAGCATGTCCATGACTGCCTGAGCTTCGTAATGGTAACCATTTGAGCTGTAGGGAGTATCAATTTCAAGCGGGTCTTTGCCGTATTCATACAAAGTGATCTTCTCTGGCCGAACAATCATTCCGTGAATCTCCACAAACCCTTTTGACCCATGCAAAGTGGCATTATTCTTTGATCGAAACCTGCTTGAGCACCCCAGTTCTGCCGTGGCACCATTGGCATACTCAATCAGCATTGAAACCTGGTCATCAACACCAGTCTCATACAAATGGCAACTGCTCATGACCTGTTCTGGTTTTCCCATGAAAAGGGATGCCAGAGCAATGGGATAAACTCCCAGATCTAACAGAGCTCCCCCGGCTAATTCTGGATTGAATATGCGGTGCTCCGGACCCACATCAAAATTGAAAGAGAGGTCAGCTTTCAGATGGTGGAGTTCACCAAGTCTGCCCGCATTAATCAACGTTTTCACAACAGTGTACCAGGGCTGGAATCGATTCCACATGGCATCCATAAGAAACAGTTTTTTTGAACGAGCCAGGGTTACTAATTGGCGTGTCTCGGCAGCATTTACTGTCATGGGCTTTTCACATAAAACATGTTTCCCTGCAGTGAGGGCATCTGTAACATTCTGGAAATGAAAGTTGTGAGGAGTCCCGATGTAAACCACATCTATTTCAGGGTCACTATACAGGTCTGAATATGAACCATAGGCATGAGGAATTTGCCATTTCTCAGCAAATAGATCAGCGGATTCCTGAGTTCTGGATCCAGCAGCAAATACGGTTGCCTGATCAAGGAAGGTCAATCCTTCAGCAAATAAATTGGATATTGTACCTGTACCAATGAGACCCCACTTATACTTTCTCAAGACATTTCCCTTCTGATAGTTAACCAATGAAGAGTAAAGCTAATCCCTGATGCTGGTAGTGGAAGCCTAAAAAATTGATAGAGGCCGGAAAACCGGCCTCTATATTGTATTTCAATTATTAGCCATTACAAATTTATTGACCAAACCAATATGAGAGTTTAAGCGCAAAGACATCATCCGCCTCTGCATTGGCCAGATTCTTTAGGTCTCTACCGAGGTCAAAGTTGCCCGGGTCTTCAAAATTGGTTCCATTGTGGGTCCACACCATAAACATGGTAGAGCCTGGTGAGAATTCCCATCTCAACACTAATGTTCCAACCATGGCTTTATAGTTAAAATCGGGATCATAGATTGAAAAAGCATCATCATCACTGCCCCCGGTCGGGTCTATCAGATAACCATTATCATATTCTATTGATGAACCGTCCTCACCATAAACTAGAAATTCATCTGATTCAGGACGAACATATTCCTTTAACCCAGAGTAGCTGCCAACCGCGATAAATGGTTGAAAGTATCCCTCAAGGGTCAAGCGTGGAGAGATTGGATAATCAATACGCAGTTCAGCTGAGGTTACCGTCTGATCCAGTTGCGCTACAACATAGCGTTTCCCGAACATTATGGTATTCGCCGGGTCAACGACACTGGTGATATACTGGGTCATATCTGTCTCCCAGAAAATTGCAGGACCAACGGATAGATTGATGCCATTATTTAATTTCAGGTTCATGTGCATGGAGACACCGATTTCATCACCCCCATCAGTATCGTATCCAAGATCCAGGGAAGCAAATGCCGAAAAGTCTCTACGGTAATCCGTATTAATTCCAGACCCAAAAAAGTATTCTCCTGGTCCATGTACCAGGGGTCCTCCACGAAGCTCAGTCACCTCAACCCCCTTGAAGCCATAGCCACCATTCATGTTCAAGCTCCAGAAATTGGTGAAGCGTAAATTTGCCATTCCAAAGAGCACATCAGATGTATTACGTCCTGAAAAGTCATGGTTGTTTGCATAAAGGATACTGGCACTGGCTGAACGAATATATTTTCCTCGCTCCAACCAGCGGTATCCCACATTGATGTGTTTGTTTATAACATCGGTGCCCCAGGTTAGTCCAAGATCATTGGTCTCAAAACCAGGCGAAACCCACCCCAGGGCCAGGTTGACCAGGACGTTCCCGTTTTCCTTATTCAGCTTTATACGTCCAGCATGCCCAGTGAGCGCGGTCATGCTAGAGTCGACTTCCAGATGGTCCGCATCAGGGCGCTGAAAGTAATGACTTGAGTTTTGCTGTAAACTCAACATTCTATCAACGGAGCCTTCAATCCTGGAATAGCCAGCCCAGCCACCCATGGCCCAGCCTCTATCCTCACCTAAAAAAGCCCAACCATCCAGACCCAGACCCACACTCTGATCTGACAAGATAGTTTCAGATGCATGGTCAGTATCCAGGTCACCTAGAGCAGAAATACCATCCATAAAGCGGCGGGTGAACGTACCCATCATACCGATTCCATAACGACCATCATCGATTTGTTTCTGGGTTCGTAGCAAATTATAGGAGGTGAAGGGCTCAACCTGCTTTTTACGTCGCACCCCATCATGGTAATATGCTGCTCGTTCGCGATTGGTAAGTGCTGTGATTCCACCAATGGACCAATTTTCGCCCATTTTGCCACTGATTTTGGCGGCTCCCAGAATGCGCGTAGCATTGGGATGTTCCAGGGAATCAGAATCTGCACTCACCCACCCCTGTGGTGCTCTTCCAATGCGGCGGGAATAAAAGAATCTGGGTTCGCTAAAGTTGACACTCATATTGTTGGTGGGACCGCTGTTCCCAAAGTTGAAAATATTGCGACCCTCAACAAAGAAGGGGCGTTTTTCTGAATAATAGGTTTCATGATCAGAAAGATTTATTGATGAAGGATCAGCTTCAACCTGTCCAAAATCCGGATTGATGGTAGCGTCTACTGTCAGATTTGCTCCAATTCCCACTTTCATATCCAAACCCATATCAAAATGACGATCAGCCCCTTTGATAAAGACATTCTCATCGCGGGAGGGCAAATGACTGGCACCTACAGTTGCATAAGGAAGATACTCCCGCCGTTTGGACGGTTTTATATCGCGGATACCCGTAAGTTCGGCGGAGCGACTCATGGTTCCACTTTCATTGAGAGGGAAGTAGTTGAAGTAATCCCATTCCCCGGATCGCTGAATGTAACGGGTGGGTAATATTCCCCAGGTGTATTCATCCTGTTTGCCAAAGCGCAATTGTGAGAGAGGAATCCGCATTTCTGCAGTCCAGCCTTTGTCATCTATGGTCGTCTTTCCCTCCCAGATGCCATCCCAGGAATCATCAGTCCAGGTATCATTGAAATAGACTTCATCACGCATGGATCCGGCAGGATTAATCTGAAAAGAAAATCCAGTACGCTTGTCGTGATAGGAATCAATGATAACTTCAAAAATATCTGCGTTCAGATAGGCATCTCGTCGACCTATTCTACCCACAATTGAGTCGGGTTGTTCATCCCACATCCGTGCACCCACATAAACAGCTGCGTCATCATAGGCAACCCACAGGTCCGTTTTCTGGGAGGCTTTAGCTCCATTGAATGGTTCATACTGGATGAAATCTGAATAACCAGGCCCTGAATAAAGTGCTTCCTCCAGCCTGCCGTCTATGTGAAGAGGCGTAGCAACTCTGACCGCTTTAATCTCTCGCTGGCGATAGTCGTTGGGATCAAAGGGTTCATTATAGGCTAGAAGCAGATTGGCGAATAATAAAAGAAAGCTGATGTGTTTCATGATGTTCCCAAAAGTTTGGGGTCAGTCTCAGTATTTCTGACTCACCCTGTGCTTCCCGTAGGTGTCATACTTACGAGTCTTAGCAATCAAATGGCTGGGCTAAATGAGGTGATCTGTTAAATATATCAGCACCAGCTGACATATGTTTAGCCCCGGCCATTGACTTAAAATCATGCTTGATTTTTTACAATGCATATGCCAAAAATCCAGGAGGGTCGGTATGTCTATTGATAACAGTAATATAGACCATTAAGGCAATTGATATTGCATCCTTATAGTAGCATCATTTTGATATTTTGTATGTAAAATTGATATATTCAACAGATAAATTCGTAAGTCATCAACCAAAGAAACTGGTCAATATGAGGAATGTATTATTGCTTGACAGGGTTATTGGGTAATGTTCCCTCAATCTCAGCTCGCAGAATTGAGGTGAGTAAGGGACGGTAATATCTCCAGAAAAATTCCCGCCGATCATCAGCCTGGTTGCTGTTGTAGAAAAAGCTCTGTAACCAGGCTATTCCTTTAAAATACGCAGTATTTTGAGGAACGGGATTATCTGAAAAATCTCCGGAAAAATAATAAAATGGATGTTCACCACTTATCTCTCGCAATACTGCTGGAAATAATTTGGGGATTCCATGAGCGGTAAGTAAGGAATCTCCCCTATCATTCACTGGTAGATGGAAGATGGATATGACCTGATTCTCCCTGTGGGGTGAGGATACAATATCAAACCAGAAGGGATAATTAACGATCTCAGGTAACCCGAAGCCTTCACAGTGTACGGGTGGGGTCTCAATGAAGGGTGTTTCCAAATTCAGTTCTTTACCATACTCCAGAATTAGAATTTCACTACCACGAACCAATACCACACCCGAATCATGATATGGCCAACTCGGACCATGTTTGTCCTGATACAAATTTATCACCCACGAGGGGAGTGCATCATTGGCTGTTGAATCCAGAGAGATGAAATAGCGACCAATCCAGCCTGACCATCCCACACCAAAGATTGACTCCATCGAGTCACGAATAGCGTGGGGTGTGGGTGGACCAAACAGTGCAAACTCACCAATAACCAACTTATTCTGATTGCGCATCTCTTGAACAAAGGCCACATCACTCTTGTTTAGACCACCATAAAGCAAGCGGTTCCGTTGGTTTAGATCTCCCCCATAATCATGGGAGTAAACACCATAGGCATCGGCCAGATAGACAAGATCTGTAGAGTTAACCAGCTCAACGATTTCCAATGAGTCATACTGGTCAAAATCACGTACCACAAAGTCACCACCAAGACGTGGAAAAAAGCCAAAATAATCACTATTTTTATCATAGGCGGTCCCATCATTGGATGTGAGACGCTCCTGGGTAAAAATCCAATTAATGGCAGAATGTTCGGTTCTATTTTCATCCGGCACCGATTTATTGACAAGAACAATTTCCAGTTTGTGTTCTGGGGAAGCGAGCCATCCCACATACATTAATGTTGGCCCAAGAACCATAAACCCAAAGATATAGCGCAGAAGGACAATTTCCAGTGGGCGTCTGATAAAACGCAGAATACGGTCTCTTTTTATAGGAAACATGGCTATTTCATCCCAGAATCCGGTGTGGTTTTGAAGCCTTTACGTTCCATTTTCCCCCACCCTTCAACCTTTCGAAGCGCAGAGATAAAGCCGTGGATTCTCCAGTAAATCGTGAGTTGTCTATACCCGAAGTTCTCAATAATGGCCAGAAAAAACAATTGGAATAGATCACGGGTCCGGGGATAGCGTCTGAAAGTCAATTCCTCCAGTGCTACAGAGAACAGGGAAAGTGCAATACCAAAGATGAAAGCCACAACGAAAAAGGCCAACATGTAAGTATAAGAGATAGATCCGATAATTGCAGCAATTAGGAAGGTGAAATAACCTGGAATCTCAATGGCTGGTCCCAGCATTTCCAGAAAGTAGAAATACGGAAAGGCAAACATACCAATCCGTTTGTATTTTGGATTAAAAAGCATGACACGATGGCGGGTCAAGACTTCAAAAAGACCCCGCTGCCATCTATCCCGTTGACGCCCCAGAATCTTGGTAGATTCCGGACACTCGGTCCAGGCGACTGGGTCTGGCACAAAGGAAATGGTATAGGGAATCTTATTCTCGAGATGATGACGGTGGAGTTTAACCACCAGCTCCATATCTTCCCCAACTGTATCGTGGGCATATCCCCCCACGGCAACCACGGCTGACCGCTTAAACATTCCAAAGGCCCCTGAAATAATCAGGGTTGCCCTTAAAGCACTCCACCCCATCCGCCCTGAGAGAAAGGCCCGGAGATATTCCAACACCTGAAACTTGGCCCATAGATTTTTGGGAAGTCTGATTTCTGTCAGAGTACCCCCTTGAAGGGTACAGTCATTCACAATGCGGATGATGCCACCTGCAGCAACGGTATGGGCATCCTCAAGAAATGGTCGAACGATGCGGATAAGTGCATCTCTTTCAAGGATACTATCGGCATCCATGGCACAAAATAGAGGTGTACGGCAGTAGTTCAGTCCCACATTGAGGGCATCTGCCTTGCCCCCATTTTCCTTGTCAATCACCCACAGATTGGGCTGAAACTCGCTGCAATAAACCCCGCGCACAGCAGCTGCGGGAATACTGGCTATCTTGTAGCGGGCCGCTGGCTTTAGGTCAAAAGCGGTCGTGAGCTGCTCCATGGTAGAATCTTTTGACCCATCATTGATTACCAGGACTTCATATTCAGGATAATTGAGTGCCAGCAAAGCACGGATTGATTCCACACAGGTTGCCTCCTCATTATACGCGGGTGCAAATAAGGTCACCGGCGGGACACCTGCTTTGGCGATTAGCACTTGCAGATCTACTGCTTCCATTCGGCGTGCGTAACTGCGTAATGCAAAAAAGGCAAACAGCGTGGTAAGCAGGTAGAAAAAATTCAATGCCAGGAAATAGAACAGAACGACATAGTTGAAGCCCTCCAGTAAAATTTCCAGGGAACGTACCAGGATGGTCATGTGTTGCTCACCTCGGCTAGAACTTGTTGTGCAACAGATGCTCGCGGATGATCCGAAGCAGCTATCTCTCCAAGGAGTTCGCTACTGTGCACTTGATTCATGGCGCGGGCGGCCTGGAGAGCTACCCATGAGGAGCTGTCATCAAGCCCCTCCCTGAAGATGCCACTATCCTCACGGGAACCAACAGAACCCA
Source organism: Fidelibacterota bacterium (assembly GCA_016844955.1). GTDB lineage: Bacteria > Fidelibacterota > UBA8477 > UBA8477 > JABMPR01 > JABMPR01. The sequence continues at coordinate 12,071 of JAERTH010000037.1, read as the reverse complement.
GTGCGGCTAAAGCATGAATCCTGATAATTTCCGAGGGCGAATTGACCAGGTCCAGAAGCAAGGGTCGGTGTCGCGGGGTACCCATATCCCTCAAAATCTTGAGACAGGTCGCGCTCAACTCCGGATCTTCATCTAGTTCCAATACCTGTACGGCACTATCAGGTGCAGCCAAATCTCCAATCCGTCGCAGGGCTTCTGCAGCAGCTACTCGGACTCGTGTAGATGCCTCCGAATTCATTAACTCTTCACGCAGTTGCGGAGCGATATGCGGACCCATTTCCGACAGCATGGAAGATAGAAAATTCATGCTCCACTCATCAAAACTGGAGAGGACTGGTAGTATCAAATCCACATGTTCCGGGTAATCTGGGTGGGCCAGAATGCGAGCTGCTGCCATCTTTACGATGGGTGCGTCTTCTTTAAGTGCCTGGGTGATTGGCTTTATATACTCAGGGAAACCCAGGGTCGCCAGGATATTGATGTTGCGTGCTCTCAGCTCCGGATAGCCTCTATGTATTTTACTGGCAATCATTGGCAAATATGGTAGCGCCAGAGCTTTGATGATTTGCAATTCCTGCCCCCGTAGTCTGGATGCAAAGCGATATAGATATTGGACAAAAAACAATTGATCTTTCCCGGGGATATCAATCGAAGGGAGTGTTTCATATTCTTCATTATGGAGCATTTCCATGATCTTGCCCTCCCAGAGTTTCTCAAGCCGATGATAGCGTCGGGCGTTACGATTGTTCTTCATGCGTAACAGCACAACTGCCATGGCAATTATCAGTGTGAGAACAAAAATAAAAACCACCGTAAGAATGAGAATCTGGAGGGCAATCTCAAGACGTGGTAGTACTTCAAAATGTGAGAAAACCTGGTCGACCAGATTTTTGATGGTGGTAATGAACTTATTCAGATATTCTTTGAAGGTATCAGAAGCCAAATTGAGCTCTCAATTGATCAACAAACTCCAGTGGACTAAAGGGCTTCTTGAGAATTGCCAACGCTCCCATTGCTAACCAGGTTTTATGAAGTAACTCATCATCCCGAGCAGTGTGCATCACCAGAGCAGGCTGCTGAGAAAAGTCCCCCCGATTGATTTCCTGGAGCAGTTCTTCGCCATTCCCATCGGGTAAACGATGGTCCAAAACAATTCCGTCAAATTTTTCCTTGCTCAGAACCCGACGCGCTTCCCTGAGATCGGTTGCTTCTGAAAGCTGAAGGCTTTCCACTGTGCTCAAAACAGATTTGAGAATAAGACGGATATCCTCGTCATCATCAACGATTAGCAGTGAAAAAATCATTTCAGAAGTCGCCTGATTCTTGCCAATAACTCCATGGGACTGAAGGGCTTAAGGACATAATCGTTGGCACCCAGGTGTAATCCCCGGCTGATATCCTGTTCGCTACCCATTGAGGTAAGCATGATTACCGGAGTAGTCTTATTCAGAGAGTCGGAGCGCATACGCTGCAATAGCTCGAAGCCTTCCATCCCGGGCATCTTGACATCAAAAATTGTCAGGTCATACTTATTTTTCCGAGCGGCTTCTAGCGCCGCGTCACCACGAGTATGATGGTCCAATTCATAGCCCTCTTTACGCAATCTATGCAGGACAAATTCAGCAGTAAGATCATCATCCTCAGCAATGAGGATGGAGTGTGGACGAACTTCAATATCATCATTCGTGCTCAGAACACAATTGCGTCCCGATGCCTTGGCACGATAGAGATTTGCATCCGCTTGTGAAAGTGTGTGAGATAAATCTTCATCAATTTTAACCTGGTAAACTCCGCCTGAAAAGCTGACGTGAATTTGCTCCCCCTTACTATTCACATAAGGTTGCTGTGCCAGCTGGCTCAATACATTCTCCAGGGCTGTTTTACCCATAGCTTCTGTTGTGGCTGGCAGCAGGACGGCAAACTCCTCTCCCCCCCAGCGGGCAAGCAAATCAGACTGACGTAGCTTAACTCGTATAATCTCAGATGTATGCCGCAATACATCATCACCAACAATATGACCATAGTCATCATTAATTTTTTTAAAATGATCAATATCCAGCATAGCCACACTCAGAGCTGTGTCATTTCTCTGGGATAACTTTCTCTGGGATTCAAAGGCTTCAGCGAAAGCGGCACGATTGGCCAGGCCGGTCAAGGCATCGGAGCGGGTTTCTTTTTCCAGAGCATGGCTGCGTTGCAAGGCAACTGCCACCCGTGTGGTTAGGAGCGCTGGATCCAGAGGTTTCTCAAAATAATCATCAGCTCCCAGAGCAAAACATTCAGCCTTGATCTGAGGACTATTTTTTGCTGACAATACCAGAACCGGTAAATTGACAGTTCGGTGATCCTCCCTCATTTTTATGAGAAAATTACGGCCATCAATATCAGGAAGTACCAGATCAAGAATCATCAAGTTGAAAGCTTGACTCTCCAGCTTATCCATGCCTTCTTTGGCTGTTTCTGCAGTGGCTACCTTATAACCCTGTTTAGCCAGAATAACACTTAGCATCAAGCGAATTTCTTCGCTGTCATCCACTACCAGTATGTGTTCACGATCGGGTCGTTGTGCTTCGTATAAGGTCTGAATGTGCTTTACCAGTTCATCCAGTGCAGATGACAATTCATGGTCAGGGGCATCCTCAGTCTTTGCTGCAAACTCGGAGATTTCAGGGAAGCCATAGGTCGCTCCCGATCCGCGCAATGAGTGTGCGAGCCTGCGAATGGAGGTGGCAGATTCTTCAAAATTAATTGCCAATCTTTGGCCTGCTGCCAACAGGGCTTCAATACGTGAGCCCATTTTCTGAATATATACTTTTTGGAAGTCTTCCATCCCGGGTTACCCTGATTTTTCTGCGAACAGCTTCAGCATATGATGTCTCAACTCGGATTCAAAATCTTGATCTTTATTAATTATTGTTATCCGGTCATTTTCAATCAAAACTTCTTCTTCAGGTGAAATAGCTTTTCCGGTAATTATAAGAATTTCCGGGGGATCCTGTAGTGACCGTTTTTTCAAATTTTGAATGAATTTGAGACCACTCATCTCGGGCATTCGTAAATCCAATAAAATCAGATCGGGATGGTAGTCATCAAGAATATTCAGGGCTTCCTTGCCATTACCTGCCGTACGTAATTCTAACTTGAGATCCGATAAATACCCGCCAATCACCTCACGCATATCGGGATCATCTTCCACCAGGAGAACACAACAAGGAGCACTCTGAATATTTCTTTTGATGGCCCAGATGAGATCATGTTGGTTGACGGGCTTCTGCACATAATCAGTGGCTCCAGGTAGTTTCCCGCGAAAATCTCGAGCAATTATACTAACCACAACTACTGGAATATTTTTGAACTCAGGAATGGCACGCAATGATTCTAGAAAACTATCTCCGGTTTCGTTGGGCATCTGCAAATCTAGAGTGATCAAATCCGGTTTCTGGCGTTTGACAGCCACCATAGCTTTGGTCGCTGAATCCACTGTTTCTAATTCGCAGGCTGTATCCTTCAGATAATGTGATAACAGGGTGAGAGAATCAGGGTCATCATCCACCAGGAGAATGCGTTTCCCTTTAAAATTCCCTGCCCCAGGTGCAATTGCACTCCGGCTGACGGACCGAGTGTCCCGGCGTACATCTTCTTCGCCCAGTAGCACCATATCATCAGCAGGTATGGCTATGGCGAAGGTAGAACCATGGTCAACTTCACTGGTTACAGTGAGGGTATAGCCCATCACTTCAGAGAGAGCCCGACTGATGGAAAGCCCCAGTCCAGTACCTCCATATTTTCGCTGGGTGCTGGAATCCACCTGTTCGAACTCGTCAAAAATGTGCTCGATGCGGCTGGCAGGTATTCCAATACCTGTGTCACTCACATGGATGGCGCATGGACGGTGGGATTCTTCATCGGTTTCAATTTTTACCGACACGGCGCCTTCTTCCGTAAATTTTATAGCATTGGAAAGAAGATTTAGCAGAATTTGTTTAAGCTTGCCGGGATCAGTGCGAATATCATCCATATGATCCGGAATTTCCTGTTCCAGATTAACCGGCTTCTGACTGACCTGACTCTCAACTTGCCCCATAAGGTCACGAACCAGATCACCAACATTGAGGCTGACGATTTCAAGATCCATACTGCCGGCCTCAACTTTGGAGAGATCCAGAATATCATTGATCAGTTCCAGGAGATGCTTGCCATTGGTCTGAATCCGTTCCAGATAGGTAACTTCTTTTTCATCCAGCTTTGACTCGGAATTTCGCAAAATAATGTTCGAAAAACCGATGACTGAATTGAGAGGGGTTCTCAGCTCATGACTCATATTGGTCAAGAACTCGCTTTTGGTCTGGTTGGCTGCTTCAGCAACTGATTTGGCCAACCGTAGTGCCTCTTCTGCTCGCTTTCTCTGCGTGATATCCAGAGCAACACCGAGGAAACCAGTGATTTCCCCTGAGGTATCAAAAGTGGCCGTAACAGCTGAATCCACAATTAATTGGCTGCCATCTTTGCGGACATAAGTCCATTCTTTTTCAGCATAGCCACCCAACTTTGCCAGAGCAACATAGGTGTCAAAACCATCAATCTTGCGACCGAGTTGTTCACTTAACTCGACGGCTCTGTTCTCTATCTCAGATTCAAGATGAAAAATGTCAGAAACCTTACCAATAATTTCATCACTGCTATACCCCAGCATGCGCTCAGCACCTGGGTTAAAGATGGTGATTTTTCCTTCCAGGTCAGTTGCAATAATAGCTACCTGGGTGGCTGAATTGAAGACACTCTTTAACTGAAGATGGGCATTAGCCAGATCGTCCACAGCCTTTTTCTGTACGGTGATATCACGGATCATTCCCGTGAAAAAGTGGCTGTTTTCCGTATGCACCTCATTGGTTCCGAGATCCAGGTATACCTTCTCACCATCTTTGCGTCGCCCCACAACCTCACGTGGTTTGTTCAACTCACCGCGAGGTGAACCGGCGTTATAATCTGCTAAATAGCCATCATGGTCATCAGATTCTGGTGGTCCCATTAGCATTTTCACATTGTGGCCGACAACCTCGTCTTTGGTATATCCAAAAATATCTTGGGCAGATTGATTAAAGCTTTCGATGATTCCATGCTTATCCATGGTGATAACACCAACCACAGCTGAGCGGACTACGGTGCGGAATTTCTCTTCACTTTGCTGCAACTCGCTGGTTGCTTTTTGCTGTTCCAATACCCTACTCACCCACTGGCCCATTAATCGGACAAAATCATGATCAGATTCTGAAAATGGTTTCTGTCGAGGTGTTGATCTTGAAAAATTCAGCGTTCCAAAAGACTCCCCTCTCACCTTAATGGGTACACCGATATATGACTCCAGCTTAAAAGCGGCATAACAGGGATGGGCCGAATAATTGGATACTTTCATCTCATCAATAGCAATAATATCCTTGGCTGCCAGGGCAATACTACAGTAAGTATCCCCAAGGTCAAAAATCTGTCCCCTAGTGAGACCAGAGGACTCGGGGTTAAAATGTAAAACCTTATATTCCAGGTCATTGATTTGGCTGATTATGCCCAATTCCATACCCAGGTTGTCCAAACCGGCTTTCAGTGTGGTTTCCAGCTGTTCCTCGGTGGAAAGGTTTGAGCTGGCGGACAATTCGTATAAGAGGCGCACCCGTCGTTGCTGCTCATCTAATGATGTATTCAAACGCTGTAAGTTGTCTTCAAACTCCACCCGTTCAGACACATCGCGACTCACAGAAAGAATGCGAGGTTCCTCGCTTTCATCGGGAGAATACAGGCGAGTGGATGATTCAAACCAAATATAGTGGCCCTGCCTGTGGCGAAATCGATAAGTGACCGGGATTGGCTCTGTTGCCTCAAGAATACGGGCATGCTCATGTTGGATAAACTCAAGCTGTTCCGGGTCTACAAAATCGTAAATCGATCTGCCTGTGAGTTCTTCTGGACTGTAGCCGATTAGGGCAATGGAGGCTGGGGTAACAAAACTGAAACTACCATCCAAATCATGTTCTGCCAGCATATCACTGGCGTTTTCTGTTAGTAGTCGATAACGTCGTTCACTGGTTTTAATACGGATCAGATATTTTTCCCGGGAGGCAACAACTGTAGGCGCCCAGAGTATGAGTCCGAGTAACAACAGTGTCACAGCAAGTGCATACCCGGCAAATAGTTTTACACCGATCTGGATGAGTGGCTGGGTAAAGAAGGGACCAACAGTATCTATTGAAAAGCTGTCTAGAAATTCGATCAGACTACCAATAAACAGCAGGGTAAAAGCACTGATTATGATGTACCAGCCACGCTGTACATGCAGACGAAAACGTTCACCCAGGATAATAAGAAATACCAGCAAAGCCAGTGAGGCCGCCAGGAAAAGAAATTCTGCGATTAACATCATCTAGGGGAAATCTTTTTTAGCCAGTCCGGTCTATCATGCGCTTCACCAGCTCAATTAATGCGTTAAAATCAACAATGGGCTTGGTGAAGTATTCATCAAACCCCTTCTCCATATATTTTTCCCGATCCCCTACCATGGCATGAGCAGTCAGGGCGATAATGGGTAGATTTTTAATTCTATCATCCAGCCGAATGGCTTCCAGTACTGCAACACCATCCATGCGAGGTAGCGAAATATCCAGAAGAACTAATTCTACGTTCGCCTCTGGAAGTGAAGCCAGGGCATCCGGTCCATTCTCGTAGCTGACGATATCATAAATCGACCCCAGGATGGCTTCGGCCAACATCAAATTGTCCGGGTTGTCTTCAACAATGGCAATGCGTCTCATAGCTGCTCCAGCGCCTCCTTGAGATATTCTTGAAAGCTTTTTTGCGCACTAAATAATTCTGGACTCACAACGCTTATAATATCGGTTTTGCCATCAATGGCAGCACCCTCCAGGGTTGCAGACAGGTTAGAAACACGCTGACCACCCAAATTACCTGCGCTAGAAATGAGTGAATGGGCAGCATTTTGAATTGAATCCAGATCTTTGGCAGCCATACCCTGGGCAATGGTTTCCATTAGCTGGGAACCTCGAACCAGATACATCTGGATCAATTCTGAGACCAGTTTTGTACCGCCTAACTCTTTAAGCCGCTTGATAAACTTCGGATCAATGTCCTCAGAACCTGCTGTTTTAAATTGCTGATTGTCCATAAGCCCATTCGGTTATATTCAGATTAGAACGAGTCTCGTCAATATAACGGATAATCAAGGCATTACGCAATGATTGGCTTACTGGTCGAATCAATTCTGACCACAGTCAAGCAGAGGCAATTGTATCAGAAATTGGCCTGGAAAAAGCTGGATTGAACTCGGGAAAGTTCTACAGCCTGGGATTCACAATGTTGTTATAAATGGAACCAAAGGTATAGCTTATTCCCATGGAGCCCCAATAACTATACTGGGTCTCAAGCTCCTGCTGGTGCAAGAGTATATCTTCTGCGGTGACTTCACCCCGAGGTAAGGCGATCTGATCATGAATTAGAGCATATCCTCCACGAATATGATAGGAAAAACCCTTCAAGATTTTTAACGAGAGTTCACCATCAATATCCAGTCGATTCAGATCCAAATCATGAAAATAGTGTGAGCCCTCAACACTCAATTCTGCGGACCCCCAATGATCATTGAACTCAAAATCTATATCCAAAGCCTGCCGCATGATTACCTCATCAGTTTTGTTATAGATGGAGATTTCATGATAATCATTCATTTTGAATTCTAACATATACTGAAATCGAAATTCACGACGGGTTGATTCAGAAAAGGGGAATATGTTGTACTCGATGGTGGGTTTAAACCAAATTGATTTGTCGATATTGGCGTAAGTAGAGTTAAACATACCATAGCGAGCTCCTAAAGAAACATGATCTGAAACACTCTTCACCACGGTTGAGTTAAAACCCGGGTTACGCTCAATACTGACGATTTCATCATCATCTACGATATAGCGATTTTCATTATAATTAGTTCTGAGATTAAAAATCAATTTCCAATCTTCCGTAACGCGGGAAGCACTGAGACGAGCATAAAAATTCATGCTACTATAGCTTGATTGTCCATTAAACCATCCATCCATACTGGAAGTAAATACCCAGTAATCCCATGGATCCAGGGGTTGCTCTTTTGCATCCATCCGATGAAAATTCAATTCCAGGTCATTGGCCAGTGGTGTTTTACTCAGATATCTTACCAAACCCAACTTAAGCCATTGGAGTGTCCGTCCTCTGATTTCATCCTGCGACAGGTCCTGTTCAGTAATGTAGATCAGGGTATCGCGCATTCCCTGAAATTGTTGCCTTCCCTCCAGGGTCATGGTGTACGCTCGCCCATTTCCGCCGGTGGTCTGACGCGTGATCATAATAAACACATCAGCATCGTTGCGATCGATTACATAGTTCACAATATTGAGTTCGGTGCGGATGTAGTTCATATCACAGGAATGGCAATCTATAAATAGCTTGGGAGCATCTTCTCGTGTTGCTGCAAATAAGCTATCAGTTTCCTGAGCCACAACGGGTAATGCCAGAGACAGGATGCTAAAAAATAGTATCAGTTTGGGAGTCATCGTTTGATCCTTTTCAACCACACCGCGTGGAATGCTGATGGCAAAGCTAAACCTGTCACTAAGGACAGCAAGCTGTGATCACTCCTGAACAAAAATTGTTATCAAAATGATTGGAAAATCGTTGAAATTGAGATGTTTGATCCAGAGCACACTATTGACCTCATTCCCAGGTTCTTCTCCAGCGGAACCCACAAGTTTTCCAGATAATTTTGATTTATGCTGATCAGATTTAAACAATCCGGTTTAGTTTGCATGAAACAAGTAAGGAATGCACCAATGAAATCATCACCGGATACACCGGACACTAAAAAACAACCTTCCACTGGAAGACAAGATATAATTCACACCCTACGGACTGCTCAGCAGCATCAGGTCACACTGAGCCTTATTGCAGATCAAAAGGCAAATATCATCATCGGTTTTGCACTCATATTCTTTTCTGTAATCCAATCTCAGATATTCTCAACAGAGCTAAGTGATAAAATCTATTTCTGGCCACTGAGTGCTTTATCCCTGACAGTCTTCATATCATTTTTCCTGGCTATCCTGGTTGTACTTCCCCGCTTTAAGGGAGGGGTTGAAATCACAAAGCCTGCTGATATGCCCAACCCACTCTTCTTTGGTTTTTTTGCTTCTTTTTCTCAGGAAGAGTACACCAATTACATGGTTGAGACCGTTAATAATAACGAAGCCGCCAGACTACTTATGATACAGGATCTTTACCAGATCGGTGTCATACTTAAAAAGAAATACGAACTATTGAGGTACAGCTATGTGTCCCTGGCAATCGGAGCTCTTTTGTCTGTTTTGGTTTTAATTCTAAAATTGTTGATTGCCTAGACTGCACATATGAACTAAGAATTCAGCCAGATATCAATCATCCCCATCTGGCTCGGAACTTCCATCAGTTGCAGCCGGATTTGCTGTAGGGACTGGATCCTGAAAGCCCAACCAGATATCAAAGCGTTGTGATTGTTTCGCGTCCATTTTCTCCATGATTCGGATATGATGCTTGCTTTCATCTTCTTTGTACTGGATTTTATCTTTAAGCATAATATCCTTACCATCTCTTTTAATGGGAATCTGGATGACCATATCTTCAGGAAGGGGATTCCCAAAATCGTCGAAATAGTTATTCCGGTATAGTCCCTGGGGAATGATATCCCCTTTTTTAAAACCAATTCTATCCTTTCGGCCCACCTTTCTAATGCTGGTACCACTCCCCAGGGAGATAACAGATTGCTTTACCTTATTATCCTTAATGGGGTGAAGGGGAACCTGAATTTCTGCCTCCGCTTCATAAGCGACACCCACGGCGTTAAAAACCTCAGCATATGGCAGGGCTTCGTTACCCTCAAAATAGCGGCTGAAAAATTCTCTTAGATCGGGATGCACTTTAGCTGTGAAGATATCAAAAACATCTTCCTCATTCATGGCTCTGGAGGGACCATATTCATCAACCAGTTCTAGCATGACATCAATGAGTCGCTTGCGACCTTCAATCAGTCGGATAATTTCAATATCCAGAAGCATGCCCATGACAGCACCACGTTGATAGACCTGATTGTATTGCTTTTTATATGGTTTTTCCAGGACATTTGCGGACATCTCAGTAAAACTCATTTTGGCAAAAGGATATCTTTCACCTGTCTTCAGTTTTGAGCGCATGCTACCCATGAGAAAATCTTTAACCGACTTCAACCCACCATTCACCTGAATGATTTCCGACATGTATTCCGTCACACCCTCATAAAGCCATAAATGTTTGGAGAGGATCGGCTCATTATAGTCCCATTCATTGATATACTGACTACGTAGATTCAAGGGGGTCATGATGTGCATAAATTCATGGATAGCAATACTTTCGACTGTTTTGGCAATATCCCCAGTATGGTCACCACCTGGATCAGGTAAATAGTAGAAGGAGGATTTATTGTGTTCAAGTGCACCTCCCAGGGGTATACCGTGACGGATAACATACCAGATGACTTTGGGGATTAAAAATCGGGGGTTGTCTATAATCTTACCCAGCGCGGTTGCATCTTCATAGTAGATAAGGTATGCATACTCAGAGGCTGGTAATGAATCCAGATAGCGGGCGATGGCATCCATGGATGGTTGCAGCACTTCAGTAAGTTCACCTGCCCGACGGGTGTCATCGTTCTCGTGGGAAAATCCGACGAGAACTTCAGTATCACGAACCATAAAACTTGAAGTATCTGGATACGCGAAAAGAATGGGACTATCAATAAGTTCATGGTAATCTGTGCTGGTAATAGTCGTCTGTCCCGGTTCTGAAAGATTTTGGTCCAGTACGGTCATGGCATATAGATCTTCTGGATAGCTGTACTTCATGGTTACTGGTGCTAATTCCTGGCCCTGGAAGTATCCACACACACCACCAGCATTGATGGCAAATATGCGGCCCTCTATTATACCCGTTCCAGCCATGGGCCAGATGGTTCTCAAGGTAGGGCCTTCCCAGGTGGCACTCACCCAGTAGCTGATAGATTTGAGTTTTACAGCATCGTTAAAAATGAAAGTATTCTTGCCCTCCTTTTTGAATTTCACTGGCTGGTTATCAATGTCTACAGCCCTAAACTCATGAATGAATTTGCCATAGTTGGCCTCTGCATAAGTTCCAGGTATGATCCAGGGGAAATGATAAACAAGTGTATCTCGGGCAAAGGTCTGGCAATCCAGGGTGACCTGAAAACGATCTTTCTGGATGTTTTTCAAATCAATATTGTGTATCCTGTCAGTGTATCCTGTCAGAACAAGTTGGATTAATTAGTTTGATTTTCTAAGAGATACTTTTGGGTTATCCTGAGAGAAAAAAAGAGGATTGAAAATGAGCCCAAAATCAAATGTAGAAAAGCGCGTTAAAGATATAAAAAGAAACACCCGCAAGAAGTATTCCGCTGAAGAAAAGATCAGGATTGTTTTGGAAGGATTACGAGGTGAAGAGACCATCGCCTCGATCTGCCGCAAAGAGGGTATTGCCCAAAACCTGTACTATAAATGGAGCAAGGATTTTCTTGAAGCCGGTAAGAAACGGCTAGCCGGAGATATTGTTCGTGAAGCTAATTCTACCGAAGTGGATGACCTCCGCAAAGAGAACAATCATCTCAAGCAGCTGTATGCTGGCATCGCCATGAAGAATGACGTGTTAAAAAAAAGTTGCATTGGTCAGGGTATCGATGTGAGCGATATATGAGATATAACCAGGCCGAGAAGTATGAGATTATCCGCACAGTGGAGGAGTCTCAGCTTCCTGCAAAACAGACCTTAAATGAACTGGGAGTTTCTACCAGTACATTTTACAGCTGGTACGGTCGTTTCCGGGAGAATGGCTATGACGGACTTGTCGATGATAAACCAGCTCCTCGTCAGTTCTGGAACCGTATCCCCGATGAGGAAAGAGAACGAATCAAGGATATTGCTTTAGAACGGACTGAGATGAGTCCCCGAGAACTGGCCTGGCAT
>JAERTH010000036.1 GCA_016844955.1 Fidelibacterota bacterium | reverse complement strand
TGAATTGAATACCAACGGAGACCCACTCCCCTTTTTTGTCTTCGTAGCGTCTTCCAAGGAAGATCTGCAATACAAATGAAAGCAGTGGGAGGAACAGGATAAATAGTGCTAGTTTAATCATATCGCCTGCACCTACTGTTTGAGGGCGTTGGCTTCATCAACATTGATGTGCCCACGATCGTTATAAAGGTTCAACACAATGGCCAACGCAACTGCAGCTTCAGCGGCGGCCAGCATAATAATAAAGACTGAGATCAGGTGGCCATCCAGATTGTGGGTCACAAATTTGGAGAAGGCTACAAAGTTGATATTCGCAGCATTGAGAATCAATTCCACACCCATGAGAATGGCCACCGCATTGCGGCGGGTAACCACTGTATAAAGACCCAGACTAAACAGAATGGCGCTCAGAACGAGATATGAATTTAGATGATCCATCCTACAGCTCCTTTCTGGCCAGGGTTGCAGCACCAATCAAAGCTCCCAGGAGCAGGACCGAAGCAATTTCAAACAAAATCAGGTAGTCAGTGAATAATAACCGGCCAATACCTTCAACGGTTTCAGCGAATGCCAGGGGTGCAATTGCACCCACCCAATCATGGGGCAGCACAGCAGTGAGGATAATACTCACTACTCCCAACACCACCAGTAGACCCAATCCCTTCTGGACGGAACTCTGAGATATCTGAGCCGTGCTGATTTTATTGGTGAGCATGATGCCGAATACCAGCAGCACCAGGATGCCGCCCACGTATACAACTATCTGTGTCACAGCCAGAAAATCAGCGTTTAGAAAAATATAAATTCCGGCGACGCCCAGGAAGGTTCCCATCAAAGCGAACACCGAATGGATCAGGTTATTTCCGAATGCAACCAAAGCGGCTGATGCAACGATCAGCGCCCAAATTACCCAGAAAATGAAATCAGCCATTCTCACTCTCCCTTGTGGTTAAATCTTCATTCTGTGTCGCTGTATCATCAGCAGGAGCGGCATTCTCAACAGGTTCTGCTGGGATATCAGGAACAGCAGATGTCTCAGAGGCCGGTTTTGGAACAATGGTCTCCATGGGCACGTCAATCGCTTCCATTTCCTGAGTATCAGAACTGACCTCTGGCACCGGTGTCGCCTGTACTACCGGTTCTGTTGTCGCTGGCGTTGGAGCAGCTGCCATAGTGGCTTCAGTTGTGGCTTTTTCTGAAGCAACTGTTTCAGTTGCGGCCTTTTCTGCTGCGGCTTTGGCAGCGGCTTCCTTCTTGGCTGCCATTGCAGCTGCTTTGGCTTCTGCAATCTTGGCTGCGTCAGCCTGACGTTTGGCCCGTTCTTCAGGTGAGACTTTGGAAAACTGATAGATCAGGTGATTCCGATCGCGCCAGCGTTCTTCTGGGGTGACATCGAGTTTCACGTTATCATTGCTGATAAACTGATAATCCGGTGTCATTTCAATACAATCCTCAGGACAGGGATGTGTACACAGATCGCAGAACATGCACTCGCTCATATCAATGGTGAAGCTGGTCACCCTTAATTTGATTTTTGTGCCATTGCTCGTGGTACCGATATCTTCTTCTTTGCCAGCCTTGAATGTTTCTATATCGATGCAGTCAACCGGGCAGGCACGCTCACAGGCTTTACAACCAATACAATCCTCAAAGTTGACAACCAACTTGGAACGAATGGTGTTATAGCTGTCGATTTCACCGACACCGATGTTACGGGTGGGGATGGGCCACACTTCATCGGGATATTGCAGAGTCACGTGCTCACGGGGCCGTACAAAGTATCCCATGGTGACTTTCATACCTTCAATCAGGGTGGAAATAGCGTTTGTAATATTACCAAAATAGCTCATGCGTCTATCCTAAAATTGTATTTCACCGGTTAGCCACATCCATACTGCCACACCCATGAGATTGACCAGAGAAAGTGGAAGAATGACCTTCCAGCTCACATACATCAATTGATCAACTCTGAGTCGAGGGAAAGTCCAGCGGAACCACATCAAAAGAAAAATGATAACTCCGACCTTCATCAGCATCCAGAATAGTCCAGGTGAAGCCATCCAGATAGCGAAGCCTGGAAAGAGCCAGGCCGAGATGGTTACCACCAGAGCCAGACCAACTGGATAGATGGATAAGCGGTTGATTTTAACTTTTACAAATACAGTCCACATCATCGCCAACAAAGTCAGGATGGATAGTCCGATCTGTGCCCCCTCATAATCAGCGAATGGACTCTGCCATCCCCCGAGGAAAATGATAGCCACCAGAAAAGCAACCAGGGTGGCATTGGCATACTCCGATAAAAAGAACAGTGCCCAGCGTAATCCTGAAAACTCTGTCATAAATCCGGCAACCAGTTCGGACTCAGATTCAGGGATATCGAAGGGGGTCCTGTTGATTTCTGCAGTAGCCCCTACCAGATAAACAAAGGCTGCCATAAACAGAAAAGGACTGTGAAAAATGAACCAGTTAGGTAGTGGAAGCGGAATCCAATGGAACAGATTTCCAGTTCCGCCCTGTGCCTGGACAATGGTTTGCAGGTTGAGGCTTCCCACCACAGCAACCACGGCTATGAGGGTAATGCCAACCGGGATTTCGTAAGAAATGATCTGGGCTGCAGAACGCATGGCGCCATACAGAGACCATTTGTTATTAGAGGCCCAACCAGCCATGACGATACCCAGCACCACAATCGAGGATATGGATACGACATAGAATAGACCAATATTCATATTGGCTGCCAGCATGGTATCTGAAAATGGAATGGCTGCGAAGGTTACTACAGAAGCCACAAGAATAACCCATGGCCCAACGACGAAGAGTATCTTATCCGCCGCTTTGGGGATAATATCCTCTTTCTGCAGCAATTTCAATGCATCAGCTACGGTCTGTAAAGTTCCAAATTTTCCAACACGCATGGGTCCCAGCCGAACCTGCATAAATGCAGAAACTTTACGTTCGATATAAACCAGAACGATGGCGTTTGCTGCAACGAACACAAAGATGAGTGCTGCCACGATAAAGAGCGACAATCCCCAGGCTATGGAATTACCCATACCCGCCAGGATTTCAAACGATAGAATCCAGTTTGCAAGTAATTGTATCATTTAGCGATCTATCTCCCCTAGTACTATGTCCAGACTACCGAGAATCGCGATGACATCTGAGATCATCCAGCCTTGGCCAATTTCGTTAATAACACTGAGGTTAGAAAATGCAGGAGAACGCATTTTCACCCGGATGGGTACGTTCTTCCCGTTGCTAACTATATAATATCCCAATTCACCACGGGGATTTTCACTTCTGAAATAAATCTCACCCTTGGGTGGGCGGATTCTTTTTGGGATAGCTGATTTGACATCACCTTCCACAGGCAGTTGATCCAGCGCCTGGCGCACAATTTTCGCACTCTCAGACATTTCCAAAACACGGATATAATAGCGATCCCAACTATCACCAATGCTACCCTGTAAACCTTGACCCAGTGGCACATAAAAATCAAAACGATCGTAGATTGAATAGGGCTGAGTTTTACGGATATCGATATTTACACCGGATGCTCGCAGGCTGGGACCGGTAACGCCATTGTTGATAGCAACCTCAGGGGTCAAAACACCAACATCAGCGGCGCGTTCAATAAAGATTTTGTTCCCAGTGAGGATTTGATTGTACTCGGCTACTCTCTCCTCAAATGCATCCAGGAATTCGTAAGTTTTTTCAACGAAACCAGGAGGCACATCATGGGCCAGGCCACCAATCCATATATAGTTGTATAAAAGACGGGCACCTGAGGCCATTTCAAAAAGATCAAGGATCAATTCTCGTTCACGGAAACAATAGATAAAAGGCGTAATGGCACCCACATCCAGTCCAAAAGCACCTACAGCCACCAGGTGACTGGCGATACGTTGGAGTTCAGCAAAGATGACGCGCAGATATTCTACCCGCTCAGGCAGTTCGATACCCATCATCTTTTCCACGGCCATGGCATAACCATGCTCGCTGCCCATGGCGGCCAGATAATC